>JBDNBY010000207.1:0-10969 GCA_039767595.1 Paracoccaceae bacterium | reverse complement strand
CAGAGCATCGCGCGCGCCCGAGCCCGCGATTTCGAACAAGGCCCGTGCATCCGACACAACGCAAACCAGCGCATGTTGAGAGGATAGCGCGCTTTGCAACGTGGCGGCCATCTTAGGCGCCGCCTCATATCCACAAAAGATCATCAGCTCATCCGGTGACATCCACGCAAGATGCGTCTCGCCCTTGGACGCGAGGCTATTGACCTCAGGAAAGGCACATCCCGTCGCATCTGTGACCGTTGATTTGAATTCATCCGATGAGAAATCACCGCGCACCGTGATCATGCCCGCGGCATCCATCACTTTGACGGTGGCAAATCCATCCACCATTTGTGGCGCTATCGCCGCTTGAGGGGTATTAGACATTTTGTTTCGCTCCCTCTTTGTCATAAAAGACTGGGTCGACAATTTTAGCTTTGATCGTTCCGCCATTGACTGTGTTGAACTCGATCACATCCCCCACGCGATCGGGGCCATTATGGACCAGACCCATCGCAATTCCGCGATCTAGTGTGGGCGAATAATAGGTCGATGTGACGCGGCCTTGAGTGTTGCGCTGACCATTGGCGTTGATCCCATTGGCGATCGCATAGGAACCATCGGGCAATACAGACTCATCGAGTGTTTCCAGTCCCACTAATTTCCAGCGATCCGGATTGACCATATAGTCACGTTCCTGGGCACGCTTACCGATGAAATCGTCTTTCTTCTTTGAGATTGCCCAGTGTAAGTTGAGGTCCTGAGGAATAACTGTCCCATCTGTTTCATCGCCAATCATGATAAAGCCCTTTTCGGCCCGCATCACATGCAGGGCTTCTGTTCCATAGGGCATGACCCCAAACTCAGCACCCGCCTGCATGAGTTTATCCCACAGCGCGCGGCCCAAATTGGCAGGCACGGCGATCTCATAGGATAATTCACCCGAGAACGAGATGCGATACGCACGCACCGGAATGCCGTCCAAGGACCCATTAACCCAACCCATAAACGGTAAGCTGTCAGCCGAGACTTCCAGACCGCCCAGCTTTTCCAACACGTTGCGCGCGTTAGGGCCGACAACGGCAATCTGCGCATATTGCTCAGTGACGTTGGCCGTGTAGACTTTCATGTCCCACCATTCGGTTTGCAGCCATTCTTCCATATGCGCATGAATGCGGTCCGCGCCGCCTGATGTAGTGTGGCAGAGGAATTCATCCTCGCTAATGCGGGCAACAACACCGTCATCTGATAAGAAGCCGTTCTCAGAACACATCAAACCATAGCGGCAGCGCCCGACTTTGAGCGTTGACATCATATTGGTGTACATCAAATCAAGGAACTTGCCGGCATCTGGACCTTTGACAATGATTTTCCCAAGGGTCGACGCATCGAGCATGCCAAGAGAATTGCGCGTCTGATTGATCTCGCGCGTCACGGCATCTGCGTGGCTTTCACCCGACTGAGGATAGCAATAAGGCCGACGCCAATGGCCGACCGGCTCAAAATATGCGCCGTGTTCAATATGCCAGCTGTGCATTGGAGTGCGGCGCAACGGTTGAAAGGCCTCTGCGCGCGCCTCACCTGCAATCACGCCCATTGAAATCGGCGTGTAGGGCGGGCGGAATGTCGTTGTGCCAACTTGCGGAATGGCTTTGTCGAGGCTGCCAGCAAGTGTCGCCAGACCGTTGATATTTGACAGTTTTCCTTGATCGGTCGCCATGCCCAAAGTCGTATAGCGTTTGGTGTGTTCAACGCTTTCATACCCCTCGCGCGCAGCGAGTTGCACGTCGGCCACTTTGACGTCGTTTTGGAAATCAAGCCATGCTTTGTTGCGCAGCTCAATCTTAGCGCCTTGCGGCATCATCCATGCCGCCTCAATTGGGTTTTGAGTGGCGTCTTCGGCGCTGGCCATCTTTTTGCGTGTGGCTGTGTGACCACTCTCTTTGGCGGCTTTTTTGCCGGCGTCTGCGGCATCTTTGATGATGCTACCCGTTGCAAAATGCCCATTGGCGGCACCGGCGGTGATCACAAACCCATCGCCATTTTGATCAAGCGGAGGGCGCGTCGGATCCGGACGGAACATCAGCTCGGTCTCGTCCCAATTCAATTTCCCGCCGCAATGTGACCACAGATGCACAATTGGAGACCATCCGCCAGACATCGCAATCGCGTCGCATGCGATGGTTTCTAATACCGCGCCTTCGCCTTGTTGTAGGCCGATGGCGGCACCTGTGACGCGCTTGCCGCCCAGAGCTTTGACCACGGCTTTGCCAGTCTCAATGCGGATGCCCTTGGCTGCGGCGGCCTCGGCCAAGGCCCCTGCACCGCCGGCGCGTGTGTCGATAATGGCCGGCACGCTTAGCCCCGCCTCAACCATCATCAACGCCGTGCGATAGGCATCATCGTTATTCGTCACAACAACCGTGCGATCCCCAACAGAGACGCCGTAATCATGGACATAATCCCGCACCGCACCCGCGAGCATCACACCTGGAATATCGTTGCCAGCAAAGCTGAGCGGCCGCTCAACCGCGCCCGTGGCGGTAATGATCCGCTTGGTTCGGATTTTCCACAGACGGTGACGCGGGGCGTCCATGTCTGGGTTATGATCCGTGATCCGCTCATAGGCTGTCATGTAGCCGTGATCGTAAACGCCCGCGCCCATTGTGCGATTGCGCAGCGTGACATTCGGCAGGTCGTTAAGTTCTGCCAACGCGGTGTCGATAAACTCTTGTGCAGGAGCGCCATCAATCACATCGCCATCTGTTGGCGCGCGCCCGCCCCAATGGGCCGTTTGTTCCACAACGAGGGTCTTGGCACCGCTGCGCCCTGCGGCCAAAGCCGCCTGAAGACCAGCAATACCGCCCCCTACGACAACCACATCAACATGGGCGTAGAAATGCTCATAGCGATCGGCATCTTTAAGCTCTTTGTCAGGGGCTTTGCCGAGGCCCGCGGCTTGGCGAATAAACGGCTCGTACACATGTTTCCACAGGGGCCGTGGGTGAATAAACATCTTGTAATAGAACCCTGCAGGCATAAACCGCGCCAACTTGGCATTGATCGCCCCAATATCAAACTCGAGTGATGGGAAATGGTTTTGCGACTTGGCTTGAAGCCCCGAGTAAAGCTCTGTCGTGGTCACGCGCTGATTGGGTTCGAACTTGCGCCCCTCGCCCATATTGACCAAGCCATTTGGCTCTTCAGCGCCGCTGGCCACAACGCCGCGCGGGCGGTGATACTTAAACGACCGGCCAATGAGCATTTGATCATTGGCCAACAGACCCGCGGCAAGCGTATCGCCGGCGTAGCCCTTCATCTTTTTGCCGTCGAATGTGAATTCGATCGGCTTTGAGCGATCGATCAGGCGACCCCCAGTGGCAAGACGTGTACTCATGAAAAGTCTCTCCAGCTCCAGCCTTTACGTTTGGCTGTGATTTTATCTTTGATCTCTTGGGGCGGTTCAAAGGTTTGCGCGCTATAGGTGCCAAACACCTCGAGCGTCGCTGTGCAGCGCGCAGCATGAAACCATTTTCCGCAGCCATATACATGGCGCCAGCGTTCAAAATGCACGCCCTTGGGATTTTCGCGCATGAATAAATAGCTTTCGAATTCGTCATCATCTGAACCGGGGCCAAACCGCTTAAGATGCGCTTCGCCGCCCGCACTCAGTTCTGTTTCCTCGGCCTTTACGCCGCAATATGGGCATTCGAGATAGAGCATGTCTTCCCCTCCTTAGTGCGCCACGCCAGCAGCGACACTTTCGTCGATGAACTGACCTTCGCGGAAACGTGTGACGCGGAATTCTTCGGCGAGGGGCGAGTGCCCCTTTGCCATCAACTCCGCCATGGCCCAGCCAGAACCTGGGATCGCCTTAAAGCCGCCCGTGCCCCAACCGCAATTGATAAAGACGTTTTCAACAGGCGTTTTTGAAATGATAGGCGAGCGGTCGCCGGTCATATCGACAATACCGCCCCACCAGCGCAGCATTTTCAAGCGGCTGATCATTGGGAATGTCTCAACAAGGGCACGCACAGTTTCCTCTACATGGTGGAAGCTGCCGCGCTGCGTATAGTTGTTAAAGGCATCCGCGCCGCCGCCGATGACCATTTCGCCCTTGTCCGACTGAGACATGTAGCCATGCACAGTGTTGGCCATCACAACGACATCCATGCAAGGCTTGATCGGCTCAGAGACGAGCGCCTGAAGCGCAACAGATTCAATTGGCAATCTAAAGCCCGCCATATCCGCCATAACGCCAGAGTGACCCGCGACAACGACACCCAGTTTGTCGCAATCAATCGCACCTTTGGTGGTGTCAACGCCGACGACTTTGCCGCCCTCGCGGCGCACAGCGGTCACTTCGCACTGCTGAATAATGTCCATCCCCATGTCAGAGCAGGCGCGCGCATAGCCCCATGCCACGGCGTCATGGCGCGCGGTGCCAGCACGATCTTGCCACAAAGCGCCCAACACGGGATAGCGCGGCCCCTCGAGGTTGATGATCGGGCAGAGCTCTTTGACCCGCTCGGGGCCAATGAATTCGGTTTTCACACCTTGGAGCTGATTGGCATGGGCGGTGCGCTGATAGCCGCGGATCTCATGCTCTGTTTGTGCAAGCATCATTACGCCGCGCGGGCTAAACATGATGTTGTAATTAAGCTCTTGGCTGAGGGTCTCATAGAGGCTACGGGCTTTTTCATAAATCGCCGCTGAGGGATCTTGCAAATAGTTCGACCGAATGATCGTCGTATTTCGGCCTGTGTTACCACCACCGAGCCAGCCTTTTTCAATGATCGCAACATTGGTAATGCCAAAGTTTTTGCCCAAGTAATATGCCGTCGCCAGACCGTGGCCACCGGCTCCGACGATGATGACGTCGTATTTGCTTTTGGGCTCGGGCGAACGCCAAGCGCGCTCCCACCCCATATGATAGCTCAGCGCCTGTTTCGCCACGGCAAAGACGGAATACTTCTTCATTGCACGAATCCACTTATGATTTGCGACATGTTTGCCCCAAACTAAACCATAGACCTTAGGTAACTGCGCCGCAATTCAGGACAATTGCGACATCACTTCTGCGACATTGAAACGCAAGCGCGCGATCCTCTCTTTTCTCGAGGGGCATTTCGTGAAATAACGCCGATAATCAGCAGGAGCTTTCATGACTACGATCCTTTTTATGGTACTTTTCGCAGCCCTTGTTTTCGGCTTTTTGGCTGTGGCACTTCTCCAAGGTACGGCCGACACGACCTCCGCGGCGCAGCTCGATTTAGACATTTACAAAGGTCAGCTCAAAGATCTCGAGCGGGACATATCACGCGGGATCGTCACCGAGGATGAGGCTCAAACCCTGCGCACCGAAATCGCGCGCCGCATTTTGGATGCGAACAAGCGTCTTGATGCGGACAAATCTGCGCCCATTCGCGCACGGTTGAAATTGGTGCCTTTGGCGATTGTCGCAGGCGCAATCATCATCAGTGCTGCGTTTTATGCGTCTTTTGGAACATTTGACTATCCAGATATGCCATTGAAACAGCGTAAAGAAATGGCATCGCAACTGCGCGACGATCGTTTGAGTCAAAAGGACTATGTTGCTGCCTTGCCACCTGCGGTGCCTCTGGATCTACCAGATAATTTCATCACTTTGGTCGAGCGTCTGCGCACGGCGGTCGCCAGTCGTCCTGACGATATCCAAGGCTTGAAACTTTTGGCGCAAAACGAGGCGCGTCTTGGCAACTTTGACGCCGCCATCGCCGCTCAAGGCAAGCTGATCGCCACCAAAGGCAACGACGCAGCGGCCGAGGATTACGCAGATCTAGGCGAGCTGTATGTTAATCAAGCCGGCGGCTATATTTCGCCCGAGGCGGAAAACGCCGTCACCGCCGCCTATCGCCGCGATGAAAACAATCCGCGCGCGCGGTTTTATCTAGGCCTAATGTTTTACCAGACCGGCCGGCCCGATACGACATTTCGCATTTGGGCACCCCTCCTCGAAAGCTCGGCCCCATCTGATCCATGGTACGAGTTTGTGTCGGCCAATATCATGGAAATGGCTGCTTGGGCTGGCGAGAGTGATTATGAACGCCCTGCCCCAATGGCGACCGCGTTGCGTGGCCCCAGCAGCGAAGATATGGCCGCCGCCGCCGAAATGAGCGAGGATGATCGTGCCAGTTTCATCGCGTCGATGGTCGAGCAGCTAAACACGCGTTTGGCCCAAGACGGCGGCACCGCCAGCGAGTGGGCACAATTGATCAGTGCCTTGGGCGTTTTGGGGCGCACTGAACAGGCCCAAGCCGTGTTTGCAGAGGCGCAAACGGTCTTTGCCGCGCGGCCCGATGACCTGGAGACGATCCGAAATGCGGCGAAAGCCAGCGGTCTATCTCAATGATCTACGAAACCATTGATGAGTTTTTCCCGAGCCTACCGTCCTATCAGCCACTCCTCGGGCTTGATTTAGGGGAAAAGACCGTTGGCCTTGCGCTATCAGATGTCCAACGCTCTATCGCGACCCCGCTTTTGACGATAAAACGGGTAAAATTTACTATCGATGCAGCCGAACTTCTCAGTGTGATGACCAAACACTCCGTATGCGGCTTGGTTCTGGGTCTGCCGAGAAATATGGATGGCACTGAAGGTGCGCGATGTCAAAAAACACGCGCCTTTGCCCGAAATTTTAGCGCCAAATGGGATGGCTCCATCAGCTTTTGGGATGAACGGCTGTCCACAGTTGCGGCCGAAAGAGCGCTCTTAGAGGCAGATACGTCACGAAAACGTCGCTCTGAGGTTATCGATCATGTGGCCGCTTCGTATATTCTGCAAGGAGCGTTAGACCGAATGAGGCATCTATGAGCAGCAGTGACAAAATTTGGAAACGGGCCGAAGTCGAGAGTCCTTGCGTCAACCTATGCCAAGTGCATCCGCAAACGCGTCTGTGCATTGGCTGTAAACGCTCGATCGATGAAATCACGAATTGGTCTCGGTATTCTCATCAAGAGCGTGCAGAGTTAATGGATGACATTCAAACACGCCAAGCTAGCCCGACGACGCGGCGCGGTGGCCGTGCCTCACGTCTTCGCTCGTAGGTCCCTGCACCACAACAGACTCTCATGGGCAGCAAATTGCGGTCTGATATAGGCCACAATACGCGGCCCAAGCTCCGCTGAGCGCCATGGCGCTATGCCATGGAGGCACATCGGATCGACGATATACGCACTCCCAAATGGCGCTGTGACGACAGCTCTTTCACATGTTTCAAATACAGTGCGTCGCGCTTTGTGATAGATATCCGTCACATCGACAGAGGCAACATCTTCACCGCGAGAGATATGTGCAAATGCTTCAGAAAAGGCGCGCCGCATGATGTCTGATGACCCGTTGTAATAGATCATGGGGGCATGCTCTTGGGTCACTGGCGTCAAGGGGATGCCCAAAATGTAGCGGTGCGGCTCTATGATATGGCGCCTCCGGTTAGGCCCAAGGGGCAACAGACCATCCACATGCGCACCATCCCGATCCCGCCGATAGGCAAAAGCCGATGGGCTCTCGTTAGCGCGGGGTTTGGGATAGCCGCGATACACAGTCGATAGCTGCGCCGGATGCACGTCGCCCAAGGGGCCATACTGTGCCTCGATCTTAGAACGGACACTGCATGGAAATGGTACACCATCCAACGATCCGTCTGTTGCATTGGGCAATGCGTCGACACCCACAAACCACGTCCCCTCGCACTCAAAGGCATCTGGGGGCGCCGTGTCTAATACATCCACGGCACGGCGGTGCGCGGCCTGCGCCCATCGAAGGATATCAGATGAAACTGCAATCGACGTTAACTCTGGCATCACGACGCGCGGATCGTGGTTTGCGCTGCAACGACCCCGTCATAGGCCCGGCGCAACAGATCACCGTTCACCGCACGATCAGATCCATGGGTCGATAGGTATTGCCGCCAGTGTCGCGCGCCCGCTTGGCCGGTAAAGAGCCCAAGCATATGCCGCGCCACGGAATGCGCGCGGCCCCCGCTGGATACATGCGCATCCGTGTAGCTGGCCATTATCGCAATCACGTTTGCGATATCGATCTGACGTGGATCATCAAATAGTGTCCCATCAGCCGCGGCCAAAATATCGTAGGGCCGATGATAGGCAGCCCGCCCGATCATCACACCATCAACATGCTCTAACTGTTCACCTGCGGCCTCAAGCGTCTCAATCCCGCCGTTGATCGCAATATTGATATGCGGAAACTGCGCTTTCATTTGATGGACAAGCGCGTAATTTAGTGGGGGGATCGTCCGGTTTTCCTTGGGACTTAGGCCATCTAGCCATGCCATTCGCGCATGAATGATCACATGCGACATGCCAATGCGATCAAGATGATCCAAGAAATTAGGCAAAATCTCCTCAGGGGTTTGCGCGTCCACGCCAATACGGCATTTGACGGTCACGGGAATATCAACGGCGTCTTGCATCGCTTTGCAAATATCTTGAACCAGCTGCGGAGTTTCCATCAGCACCGCGCCAAAGGCCCCGGATTGCACACGATCGGAGGGGCAGCCCACATTGACATTGATCGCATCATAGCCGTGTTGCGCACCGATTTTCGCGGCCTGCGCCATTTCATGCGGATCCGATCCCCCAAGTTGCAACGTGACGGGATGCTCGCTGGCGTCAAACTCCAACAAATGCATCGCTCCGCCGCGCACCAAGGCCGGCGCTGTCACCATCTCGGTATAAAGCTCCGTATGTTTGGACAACAACCGATGAAAATACCGGCAATGCCGATCGGTCCATTCCATCATCGGGGCAACCGAGAGCCGCGATGGTCTATATGTCAAAGCTTGGGTCGTCACTGCGTCAAAATCCATGTGTCACATTACACAGGCGCAGCTAACGCGATTGCGCCCATTGGACAACATATATCGCAAAATTATTTATGAGAGGCAAACCCAGCGTGCGTTGCGTGTTGCAACCTGTGGCCCGTAAATATAGCCAATGAGGGTTCGCCAAACAAACAAAAGGCCCCAGTGTCCTGAGGCCTTTGTTGTCTTGAACTGCGTGAGGCTTACTCTTCGTCGAGGGCTTCAACTGCTTTTTGAAGGTCGTCTTTGGACACTTCTTTTTCTGTCACGCTCGCTTTGCCAATCAACACATCGCAGACTTTGTCCTCGAAGATTGGGGCGCGCATTTGCTGTTGCATTTGTTGGTTTTGGCGGATGAATTCAAAGAATTCACGCTCTTGACCTGGATATTGACGCGCTTGTTGCATGATCGCTTGCGTCATTTCTTGGTCGGTGACTTCGACTTCTTCGCGCTGACCAATTTCAGCTAGCAACAGGCCGAGGCGCACACGGCGTTCGGCGAGTTTGTTATGCTCGTCTGTGGCTTCGATCTCTGGGTGATCGTGGCCTTCGACCTCTGGGTTGTCGTCATGCCACATTTGATGCGCGATTTGATTTGCTTCGGCCTCGACCAACGAGGGCGGCAATTCAAACGTCACTTTGCCATCAAGCGCATCCAACAAGGCACGCTTGGTCACGGCACGTGCGGCACCGGCGAATTCAGCCTCAAGACGCTCTGAGATTTGTGATTTCAGACCATCGAGATCCTCTGCGCCAAATTTCGTCGCCAACTCATCGTTGATTTCGGCGGCGACAGGCTCTTTGACCTCTTTGATTGTGCATTTAAAGAGCGCCTCTTTGCCCGCCAAATCGGCATTGCCGTATTCCGCTGGGAACGTCACGTTGACCTCTTTTTCCTCTTCGGCTTTGGTGCCGACGAGTTGTTCCTCAAATCCTGGGATGAAGCTGTTTGATCCCAAAACGAGGGGGTAATCTTCGGCTGCGCCGCCTTCGAATTCAACGCCGTCCACTGAGCCGACAAAATCGATGACCACTTGATCGCCGTCTTTCGCCTTTGAGCCTTTGCGGCGGGCTTTGAAATCTTGTGATGTCGCGGCGAGCTGCTCTAGCGCTTCGGTCACTTCGGCCTCATCAGCTTTGACGACCATACGTTCAAGAGTGACGTCTGACATGTCAACTTCTGGAATTTCAGGCAGTTTTTCATAAGACATCTCAACGTGGATGTCGTCGCCCTCTTTCCAATCTTCGTTGACCATTTTGACCGCAGGCTGCGCCGCAGGACGATCACCTGATTTTTCGAAATGCTCGTTCATTGCGCCGTCAATGCTCTCTTGCATCGCTTCGCCCATGACGCGCTGGCCAAATTGCTTTTTCAACAGCGCCATCGGCACTTTGCCTTTGCGGAAGCCCTTCATTTCGACAGACGGCTGTGCTTCGACAAGCTTTTCGTCGACTTTTGCGTCCAGCTCTGCTGCTGTCACTTTAATTGCATACGCGCGCTTAAGGCCGTCGTTTAGCGTTTCGTTAAATTCCATAACATCCTCATAAGATAAGTTCAGCCGTGCCACGCGCGCCCAGCGGTGACCAATTCCGCGCCTGTGTAATGATGGGGTGCAGGTTGATCAAGTGCGAAATGAAAAATGGAGGCATTCGTCGAACTAATATCTTGCAATTTCGCCGGATCTGCGCATTTGAAGGCTATATATGCCCCTATTTCACAATGTAAGAGCCGCCCATGTCACACGCTACGCCCCGCCCAACGATTAAGTCGATGTTGAAACTTGTTCTTGAGCATCAGGTTTTTACGATCGTTTTGACCAGTATCATCATCCTAAACGCCGTGACATTGGGCATTGAGACGCGAAATGACTTATCGATGGGTCAGCGGACATGGCTAAAATCAATTGATTTCGCTATTTTATGCCTCTTTTCAGCCGAGCTTTTGGCCAAGCTCTATGTGTATGGCTGGCGATTTTTCCGCTCTGGCTGGAATTGGTTTGACGGGTTCATCGTTGCGGTGTCATGGGTGCCGGCTGGTGGTGCGCTCTCTGTGATGCGGGCGTTGCGGGTGCTGTTGGTGCCTTGGCATACACGTTGAGCGACAGCTTCTGGTTCAGCGCGGTAGAAGGT
>JBDNBY010000206.1:0-5900 GCA_039767595.1 Paracoccaceae bacterium | reverse complement strand
GGGCGGTTTGGCGCAAAACGAATGGTGAAATTTAATTCGCGCGTTGGGGCCCGCGTTCCGATTTGCCAAAAATTTTGCTCTGGAAACGCATTTTTGATCACATACCGCTTATACCGATTAAATACGCCGCCAGACTTGACCGGTTCGCTCAGGACATAGCGATATTTTTTTAGCCCCATGGACGTTTCAAAAGGCACTTGCTCTTGGCCGTTACACGTATGACTGACCAACGTTCCATTCGTTCGAAAACGATCGAGGACTTCGGACAACTCGCCGGCCATAATATAGAAATCCTGATCCACCTCGAAAACCGTCGTCTCGCCATCGTCTAAATGCGTCAACGACACCTCGTTTCGATCAACATAGTAATGATAGTGCGGACCGTCGTCTCCATAAAACGTGTTATACTGTACCATATCAATCATGGCATCGCGGATATTCACCGCTTCGAAGAGCTCTAAGATATTTCGCACATGTTTGCGCACCGTCTCTTCACTGATATTCAACGCGTTGGCGATCTCGGCACGGGTGCACCCAGATATCAAATAAGGCAACAAATCCCGTTGACGGGCCGTCAGGATCGGCGGTCTGTCCATCTATTTTCCTGTCTTTGTTATAGCGTTATATGACATGGTGCGCGTCATCCCTATCAATCAATCCAATTCCACATAAAGAACAATTTCAGGCCAATGTTCGGCTCGTTCATGTGAAACGTAAAATTCAGCCCATCATCCGAAAAACGACCTTGTGACATCTCAATGAGTTTCAAGTCCTGCTCTGCCGTCACCCAAACGTCCCGAGCAGGGCGCGACGGATGAAACTCCATATCAAAGGTAAACTCCGCCGCCGGATTGAGGAAATTGATATGAAATTGCGGCTGTCCTTCTCGAAAAACATCATGCAGCTCAAACATCACATGTTGGTCATGGGCCTGTCCGGCTTCTATTTCGGGATCGATCACCACAGTATAATGTCGATCTCCCATGTGTTCGCGCGATGGCAACGTGGGAGCCCCATTGAATGTGTGCGACCGAATGTCTGCATCTATAAACATCCGGTAAGACACTTCGTTTAAACCGCCATGAACAACAAAATCCCGTTGCGTTCGTGTAACAACGACACTATGCGGCGTGGCTCCATGGGAAAGTTTCGAATGCGTCTTTTCGACATAGATGTGATGGCGCCCATGCGGCATCCCATAATACCGTTGATACTCGATCAACTCTTCCATCGCCGCTTTGATGCTTTGGGTATTGAACTGGCCCAGGACTTCGCGCGTTTCTTGACGTACGGCTTTTTCGGTCATCCCAAGATCCACCGCAATTTCCGAGTGAGAGCAACCCGTAATAAGAAACGGTATTATCTCGCGCTGTTTGGGGCTCAGATACGGCGGCTTTTTCATCAGAACCATGCGTTATTTATGGTAAAAGCGCCCTTATCGAGCAGCATAAGCGTAGATACATCGATATAGAGCATAAATCAACTTTAAGGTTATTCCCATGCAATCTGCAATCGCATGGGCATGTACCGCCTCAGAGTAATCTCAACGAAATGGGAGAATAAACGAACATGGTCCTTCATTGGCCCTAGAGCCTCGGCCTCATGCGCCGCCCAAGCTCATAAACACGCCATTTGCGGCAATAGAGACATGACGCGCATGTACTGCCTGAATCAAGCGTGCAAAGAAGTACCCCCCATGGGGTAATGGACTTATCCCAAAGAATATATCACAACTTTAAGAAGAGGCGCACAAACTTATGCCTTAGGAGCCGTGTGATGAAAGATGAATTTAGCCAAAAAGTACATCCAATGTATGATGATCGCCTATGGAGTGACTTCCATGAAACCACGTTAGACGCGCGCATCGCGGAAATCGTACAACACCTGTATGATGGGGCGACCGACACAAATTTAATGGCACAAGACACCCTTTTGCTCGAGTGCTATAACTACCTATATATGTGTGCGCGTTTTCCCGCGGCGCATATCACAACGTCGCCCGCCATCTATAAAATTCTGACGCTTCTGGATTGCGATAAGCTTGATATGCCGCGGCTTCTTAAGCACGCCGTGCGCGTTGCACAATCACGCACCCCAGACAGCGCGCGCCATTAAAACGGAACAGCGGCCCTAAATTTCAAACCGCGGCCATCTTCTGGATGCAACAACCGCAGCTCTTCTGAGTGTAACATCAGGCGATCATACCCCTCTAACGCAGGGCCAGACGCATAGAACGGATCGCCTAAAATTGGATGCCCTAATTCGCGCATATGGATACGCAGTTGATGACTGCGCCCAGTTTTCGGCATCAACCGCACGCGCGTTTCACCTTCTTCGTATTTAATAACCGACCATTGAGTTTGGGCCGATCGTCCCGTCTCATGACATATTTTTTGCAAAGGCCGATTGGGCCAATCAACGATAATAGGCACATCAACAAGGCCCGAGCGTTCAGACATGGCCCCATAGACCCGCGCGACATAGGTCTTCTTGGGACGCCGTTTTTCAAACTGTAATCCCAAATGCCGCTGCGCTGCGGGATTACCGGCAAAGACCATCACACCAGAGGTATCGCGGTCCAAACGATGCACCAATAGGGCCGTCGGGAAAATCGCCTGCACCCGCGCGATCAAACAATCCGCCAAATGCGCGCCTTTGCCTGGCACAGACAAAAGACCCGACGGCTTATTAACGATGATCAAATGCTCATCTTCGTGAATGATATCCAAGGGCGTTTGCGGCGGATCGTATCGGGTACTCACGAGGAAACCTGCGTGCCAAAGACGTCGCGCAATATGCGGCTAAGACCATCAACATCACGGGTATTAAATGCAGCCGGTTGATCGCTATCGATATCGAACACCGCGATCACCTCTCCTGCCGCATCAAACACAGGCAAAACAAGCTCTGAGCGCGTTGTCGAAGAACAGGCGATATGATCGGCAAACGCCTCAACATCATCGACCAACTGCACTTGTTTGAGCCGCGCCGCCGCACCGCAGACACCCCGCCCAAAGGGGATCACTAAACAGCCATGCCCCCCTTGATACGGCCCAACTTTCATAAGTTCGGGCGCAACCACGCGATAAAACCCTGTCCAGTCAAAACGCCCATCGCAATGGTGCACTTCGCACACCACACTGGCCATCAGCGCCACGCGATCCGTTTCCCCCTCGCACAGGGACATGATGCGCGCATGAAGATCATCATAGTTTACATTTGCTTGCATTTTATCGAACTTCTTTGGAATTTTTATCGCTTCGTAACCTCTTTGTGATGATTTGACAAAGACAATGAACGGAGCCGCGGTATGAACATCGACCATCACATTGAGAATGGGCACCTTATCCTACGACCCAAAGCGACACGGATTGATGCGTTTGAGGCCGTCGAATTCAAAGAACAGGTTCGCCAGATCAGTACGCAACATGATCTGAACATCGCCCTGTGGCTGGATAATGTGACGTTTATCGATTCGAGTGGGCTCGGGTCGATTGTCGGCGCGATGAAACGCATTGGTCCAAACAAAAAAATGCAGTTGATCGAATTGCAGCCCGCCGTCGCCCGCGTCTTTGACCTGACTCAAATGAATCGCGTTTTTCGGATATTTGACCATATGACGCAATTTCGCGCAGAGGTGGCCACATGAGTCAGCAGCCTGCGATTTCCTTCCGAAAAAGTGAATGCCCACAATTCAAGCTGCGGTTCCAAAGTGGCCATTTCTCAACGCGCCAAGCGCTCTTGCGCCTTATGAATGAATTAAAATGCCTAAATCTCTCGCACGCGACCTGTGTGAATATCGAATTGGTCCTGGCCGAGATATTTAACAACATCGTGCGCCATGCCTACAGTACCGATCAAGTTGGCCCTATCTTCGTTTGTGGCACGTATTTTGGGAATGAAATCTATTTCAAAGTAGAGGATTTTGGATGCGAGATGACGGACACCTCAAGCATGGCAATAAAAGAGCCTAAACTACCCCGCCTGAATGATTCTCCGGCCGAAGGCGGATTTGGGTGGTTTTTGATTTCTCAGATCGCAGATCGCTATCGGTATTGGCGCGAAAGTGATAAGAATTGTATAGAGGTATTTATGCCGGCATCAAAGTAATGGAAATTTTCATCTTTTGAGAAACTTAAAACATAAAACGGCCCCAATCTTCCCTCAAAAATTCCCTAAACCATTGGTACGCTATACGGGTAGCTGCATAAAGCTTCCCTCGGTGTTGTGATTTTTAGCCCCCACCCAGTTCGCGACACCGAGGATCTTTTCATTTAAATTTGTGTTTCTGTGCCGCCGTGCTATCTCGTAGTGAGATATTACAGAGGTCAGCCATGCGAGATTTTCAACGTCCCGGACGCTCCGCTATATTTGCCCAAAATGGCATCTGCGCAACGTCGCACCCGATCGCCGCAATGAGCGCAATCGACATATTGAAATTTGGCGGCAACGCCATGGATGCCGCAATCGCAGGCGCCCTTGTTCTCAATCTGTGCGAACCGCATATGACGGGCCTTGGCGGGGACTGTTTTGCCTTGATCAGCAAAGACGGCTCTGATGATATCGAGGCATTCAACGGCTCGGGTCGCGCCCCTGCGGCAATCGACGCCGAAGCATTGCGCGCCCAAGGGCATAGCACGATCCCCTTAGACAGCGCCGCCGCCGTAACGCTCCCTGGCGCAGTTGAGGCATTTTGCCAAATGAGCGAGACATGGGGCAAACTCGGCATTAGCGATATCGTCCAACCGGCGATTCATTATGCCGATCTCGGTGTGCCCGTCGCGCCGCGCGTCGCCGCAGACTGGGCGCGCCTCGCCCCCAAACTGCAAGGCGCGGCACGCGAGCATTATCTTCATGACGGTCAAGCCCCCAAACTGGGCACACTCTTTCGCGCGCCTCAACAGGCGGCCGTATTGCGCCAGATCGCCGCACATGGGGCCGCGGGTTTTTATGAAGGCGATGTTGCAGATGACTTGCAGTCTAGCCTCGCGGCCATGGGCGGCGTGCACCACTTAGACGATTTCTCCGCCACGCGCGGCACCCAGACCACCCCACTGCGCGGCACCTATCAAAACCATGATCTATTTGAGCATCCACCAAACGGACAAGGCACCGTCGCGGTCTTAATGCTCAATATGCTCAAGGAATTTGACGTCGCCGCACTCGATCCGTTTGGCGCGGAACGCGTCCATCTCGAGGCCGAAATTACAAAAATCGCCTATGACGCCCGCAACCGTCTGATTGCGGATCCGACATATATGGACGTGCCCGATATCCTTACATCGCCCGAGTTGGCCCAAAAGCTTGCGGCGCTGGTCTCGATGGACAAAGTGAACAAGACCGTGGCCCACACAACGCAGAACGTGCACAAAGACACCGTCTATATCACCGTCGTGGATCAAAACCGCATGTCCGTGTCATTGATCTATTCGATCTTTCATGGGTTTGGTACGGGGCTCGCGTCTCAAAAATATGGCATTTTATTCCAAAACCGCGGCGCTGGCTTTAGCCTTGAACGCGGGCACCCCAACAAACTGGCCCCTCGCAAACGTCCCATGCATACGATCATTCCTGGAATTTTGGCACAAAATGGAAAATGCGTCATGCCCTTTGGTGTGATGGGCGGACAGTACCAACCCTGCGGTCATGCGCGCGTGCTCTCGAATATGCTTGATTTTGGCATGGCTCCCCAAGAGGCTCTCGATGCCCCTCGCGCCTTTGCCGAAGGGGATCTTTTGACTCTAGAAACCGGATATGACGCGGCGACCGCTCAAGCGCTTGTGGACAAGGGACATCAGGTCGAGATGGCCAGCGAAGCCATTGGCGGCGCACAGGCTATTCGCATCCATGAAAACGGAATTTTAGAAGGCGCCTCAGATCCACGTAAAGATGGCTGCGCG
>JBDNBY010000205.1:0-4528 GCA_039767595.1 Paracoccaceae bacterium | reverse complement strand
TGGGAAATTGAGGTACCGAACGCACCCGATGATGACTTGGACGATGTGCCCAAGATGGGCATAAATTTGGCTAGACCAGAAATGGAAGATGTCAACGTTACCAAGCTCAGCCGACAAAGAGAGGCTGTTCAAGGATACCTAGCAAGTGTAGCGGCCGTCAATGCACCTAATACTACAGATGTTTTCATTTTTACCTCTTCCCGGTGTGATGCGTGCGATGCACGCAGAATATAATGATAAAGGGTGCCGTTTGATAACGAACTGCCCCCCTAGCCCGCTGAGTTTGGACATAAGCAACCCAAAGCGTCAAGAATTTATTCGGGCTTGACGGCGCGGCAGGTTAACTTTTTTCAAGATTCGCCGTAATCCGTGCATGAAAAACGACATTCTAGGCAGATTTGCTTAATTTAAAAAATTCATACGCCGTTTGAAAACTTGCGCGACGCAGCTCTAGGTAGTTCTGCTGCTCTTCATCTTCGCCCCATTGTTGGATATTCCAGAGCTCATCGACGATCGAGGCATTCCATAAATCGGTGATTCTGTTGACGTTCTGCGCCGCAGCAAGACCGATGACAATTGAGCCGGAAAGACTAATCAAATCATGCAACCCTGCCAATTCGAACGGCGAAAACTGACGTAGAATATTTTGGAACTGGGCCTCCGTTCCATCGGGCTGAGGAACAAAAACGACACCGCTGCCTTGGGTCAACGTGATGCCATAGGTTTGGGTCAGCCATTCATGCAGTGGCGCCCATGCGGCACGCTGTTCTTGGAGCAAAGATTGCGGATGCTCAGCATAATAACAAATTAAATCGCTATTGCCGTATTGTGCCAAAGTCTCGACCACATGCTCAAAATTATGCGCAACGGTGTCCACAGCCGAATTTGCCGTACGGGTCATGGGCATCGTGGCGGGTTTGATCAAATCCTCTTGCGCGTCCCATTCGGCGGCGATGGCCTCGGCCATGCCTAAGGATGGCAGGATCAACGATGATTTGGCCGGCGTTTTCACTTCGCGCCCATCCAATGTCACGACAAAGCCGCCCTCTTTAGCCTGCGTTTGTGTGTTCGTCCAAAATCGTTTTGCCGCCCAGTCACTCATTGTCTTACCTCAAGATTGTGTCGATTGCCTTGGGAATATCATGCGGGTGATGGACAATCGCATCGGCACCATCGAGCAAGGCCGCAGAATGATAGCCCCATGTCACTGCAATAAATTTCACACCGGCCGCATGCGCCATCTCGAGATCAAACCGCGTATCGCCAATCACGACACAGCGATTCGCAGTCACGCCCGTCTCGGTCATCGCAGTGAGGACCATGCTAGGATGCGGTTTTGAGGGATGCTCATCGGCGCATTGCGTCGTAACGAGCAATGGGCCTAGCGCTTGCGCGGCGATCATCCCATCCAAACCGCGCCGGCCCTTGCCCGTGGCCAAGCCGACAAGCGTGCTTTCTTGTCCAGCCAGCTCTTCGAGCACCTCACGCATCCCCGCAAACAACGGCGAGGCTGCATGCCCATTACCGCCTTGGTGAAAGGCCGTTTTATAGGCCTCGCACCATGTATCAATCACATCCGGCGATGCATCGGGCATGAGGCCCAGCGCCACATTGCGCAATGATAGCCCCACAACTGAGAGCATCTCCGGGCGTGAGGGTGCCGCGCGGCCAGTGGCCTCAAACGCGTGGATCATTGCATTGGTGATCACGGCCTGACTATCGGTCAGCGTGCCATCCACATCAAACAGAACCAAACGCAACGACATGATTAGAACCCAAGCTCGGCAAAGGGATCTTTGGGCGGATCATATTCATTGAGGCCAAACTCTTTCCAAGACTGCTCCATATGTTCGGGCAGTGGCGCTTCTATAAAGATCGGCTTGCCTGTGCGCGGATGATTGAACGCCATCGACCGTGCGTGCAAATGCAACTGGCGGCTGACATCCTCGCCCAAGCTGGCGCCCCAGCCATCGCCGAGGTTCTCACGGCTTGATCCGCCGTATTTGCCATCCCCAACGATCGGATGCCCCAGCTCTGCCATATGCGCGCGCAATTGATGCGTGCGCCCCGTCACCGGAGACAGCGCCATCCAGCCCACGCGCTTGGCCAGCCCCACGAGTAATGTATATTCTGTGATCGCCGATTTGGCACCTTCGGTTTTTTCGACATCGCGCGGATGGATGCAGTGCATCTTTTCCCCCTCGCCGCCCGCGCCGTGACCTTCGGCCTTCACAAGGCCAAAGCGCACTGTGCCATGCGCCGGAAACGGAACGCCCGCGACCAAGGCCCAATAGGTTTTGCGCGTGGTTTTCGCCCGAAAGGCCGCCATCAGCTTGGCCGCCACATCGCGGCGGCGCGCCAAGAGCAACACGCCAGAGGTATCTTTGTCCAATCGGTGCACAAGCCGCGGCTTTTCATCCAGACCAAACATCAAAGCCTGCGCCATACCATCCACATGGCGGGTCTGTTTGCTGCCCCCTTGGGATGCCAGACCACTCGGTTTGTTGATCGCAATGATGTCATCATCTTTGTAAATCACACACGACTGGATCAGGCGCACATCTGCCTCGGGCATTTTGCGCATCGGCTTGGGCCGCGATTGACTATCTTGCGTCGGCACCGGCGGTATGCGCAGTTCGGCCCCTGCGCTCAGGCGTGTGTTCGATTTGACCTTGGCCTTATCAAGGCGCAGCTCGCCCTTGCGGCACATTTTTTCGATCATCCCTTGGGTCAATTGCGGAAAGGCATTGCGCAAATAGCGATCCAACCGCATGCCATCGTCGGCGCCGTCAATCGTTCGAAATTCTACTTTGCTCATATCGCTCCACGCTCGATCAAATTAAAGGCCACGGCATAGCCCAATGCCACCCCGCCCAATGCACATATCACAGAGGCCGCCATATAGACAAAGGCCAAAGTGACCTGTCCCGTGTGCAGCATGCTCAGGCTCTCGGCGCTAAATCTAGAGAAGGTTGTAAACCCACCCAACACGCCAACCCCGAGGAACAAGGACATCTTGGGATCCATCCCGCGCAGCATCAGGGCCATCACGATCCCCATGAAAACACCGCCCGAGACATTCGCCGCAAACGTGGCCCAAGGCCACGCCGTGCCCGCAAGAGCAAGGCGCAGGCCATACCGGCCCATTGCGCCCAGCGCGCCGCCGCACGCCACAAGGAAAAAGTTCAGTATCATGCCCGCCCCCTGCCTGTGTCTGCCGGATCTGTCAAGGGCAAGCCGAGGCTGGCGCCCTCTTACTCTGAGGTGCCGCGCTCCGTGCGGAGCTTATTGAAATATGCCACGCGCTTGCGCAGATCCCGCTCAAACCCGCGCTCGACAGGGGCATAGAATGTGGGGCGCTCCATCCCATCGGGGAAATAGCTTTGCCCCGAAAACCCATCAGGGGCATCATGATCATAGGCGTAGCCGGCGCCATAGCCTTCGTCTTGCATCAAAGAGGTCGGCGCATTGAGGATATGCTTGGGTGGCAAGGGTGATCCGCCCTCTTTGGCGGCGCGGCGCGCGGCCTTATAGGCGACATAGGCCGCATTCGATTTGGGCGCAAGCGCGAGGTAAATCACTAAATTGGCCAAGGCCAACTCCCCCTCGGGACTGCCCAGCCGTTCATAGTTTTGCCAAGTCGCAAGGGCGATATCCTCGACCGCCATGCGCACCAATCGGCGGGCCAAGTAATGCGGATCCTCTCCGCCCTCTAGCATTCGCGCAAACCAATAGAGCGCCGCATCCGGATCAGAGCCGCGCACTGATTTGTGCAGCGCCGAGATCAAGTTGTAATGCGCATCCCCCGATTTGTCATATTTCGACGCGCGCCGCATCAATCGCGCACTGAGCCGATCAATATCAAACATCTCAGAGCGCGGCCATGTCGCAATCTGTTCAAGCATATTGATCAACGCCCGCCCATCGCCATCGGCCATGGCAATCACATGCGCCTGCGCCTCCGGTGTCAAAGGAAAGGCATGGCCAACGAAACTTTGCGCCCGCGCATAGATTTGCCCCAGTGCGCTCTCGTCCAAGGCAGCCAATGTAATCACCTGCGCACGGCTGAGCAAAGCGGCATTGAGCTCAAAACTCGGGTTTTCCGTCGTGGCCCCCACTAGAACGATCGTCCCATCTTCGATATACGGGAGGAAACTGTCTTGCTGCGCTTTGTTAAAGCGGTGGATTTCGTCCACAAACAACACAGTGCGCCGCCCCGTGCGCGCGGTTTGCTTGGCCCGCTCAAAGGTTTTGCGCAATTCGGCCACGCCTGAAAAAATGGCACTGATCTGTTCAAGGGCGTAATCCACTTCGGCCGCCAAAAGCCGAGCCAATGTGGTTTTACCAACGCCCGGCGGGCCCCAGAAAATCAATGAGCCGAGCTGCCCCGACGCCAACATCGGGCGCAGCGCCCCCTCGGGGCCCAAAACGTGATCTTGGCCAATCACATCGGCCAAGGTTTGGGGTCTAAGCCGTTCGGCCAAAGGCGCCGATGGGGCGATGGTGTCAAACAGATCACTCATCAGAG
>JBDNBY010000204.1:0-5696 GCA_039767595.1 Paracoccaceae bacterium | reverse complement strand
CGTCGCGCGCAACCCGCGCCGCATCCTGAAGCGTGACGAGGCATTCATCCACACTGACAGGCGCCGAATGCAGTGGGCGGAGCGCGGCAATATCGTCGAGCGTCTCGGCAGGCTGTTCGAACATGACGTGCAGATCTTCGGTCGCGCGCATGACGCGCAAGGCCTGTTGTCTGCTCCAGCCGCGATTGACGTCATAAAGGACGATCTCGTCCGGTTTTCGGATACTCTCGACGTCAAGAATGCGCAGGATATCGCGTTCGACGTCACCACCGATTTTGACGGAATGCGCCACATAGCCGCGCTGGCGGTAACGATCTATGACAGCACGGGTATCCTCGATCGTTTTGGCTCCGACAGAGGAGGCGATTGGCCGTGGCGTGCGGCTTCCTCCCCCCATCAGATCGGCAATGGGCAGCCCCGCCGCTTGTCCTGCAATGTCCCAACACGCCATGTCGATGGGGGCTTTGGCATAGAGGTGTCCTGGCAAGGCAAGGTCCATCGCCCGTTCCACATCGAGCACTCGGCGAGGATCAAGTCCCAGCACAAACGGCCCCATCGTTTCGATCCCAGCGCGGATGCCGGGCCCGTGGGCGGGAACATAGGTGTGGCCCCATGGGGTGCCTTCGCCCCAGCCGGTGATCCCTGTGTCGGTCTCCACTTTGACCAGCGTCGCATCGAGACACTCAAATTTCAGTCGCCCCCCTGAGAGCCAATAGGGATGCTCGAGCGGCAGATCGACTTGATAGACGGTAATCCGAGTTATTTTCATGGTATCACCACAATGTTGCCAGTGTGTTTTTTTGCAATGAACGCGGCTTGTGCTGCGCGCAGATCATCCAGCGGATAGGTCGCTGCCAGCGCCGGTTTAATCTCGCCGGCTTCGATATAGCGGATCAAGTTGGGCATCACCTGCGGGTCAATCACGGTCGACCCAGTTAAGGTCAGATCACGCAGGTAGAACGTCCGAAGGTCAAACTCAACCATTGGCCCGGCGATGGCTCCCGAACAGGTGTAGCGCCCGCCGCGCTCCAAGATGTCGATGACATGGGGCCAATAGGGCCCACCAACCACATCCGCAACAACGGTGATCTTTTCTCCGCTAAGTGCCGCGCGCAAATCATCGGGTGCGCGCGGCAGGATCCAATCTGGTTCGAACGCGGAGACCTCAGAGTGTTTTGCCTCAGACGCCATCGCGATCACCCGCGCACCGCGCCGATTTGCCAGCTGCACAAGCGCGCCTCCGACGCCGCCAGAGGCTCCCAAGACAAGCACGGTATCGCTTGCTGTGACCATGGCTCGGGTCAGCATGCCTTCTGCGGTCGAATATGAGCAGGAAAACGTCGCCAGCTCAGCATCACTCAGAGGGCTGTTCACCGCCAGCGCGTTGCTCGCTGGGATCGTCGTATATTGTGCAAACCCACCGTCGCGCTCAGAGCCGAAATAGCCGGTCTTGTCTTTGTCGTTTGGATCATTGGGATCGCGTAACCAGTTGTCGGTGATCACACGTTCGCCAATGCGGTTGGGATCCACATCTGTGCCAGTGGCAACGATTTCGCCGCAGACATCTGCGCCTTGGATCCGCGGGAACGAAATTGGCGCGCCGCCCCATGTCGGGTCGGTGTCATGCACCGTGTCATAGGCCGCGCCAGTGGTGGCAGCGGTCACTGCCTTGGAATACCAGCCCGTGCGCGTGTTGACGTCCGTGTTATTGAGCCCACAGGCCCCAACGCGGATGAGCACTTCACCGGGGGCTGGATCAGGGCGTGGCCAGTCGGTGTGCAGAACCAGCTGGTCCAGATCACCATGGCCCATCGTAACCATGGCGCGCATTTTGCCTTGAAGAGTCATTGGGCAGGCTTCTCAACGACATCGGCGCGCGGTAGGGCGCTGTGTGGGTCATAGGCCGGCGCGCCCAAGACGCGTGCCGGCCGCGGCGTGCCGTGGATCACCACCTCGAGCGCGGTGTCTGGTGCGGCCGCATGGGGTTTGATATAGGCAAAGGCGAGGATTTTACCGACCGTATGACCATAGACCACCGATGCAGTCGAGCCGACCACAGTGCCCTCGTGGATCACGGCCTCGCCGCCGTGGCCGTCGATCTCGCCATCTGGCTCTATCTCGAGGTAGGCGCAGATCCATGGCAGATTGGTGTTCAATGTCTCATCGCGGCCCAAATACGCTTTGTCGGATCGCGCAAAGCGCAGCACATCGGCCTCGGCCAAGGTCACTTCGTTGGTGAGTTCGCCTGCGCCTTTGAACCCCTTTTCCATGCGCATCACATTCATGGCAAAGCTGCCATAGTCCGAAATGCCATGCGCTTCGCCCGCGTGCCAAAGCGCTGTATAGACGCCTGCCATCGCCTCAAACGGCATGTGCAATTCCCATCCCAATTCGCCAGCATAAGACATCCGAAAGGCCCACACGCGATGCCCCGCAAGCGTGATCTGCTGGGCTGAGAGCCAGCGGAAACTTGCATTGTCGAGTGCCGTATCGGTGCAAGCGGCCAGAACATCACGGGATTTGGGCCCGTTCAGCGACAAGGCGCCCCATGTGCTTGAGAGGGCTGTCACACGCGCCTCCTCGTCCTGTTGTTCGGCGGCGAGGTGATCGAGTAAACGCTGTTCAAAAAACGCCGCACACACAAGATAGAATGAGTCCTCTGCCATCCGCACAATAGTTGTTTCGAGCTCGATCCGGCCACGACGATTCAACATGTGCGTTAAGGTGATCGAGCCTGTTTTTTGCGGCATTCGGTTGGCTGTGAGCCGGTCCAAGAGCGCGTAGGCATCTGGCCCCTCGACGAGAACTTTGGTAAAGGCCGTGACATCCATGATCCCAACGGCCTCGCGCACGGCCTTGACCTCTTGCGCGACTATGTCATCGACAGGCGTGCGGCGGAAGGAATAGTGATCCTCTTGCGCAACACCGCCCTTGGCAAACCAGCGCGGGCGCTCAAAACCGTAGACCTCTTCGAACACCGCGCCTTTGGCCTTGAGCGTATCATAAAGGGGCGAGGGTTTGATCGGGCGTCCGGCAAGGCGGTTGAAATGGGGAAACGGAATTTCGTGACGCAGGCAATAGTCTTCTTTGGCTTTGGTCACTTGCCAGTCTTTGGTCGCATAGCTGCCAAATCGGCGCGGATCATATTCGCGCATCGAAATGTCTGCTGCGCCGTGCACCATCCAGCGCGCGAGTTCGCGGGTTAGCCCAGGGCCCCAGCCAATGCCAATTTGCGTACCGCAGCAGCACCAATAATTACGCACACCGGGCGCGGGGCCGATCAGCGGGTTGCCATCAGGGGGATGGCTGATGGCGCCATGCACATCGCGTGAAATGCCGAGCTGTGCAAAAATAGGCATACGATTGAGCGATTCCTCAAGCCACGGCATGACGCGATCATAGTCGGCCGCAAACAGCTCGTTTTCGGCCTCCCATGGGCAATGATCCTCCCACACTGTGTTGGGGTTGGCTTTTTCATAGATACCAATAAGGCCCTTTTTCTGTTCCATCCGAATGTAGCCCGAGACTTTGCGATCATCGCGGATCACGGGCAATTCTTGATCTAAGTTTTGAAATTCTGGCACTTCATCGGTGACAAAATAATGGTGCGTCATCGAGGTCATCGGTAGTTGCAGTCCCGACCATTCGCCCATTTGCCGTGCATAGGTGCCGCCGGCATTGACCACATGTTCGCAGGTGATTGTACCTTGCTCGGTCTCGACGACCCATTCGCCATTGGCCGCTTGGGTGATGTTTGTCGCGCGGCACCGGCGGATGATTTGTACCCCTTTGGCCCGTGCGCCCGCTGCCATGGCCATGGTCACATTTGTCGGATCGACATGTCCATCATCCGGCGTATGAAGCGCGCCCAAGACGCCCTCGAGGTTATAAAACGGATGCAGCTCGGCCACGCGGTC
This sequence comes from Paracoccaceae bacterium, assembly GCA_039767595.1. Classification (GTDB taxonomy): domain Bacteria; phylum Pseudomonadota; class Alphaproteobacteria; order Rhodobacterales; family Rhodobacteraceae; genus JBDNBY01. The sequence continues at coordinate 1,779 of JBDNBY010000204.1, read as the reverse complement.
GGGCCCTACCAGCTCAATGTTAAATCCCAAGGATCGCCCAACAGAGAGTGTATGCCGCAGCCAGTCCATCTCGTCCTCGGTATAGGCTAGCCGGAACGAGCCGCAGCCATGCCATGTGACAGCCTGACCGGTTTCGGCCTCAAGCCCGCCGGCATAGAGTCCAATGTTATAATCCACGCATTTGCCCAAGCCAAAGCTGCTGGTGGAATGGGTGATTTGACCGGCCGCATGCCATGTGCTGCCTGAGGTCAGTTCGGCTTTTTCGAGCAAAACGACATCTGGACCCCAGCCTTCATGCGCAAGGTGATAGGCCAGCCCAACGCCCATAACGCCGCCACCGACGATCACCACACGGGCGTGATTGGGAAGTTTTTTATCCGACATTGTCGTATCCTTTTAAGCGTGAGTCGTAAAAATTGTAGACAGGCTAGGCGTACTGATGTACCAATGTCAATCATGAATGGCACAAATGTATCATACGGCGTTTTGAAACGCTTGACCGAAGAGTGGGACGCCCTGACGCCCGAAGCTCAAAAAGCGGCGCGTTATGTCTTAGAGAACCCAAATGACGTTGGCGTCTCGACTGTTCGAGAAATCGCACAGGCGGCTAATGTCAAACCCAACACATTCGTACGCATGGCGCGACAAGTGGGATTCGAGGGCTACGAAGATTTCCGAACGCCGTTTCGCGATGCCATTCGTCAAGGCTCCATTAGCTTTCCAGACCGCGCGCGCTGGTTGCAAGATATTCGCAAGTCAGGGGATCTTGGGGGGCTATATGGCGATATGATCGAGGGGGCGATACGCAACCTCGAAGAGACGTTTTCTAGGATTGACGCCGATGCGCTGAAATCAGCCGCCGAAGTGATCTGGTCCAGTCGGCAGGTCTTTACCTTGGGGGTGGGTGTCAACAATGCCAATGCCCGCAATTTCACTTATCTCGCGTCAACGGGGATGGTGCAGTTTCACGCCATTCCGCGCCCTGGCTCAACCCCGACGGATGATCTGGCTTGGGCGGATAACCGAGATGTTCTGATTGCGATGTCAATGCAGCCCTATCGGCGCGAAGTCGTGGCCGCGATCGAAGTGGCCCGCGAGCAAGGCGTCACCGTTATTGGGCTCAGTGATAGTCCTGCTAGTCCGATCCTGCGTGCCTCGGATCATGGGTTTGTGGTATCTGTCGATACGCCGCAGTTTTTCCCATCCTCCGTGTCTACGATTGCACTGTTGGAGACGCTGTTAAGCTTTGTGATTTCCGTCGCCAGCGATGAAATTGTGGACCGCGTTGAAAAATTCCATCTCCGCCGGCATCAGCTCGGTATCTATATAGAGGACCAAGAATGACGAACGACACTGGACCTATCCGCTCACTTGATGCGCGCTATTATACTGATCCTAAGGTGTTTGAATTGGAAAAAGCGGGGCTTTTGGCGCGCACGTGGCAATTTGCCTGTCACGCCAGCCAATTGGAAAATCCAGGCGACTATGTGGCGTTTGAACTGTGCGATGAAAGCCTCTTTTCGATCAAAGGCCGCGATGGGACAATCCGCACGTTTTACAATGTGTGTCAACACCGCGCCCATCAGCTGGTCTCAGGTGAGGGCAGCACGCGGGTTGTCGTGTGCCCCTATCACGCGTGGACATATGAGTTGACGGGCAAACTACGCGCGGCGCCAAATTCGAAATCTGTGCCCGGATTTGATGCATCGCAAGTGTGCCTGACGGAAATTCGCACCGAAGTCTTTTTGGGGTTCGTCTTTGTGAATTTGGATCCCAAGG
>JBDNBY010000203.1:0-2681 GCA_039767595.1 Paracoccaceae bacterium | reverse complement strand
CCGATGATTTCCAATTATCTGAACTTAACGAAAAACTCGTCTTTGGCGATTGCCGTTGGGTACATGGATTTGACGGGTACATTGGGCGGTATCACGCTCAACCAAACGGGCCGCGCGATTGAGGCCGTTTTGCTGTTGATGGCGTTCTATTTGGCGATCTCCTTAGGGATTTCGGCGTTGATGAACATCTACAATAACTCAATTAAGTTAAAGGAGCGCTAAGATGAGCAATAAAAACGTTGCCTTTGTGCGCACAGAAATGATCCCACAACAGGCGCCGCCTGCATCACAAACTGGGGCGATCAAATGGGTGCGGGAAAACCTATTCCCGAATGCATTTAGTTCGCTTTTGACCGTTGCTGCGCTCTATTTTATCTATGTTTTCCTTAGTTCGGTCATGCCATGGGTGATGAACGGAATTTGGACGACATCATCCCTCTCGGCATGCCGAGAAGTGCTGAATGGCGAAACAGGGGCCTGTTTCTCAGTTCTAACTGAGCGGTGGAACCAATTGATTTTCGGTTTTAAGTATCCGCAAGAGCTGTATTGGCGCCCGTCGCTGGCGTTTGTCTTGCTGATTGTTGCGGTGGCTCCTGTGCTCTTTTCACGGTTGCCGCGCAAGATGTTGATTATCACGGCACTCTACCCATTTGTGGCCTATTGGCTCATTTGGGGCGGTACGATCCTGATCCCAGGCATGGTGATGCTCGGCCTTATCGTTGGGGGCCTCGTGTTCCGCGCCTTGGATAAGCAAAGCTTTGCCATGGGCATGATCGCGGCCACACTCGCCACCGTGTTCGTTTGGTATCTCGCGGGATTTGTGACAGGGCCGCTCGCGAACGTGATCGCGCTTACGGCCGTGCCAAGCCGTGACATGGGGGGCTTTATGCTCAATATCATGTTGGGCACGATCTGTGTATCGCTGTCGCTGCCTCTTGGTATTTTGCTCGCTCTAGGACGTCAGTCAAACTTGCCAATCATCAAAGGCATGTGCGTGGTGTTCATTGAGTTTATCCGCGGCGTTCCATTGATCACATTGCTCTTTGTGGCCAACGTGGTCTTGGCGTATTTCCTACCGCCTGGCACGAACTTTGACTTGATCCTGCGCGTGATTATCATGATCACGATGTTTTCATCGGCCTATATCGCCGAGGTGATCCGCGGTGGCCTCGCCGCCTTGCCCAAGGGGCAGTATGAGGCGGCCGATAGCCTAGGACTTGATTATGCGCAGTCGATGCGTCTGATCATTTTGCCGCAAGCTCTTAAAATCTCGATCCCGGGTATCGTGAACGTCGCCGTTGGCCTGTTCAAAGATACAACATTGGTGTCGGTGATTTCGATGTTCGATCTCGTGGGTATGATCCGCGGTCCGATCCTCGCCTCACAAGAGTGGAATGGTGTCTATTGGGAGCTGTTCAGCTTTGCTGCCGTGCTCTTCTTCATCATTTGCTACGGCATCTCACAATATTCGCAGTGGCTGGAACGTCAGCTCGCAACAGATCATCGCTAATTGGGGGGAAAGACAATGACCCAAGCAACAAATATGAAAGTCTCGGACGAAGTCGCCATCAAGATTTCTGGCATGAACAAATGGTATGGTGCATTCCATGTGCTGCGCGACATTGACCTCACGGTGCAGCGCGGCGAACGGATCGTCATTGCCGGCCCATCTGGGTCGGGAAAATCGACGCTGATCCGCTGTATCAACGCGCTCGAAGAGCATCAAAAAGGCTCGATCGAAGTGGATGGCACAGTGCTATCGTCTGATTTGAAAAACATCGACAAGATCCGCTCCGAAGTGGGGATGTGTTTCCAACACTTTAACCTATTCCCGCATTTGACGATCCTCGAAAACTGTACTTTGGCCCCGATCTGGGTGCGTAAAACGCCCAAGAAAGAAGCCGAAGAGATTGCAATGCACTTCTTGGAAAAGGTGAAAATCCCAGACCAAGCGCATAAATATCCCGGTCAGCTGTCAGGTGGTCAACAACAGCGTGTGGCGATCGCGCGCTCACTGTGTATGAAGCCGCGCATCATGCTCTTTGATGAGCCGACCTCGGCACTTGACCCTGAGATGATCAAAGAAGTGCTCGACACAATGATCGAGCTGGCCCACGACGGGATGACCATGTTGTGCGTCACCCACGAAATGGGCTTTGCCCGCCAAGTGGCCAACCGCGTGATCTTTATGGACCAAGGTCAGATTGTTGAGCAAAACGAACCCGAGGCGTTCTTTGATAATCCTCAGAACGAGCGGACCAAATTGTTCCTCAGCCAAATCTTGGGCCATTAATTGTAAACGCACTCGCCCTATGCTAGAACGCCCCAAGAGATTGGGGCGTTTTTTTATGCCCAACATATATAGGGGTAGGGCATGGGACAAAAATTCGAACAGCTCACCGCAGCACATTGCGCCTTCATCAAAAAACAACCGATGTTCTTTGTGGCCACCGCCGATCGCGAGGGTCGCGTGAATGTCTCGCCCAAAGGGCTCGATGCCTTTCGCATTATGGACGAGACGCACATCCGCTGGCTCAACCTCACGGGGAGCGGTAACGAAACCGCCGCGCACATCCTTGCCCATCCGCGTATGACCATCATGTTCTGCGCGTTTGAAGGCGACCCCCTTATTTTGCGCCTCTATGGCACAGCGCAGCTCATCAATGAAACACATCTTCAGT
>JBDNBY010000202.1:0-6562 GCA_039767595.1 Paracoccaceae bacterium | reverse complement strand
GACTGCTGTTTTAGGTCATCGCGTTCTTCGCGTAGGGCGGTGACGCTACTTTGAGCATCCTGATTGAGGCCGGCCTCGCGCAGCGTGTCTTTTTCCAATTGCGCCAACGCGTTGCGCAGGCCGCGAATACGCGATTGTGCGCTATCTTGATCTTTGGTCAGTGTCTCTTTTTCAATCACGAGGCGCTGAAGAATTGCGGCGGCGATGCCATCCTCTTCGCGCAAGGGGGGTAGTGCAGCTTCGTCTTTTTCCCGCTTTGCGGCGGCCTCGCGCAACGCACGATCAGCCGCGGCGGTCAATGTGCGGGCGGTTGTCGCCTCTTGCTCTGCAGCAACGCGGGCCAGATCTGCGGTCAGCCACCGGCGGTACAACAATTTGATTTCTTCGGCCCGCAGATCTTCGCCAATTTCGCGATAGCGCTGCGCCTGTTTTGCCTGACGGGCCAATGTCGCGAGCTGGGCCGCGAGTTGATCGATCACATCATCCACGCGCAGCAAGTTGGCATCGGCGGCCTTGAGCTTTAACTCCGCCTCATGGCGGCGTTGATAGAGCCCCGAAATTCCGGCCGCCTCTTCGAGAATACGGCGGCGGTTTTTTGGCTTTGCATTGATCAATTCAGCAATCTGACCTTGGCGCACAAGCGCCGGTGAATGCGCACCCGTGGAGGCATCCGCAAAGAGCATTTGAATATCTTTGGCCCGCACATCTTTGCCGTTGGCCTTATATGCGGAGCCCGCGTCGCGCGTGATCCGGCGAGACACCTCGAGCGTATCATGCTCATTGAACCCAGCGGGGGCGAGGCGATCTGAGTTATCGATGCTCAACACAACTTCGGCAAAATTGCGCGCTGATCGCGAAGTTGTGCCGGCAAAGATGACATCCTCCATCCCGTCGCCGCGCATGGCTGAGGCGCGATTTTCGCCCATAACCCAGCGCAACGCCTCGAGGAGGTTGGATTTGCCACAGCCATTGGGGCCGACGACGCCCGTCAGCCCTTTGAGAATGGTTAATTCAGACGGATCGACAAAGCTTTTGAAACCTGTCAACCGAAGCTTATTAAACTGCATTCTTTGGCCTTACTCTCAACCTCACACACCGTATATCACCGATTGCATAGACTAACGCAAAAAGGCCGCACAAGGTCAAGTGCGGCCTTTTTAAACTGTGGATAACCTTGAATTTAATGCAATTTGCTGTCCAACTGCGTGATCGACTGCTCGATCATTTTATTCGCATCAGCCGCTTTGATCGCTTTTTGCGCCACTTCCCCAACAGCGCCAATTGCGACAGAGATGGCACGGTTGCGCACTTCGGCAACGGCGGCGTTTTGCGCAGATGTAATCCGCTCTTCGGCTGCAGCGACGCGGCGCGCGATCGTGTCATGCAAGGCATCTGTGGCCGCTGCGGCATCTTTTTCCGCTTGGGCTTTGGCGTCGGCAACGATTTGCTGCGCTTGCTCTTCGGCTTCGCGCTGTTTGCGCTCGAATGAAGCCAAAAGCGTCTGCGCCTCTTCGCGCAAGCGGCGGGCTTCGTCCAGTTGGTTTTGGATATCAACGGCGCGGTCATCGAGCAAACGGCCAATCAAGCCGGGCACTTTTTTCCAAACCAAGATACCAATGAACGCGAGGAACGCGACGAATACGACGAAATCTGTGTTCACTTCGCCGTTGTATTTCGTCCAACCATCGAACAATGACACAACGGGCATTGATGAGGCGGCCAGTGCGGGCGATGCGCTGAGCGCGGCAAGGATAATGAGGGGCGTACGCATGGATCTTATCCTTTCATCCGAGCATCGATCGCCGCTTTGAGAGCGGCATCATCCGCGGGCACGCCAACGGCGCCGGCCACGTCTGATGCGATGTCATTTGCAACTGAACGAATATTCTCGACGGCCGTTTCGCGAATTTGCGCAATTTGCGCTTCTGCGGCCTGAGATTTTTCGGCGATATCTTCGTCTGCTTTTGCGATAGCGGCGTTCAAATCCGCTGTGATCTGTGCCTTGGTCTCGGCAATGATCGCTGCGGCATTGCTGCGCGCGCTGGCAAGAGCGTCTTTATATGCTTGTTCGGCCTCTTTGGCCTTAGCATTGAAATCTTCGGCGTCGGCCAAGTCACCTGTGATCGTGTTTTGACGATCCGCTAGAATGGCTGCGATGCGCGGAAGCGCAATGCGCGAGAGGATCAAATAGGTTGCAATAAGCGCAACGACCAACCAGAAAATCTGATTGCCGAATGTCGAAAAGTCGAGCTGGGGTAGCCCTGCACTTGCAGCGGCATCTGCGTATGCTGCGTCTGTTTTTGCTGTGGTTGCCATGTTGTCCTCTAAATCAAAAACGGCTCAAGCAATAAGCTTGAAGCGTTTGCTGTTCGGCGTGGTGCGGAGGCTCCGTCCGGACGTTGGGTGAGGTTACCCCCACCCGATCCGTAAGGATTGTCCTGTGACGTTCTTATACAGCGAACATCAACAGCAGAGCGACCAGGAACGAGAAGATCCCCAAAGCTTCTGCGAAAGCCATGCCGATGAAGAGTGTCGCTGTTTGTGATGCAGCCGCTGATGGGTTGCGAAGCGCACCTGAGAGGAAGCTACCAGCAACGTTGCCCACACCGATGGCTGCGCCACCCATGCCGAGTGCTGTAAGACCTACACCGATGTATTTACCGAGTTCTGCGATATCGCCTTCCATGTCTTTTCTCCTTACGTTGGAATTGAGATATTAGTGAGCTGGATGCAGTGCATCTTTCAAATACACGCATGTCAGAATTGCAAACACATACGCCTGAATACCCGAGACAAGAATTTCGAGGGCATACATCGCTGTGATCGCGAAAATAGAAACTGGTGCGACGGCGGTGATTGCAGCAAAGGCTGCGAACACTTTGATCACCGCGTGGCCCGCCATCATATTCCCCGCAAGACGGATGGAATGGCTCACGGGGCGCACCATGTAAGAGATGATTTCGATAACGGCCAAGACCGGACGAATGGGCAATGGCGCTGACGAGACCCAAAAGAGTTTGAGAAACCCAACACCATTTTTCACAAAGCCCAAGACAGTCACACCGACAAACACCAGCATCGCCAATACAGCTGTCACTGCAATGTGCGACGTGGGCGTGAAGGCTGTTGGCAACAGACCCAGCATGTTGGACATCAGCACAAAGAGGAACAGCGTGATCACATATGGGAAGTACCCAACGGCATCTTTGCCCGTCACTTCTTCAACCATGTTGTGGACAAAGCCATAGATGATTTCAGCGATCGACTGGCCACGGCCCGGGACGCGCTCTTTTTTAGAGGTCAGCAAAACGAAGAGGGCGAAGATCGACAAAACAGACAGCGCCATCCACAATGTCGCATTGGTGATTGTAAATACACCGATGTCACCGTTGCCAAACAATGCGCCAACTTTGAACTGATCCATCGGATGGAATGCCAATGCGCTCCCAGCGTCTACTGCACTATTCGTTTCGCTCGCCACGTCTTTGTCCTCACTTCAGTGGATCAGAACTCTCTGATCGTGTCTCTTGGTGGGCTTTGGCCGTGTTGAGCATTGTTTTAATGCCCGCGGCAAAGCCGAGAAATATAAATACGATCAATCCAAGCGGGCTGGTGCCTGCGTAATAGTCGATCGCGTAGCCGATGCCCCCGCCCAACAAGATCCCCGTTACCATTTCGGTCACCATGCGCCATCCAAGTTCGGCGCCGCGGTAATCTTTGGCTTGCGGGTCGCTTTGTGCGTCGTCACCTTTTGCCGCTTTGATCTTTTGTTCGAGCTCTTTGAGCCGATCTAGATCCGATTGAGAAGCGCGAGGGTCGTTCACGAGGCCACCTTTTGTTGATGCCGTTGCTATTGCGAGTCTGCACGCAAGTCAAGCCTTTGGGGAAAAGGCACTAAGGCACTGTAAAGATTGTATATTTATTCAAAAATCGCTCACGGGAAAATCAAGCATTGCCCTCTTGGGCGTTTTATCGATATTTAACCAAAACGTTGAGTGTTTAATCTCACTGAAAAGGGCATTGAAATGAATGAGGCGCTCGACCGTGTCTTTGCCGCATTGGCGGATCCCACGCGGCGGATGATTTTGCAGATGCTGCTCGAGGATGACATGGCGGTGACGGATGTCGCCGATCCCTTTGACATGTCTTTGGCCGCTATTTCAAAACACCTCAAAGCCCTCACTGCTGCGGGATTGATCCAACAAGAAAAGCGTGGGCGGGTGATTTGGTGCAAACTAGATCCAGCCGCCCTGCGCGAGGCGAGCGTCTGGATGCAAAGTTTTGGCCACTTCGTTGATCAAGATCTCGAAGCGGCCCTTAAGGAACATGACCCAGAGTTATTGGCCAAGCTCGGCATCGATGATCTTGGCTAGCGCCTCAAAGCTAGCATTTTCATGCTGTGTGCCATTGATCATCAACGTCGGCGTTGAGCGGATATTATCGCGCTTGGCATTCTCTTGATACCATCCGAGCAGGTTGCGCAGGTTCTCTTCGTTATTGAGACAGCCATCGAGCTGATCATCGGTCAATCCCGCCAGCTTCCCAATGTTGCGCAGCTCTTCGATAACGGCGGCATCTGATCCCACGCGCGTCCACTCTTTTTGAGTTTCATAGATTTTGCCAACAATCCCGTGATAGGCCACGGGCCCCGCACAGCGGGCAATCGCACTGCCCCACAGGCCATAGCGGTCAAAATACACTTCGCGGTGAATAAAACGCAGCTTGCCTGTATCGATATAGGCCTCTTTGAGTTTCTTGAACTGATCGCCGTGGAAATTGGCACAATGCGGACAGGTGAACGATGCATACTCGATCATGGTCACGGGCGCATCCTCGGCCCCCAATGCGAAGTCTTGGATTTCCTCGGGGGTTGCGGCTTCAGTGGCCTCTTGCGCCCAGCTAGGGCCGCTAAGCGCGGTGGCCGTGGCAAGAGTGATCAATACGCGGCGGGTCAATGTCATAAGATGTACCTCAATTTGATTTAGATGTTAGAAACGTCACCGCGGCACGCTCGAGCGCGGCTTGCAACGCGGGGCTGTGCGCGGCGGCGCTGATGGTTTTGGCATGTTGGGCCAGCTCTGGCTCGATGTTGTGCGGCATCGTATAATCCGCACGCTGATGACCCGCGCGATCCTTGGTGGCATAGGTGAACTGCGCTTGGCCTTCGGCAAATCCCGTTTGGGCGGTTTGGGTGATTTTGATCCGCGCAATCGCGCCGTAGCCGTAGATATCGTTGATCTTTTGGCGCAGCTGCTCTTTTTGCATTTCGATCAACGGCGCGCTCGCCCCCGTACACAATAGAACCAGCGTCGCCCCCATCGCACCTTGTTTATAGTCAACACTAACAGGGCGCGCCATTTTCGCCACGTGCGGCCCCGCAATTTCGGGCCATTCCACAAGAACGCGCGGTTGCGCAAAGCCGCGTTTTTGCGAGCTTTGGGCAATTTGCCGCTGCGAGAGCTGCGCCGCCTTGGTAAAGGGGCGGCTCTTGCGCATAGGGCGTCGCGGCGCGGTGGGCTGTGGGCTCTGGGCCATGGGTGCTTTGTCTCTATCCTTTTTGCACTATCGTGTTAAATCACATTGTGCCGTGTTCCAAGAGGTATTGCAGCAAAAGGGTTTCACAAGTGCGTGCATTGAAAAAGAGTTCTGATTTGCTCCAGTGGTATGACCACAATGCCCGCGTGCTGCCGTGGCGGGTGCCGCCGTTGCAGTCTGTGGCGGGCCTGCGGCCCGATCCGTATCGCGTATGGCTCTCGGAAATTATGTTGCAACAAACGACTGTTGCGGCGGTCAAGCCGTATTTTGATCGCTTCACCCAGCGATGGCCGACGGTCACGGACCTCGCCAATGCCCAAGATGCCGATGTTATGGCCGCTTGGGCTGGGCTGGGATATTATGCGCGGGCTCGAAATTTATTGAAATGCGCCAGAGTGATCCGCGATGCGCACGGCGGCCGCTTTCCCGATACCGAAGAGGCGCTGTTGAATTTACCTGGCGTGGGGCCGTATACGGCGGCGGCGGTGGCGGCCTTTGCCTTTGCGCGGCGCGCTGTGGTCGTCGATGGCAATGTCGAGCGGGTGATGTCGCGCCTCTTTGATGTCAGCGCCCCGTTGCCCGACGCGAAGGCGCAGCTCAAGGATCATGCCGATCACCTCACGCCCAGTGATCGCAGCGGCGATTATGCCCAAGCGGTGATGGATTTAGGCGCCACGATCTGCACCCCCAAAAATCCTGCCTGCGGCATTTGCCCATGGCGCAGCGCCTGCGATGCATGGCACGCCGGCACCCAAGCGCAGCGCCCCGTCAAAAAGCCCAAAACACCCAAGCCCACGCGCTATGGCGTGGCCTATGTGGCGCGGCGGGTCGATGGCGCGCTGTTGCTCGAAGAGCGGCCCCCCGAAGGATTATTAGGCGGCATGATGGGCCTTCCAACAACCGCCTGGGCCGAAGAGATGCCAGCCGACACGCCCCCCATCCGCGCCGAATGGAAAACGTCCAACACGCGCGCCAAACATACATTCACGCATTTCCATCTCGTATTAAGTGTAAAAACAGCACTGGT
>JBDNBY010000201.1:0-31712 GCA_039767595.1 Paracoccaceae bacterium | reverse complement strand
TAAACATATATTAGGCAATCTGCCGCACCTTAAAAATGTAATGCATTTTATGAGGTGACTCTATGGACGACTTCACACCCCTTCCCACCACTTTGGGACCTTCACGCTCAGCACCGCTCAGAGGTATGACTGTATTACTCGTCGAAGATAGCCTCTACACAAGCGAAGCGGTCCGCCTCATGTCCGTACGGCTTGGCGCCCGGATCCGGCGCGCGCATTCGCTAGCCACCGCCCGAAAGCATATCGCCACCTATATTCCAAATGTCATGATTGTCGATTTGGGCCTTCCCGATGGTTCCGGCCTGGACTTGATCCGTGACATCCACACAAGCCCAGCGCGACCCGCGCGGATCATTGCTCTCAGCGGCGATCATAGCCGCGAACACGCCGCGCTTGAAGCTGGCGCTGATATCTTCGGCACAAAGCCAGTTCCGAGCTTAAAAACCTTTCAAGCGATGCTGACGGGACACCCTAGCGAATTGATGGCGCCCTCCGACGCGCGCACAACGCCCGAAGGATTTGCCCTTGTTGAGGATTTTCAAGCGGCACTTGCCATTTTAAACAACGAACCGAGCATTGGCCAAAGACGATATATCGGACAATTCATTCATAGTCTCGCCGAAAGCAGCCAAGACAGCGCTCTGCGTCAAATCGCTTCGCACTATATCACGGCACCCAATGCCATCAACACCCACAGGGCAATACTCCGCGCGATCACAGATCGCATGGCTGCACTTGATGCAACGACTACTCTTGCGGAATAACCCGTAGGTTCAATTCCATCAGCTGATCAGACGTTGGCTCGGACGGCGCGCCCATCATTAAGTCTTCGGCGCGCTGGTTCATCGGGAACAAGATCACCTCGCGGATATTATCTTCATTCGCGAGCAACATCACAATCCGGTCAATCCCAGCCGCACAGCCACCGTGGGGCGGGGCGCCATATGTAAACGCATTGACCATCCCGCCAAAGCGCTTGCGCACTTCGTCCTGACCATAGCCTGCGATTTCAAACGCTTTGAACATAATTTCTGGACGGTGGTTCCGGATGGCCCCCGACACCAGCTCGTAGCCATTACAGGCCAGATCGTACTGGTATCCCTTAACGGCCAGCGGATCAGCTTCGAGCGCCTCCAGCCCACCTTGCGGCATCGAAAACGGATTGTGTTCGAAATCAATTTTACCCGTTTCTTCGTCTTTTTCGTAGATCGGGAAATCCACAATCCAACAAAACGCAAAGCGCTCTTTATCCGTTAGGTTCAACTCTGCGCCAATCACGTCGCGCGCGCGTCCTGCGATTTTCTCAAAGGCTTTCGGCTTACCGCCCAAGAAAAACGCCGCGTCACCAACATCTAGGTCAAGCTGTTGGCGGATCGCCTCGGTCCGCTCTGGCCCAATATTCTTGGCCAAGGGCCCTGCGGCCTCGCGCTCACCGGCATCGTTCTTGCGCCAGAAAATGTACCCCATGCCAGGCAGGCCCTCTTTTTGCGCGAAGGCATTCATCCGGTCACAGAATTTACGGCTCCCGCCCGTAGGCGCGGGGATTGCGCGAATCTCAGTGCCCTCTTGCTCAAGCAACTTGGCAAAAATCGCAAAGCCTGATCCACAGAAGTGATCAGACACAACTTGCATCTTGATCGGGTTACGCAAATCCGGCTTGTCCGAACCATACCAGAGCGCCGCATCGCGATAGCTGATCTGCGGCCACTGTGTATCAACGGCGCGGCCTTCGCCAAATTGCTCAAAAATACCGGTAATGACAGGCTCGATCGTATCGAATACATCTTGCTGTGTGACAAAACTCATTTCCATATCAAGCTGATAAAAATCTGTCGGGCTGCGGTCCGCCCGCGGATCTTCGTCGCGGAAGCATGGCGCGATTTGAAAATATTTATCGAAGCCAGAGACCATCAACAACTGTTTAAACTGCTGCGGTGCCTGTGGCAGGGCATAGAATTTGCCAGGGTGCAAACGAGACGGCACCAAAAAGTCGCGCGCGCCTTCTGGGCTTGAGGCGGTGATGATCGGGGTTTGATGCTCGCGGAACCCTTGATCCCACATGCGGCGGCGAATTGACGCCACAACATCAGAGCGCAGGGCCATGTTGCGCTGCATTTTCTCGCGGCGCAGATCAAGATAGCGATATTTCAAACGCGTCTCTTCGGGATATTCCTGCTCACCAAAGACCATCAGCGGCAACTCCTCGGATGCGCCAAGTACTTCGAGATCACGCACATAAACTTCAATCTCACCTGTTGGGATCTTAGAATTCACAAGGCTTTCGTCTCGCGCCTTCACGACACCATCGATGCGCAAACACCACTCCGAGCGAACCTTTTCAAGCTCTGCGAACACGGGGCTATCGGGGTCACACAAAACCTGTGTCATTCCATAATGGTCACGCAAATCGATGAACAACACGCCGCCGTGATCTCGCACGCGGTGCACCCAGCCAGACAGGCGAACGGTTTCTCCGACATTGGCTTTGTTCAAATCGGCGCATGTATGAGAGCGATAAGCGTGCATAATAAAACCTTTAGGTGTTTGCGTGGTGTGTTAGACTTTGCGCCGATACACTCGTTTGACGGCGCGATGTCAAGTCAAAGCCTCAAATCCGCACGAATTAAGCCCCTCAACGCATTACCAACCCACAGCTGATCGGCAGATTTGAGATCGCCCATCGTCAAGACCGCCTCGTGCGCGCGCCCCTCGTTCAGCAAAACCTCACGCAAAATACCGGGCAGACATCCTGACCGAGCCGGCGGCGTCCATAATGCGCCGTTTTTTTCAACAAAGACATTTGTAATTGTGCCCTCGCACAGCTCTTCACGCTCGTTAAGGAACAGCATTTCATCTAGCTCATTTGGCAACTCTTGGCGCACTGTATCGTACAAGGTGCGCCGTGTGGTTTTCACCTGCAACCACGGATCGCTTGAAAGAAGCCGCTGGCCACAAAGGCCCACGCGCCAAACCGCCGCCCCATGCGCCAAGGGAAACGCCTCGCATGTTATTTCGCCATCATGAGCGAGCGTGAGACGTCCGCGCATCGGAGCATCATCCTGCTTGCTGACCGTAGCATCCATAACAGCGTGCAGTTCTTCATGATCAAGCGGGTAGGCCAACAGGTCTGCGGCTTTAGACAGCCTTGCCATATGCAGATCGGCATAACGCACGCGCCCGCCCTGCACATGAAACGTTTCGATTATGCGGCACTGGCTGTTGTTGTCGCGTCGCAAATCTGCGCAAAGCGTGCTTTCCATAAGGCCTCTTCATATTCTGAGGGCGCGGTGCTGTCGTACACCACCCCGCCGCCGACGTTCAGGCGCGCCTGTCCGTTTTGCAACAATAGAGTACGAATTGCCACGTTAAAGCAAGATCGCCCATCTGGCGCAGCCCATCCGATGCTGCCGCAATACATATTCCGCGGCATAGATTCGAGCTCGTGAATTATTTCCATGGAACGCAACTTTGGCGCGCCAGTGATAGAACCACACGGGAAAAGCGCCGCAATAATATGGGACATCACCACATCTGCGCGCAGTGTGCCGCACACGCGGGACACCATTTGATGCACCGTCGCATAGCTTTCAATATGAAAGAGGTCGGGCACATGCACGGATCCAACTTGGCAAATCTTAGAAATATCATTGCGCAACAAATCAACGATCATGAGATTTTCAGCTCGGTTTTTTTCATCGCTTTGCAGAAATGCTTTTGCCGCAGCATCCTCAGCAGGATCCACATGTCGGGGCTGGGTTCCTTTCATTGGCCGCGTTTCAATAGCGCCCTGAGCATCCGTTTTGAAAAACAACTCAGGTGATCGCGAAATCACCGTGTCCCCGTTTTCAAAATCGACAAACGCCCCGAATTTCACCGGCTGCTTGTCCCGCAGCGCGAGATAGAGCGCCTCTGGATCACCCTCAAAGGCAGTTTGGCCGCCAAAGGTCAGGTTAACCTGATACATATCACCGGCTTGAATATACTGTTGCGCGCGGTCAAACCGCGATTGGTAGTCACTAGCGCTCCACTCAAACTGCACAGGATCAAGCGACACGCCCCCCCGCGGCGACGCGAGCGCTACCTCCTGGGGACCATCATATACCCCCATATATATCAATGGCACGTCGCGTTGATCCGGCAATCGCTCGTGCAACCGCGCCTCAAACGCATAACCCAACTCGTAGCTCAAACAGCCAGCAACCCAGTTGCCCTGCGCCAATGCATCGTCAATCTGAGCAAGCGCCGCAGGCACCTGATCAATCGTGTCGCATTCAATGATACAATTGGGTCTATGAAACCCATTTAGCGCCGCCTCTACAGGCGTATCTAAGACTATTTTCATCGCCACTCACAGCCATTACGTATCACGTCTGTTAATATGATATGCACAACAAGAAAGGCAAATTAACGCACAGTTTGCGCCCGTTCGCGAAACAAAGCGCCCTTTCAAAAGGGGCGGACAACATTTCCGGAATAAAAATACGCCCCCATGCCAAAGACAAACAAAATTATCCCTGCCACGGAATGTAAAAACCACGCCTCTAGAAAATTTAGTTTCATTTTATATGAATAGGCAAAGACCAAACCACCAAAGAATGTCATCAAAATTGGAATAGCATGCCAGTACATCAAATGCGCCAACCCAAAGAGGGATGCATTGAGCATCAAATTACTTTTGATGTCTTTGGGCAGAATATCTGCATACCGCTCAAAGTATAAAACGCGGTACACCAACTCTTGGGGCAATGCGGATAACACTGGATACAGCACGATTATAAACACCAGAACGATGGGCCGCTCGCGCACAAGAACAAACATCATATCGCGCTGAAAGAGCCACATCACCACAAAGCATGTCACAGCCGTCGCCGCGATAAAAAGGGCGCAGAGGATAAGATCCACTTCGTCCGCGCGCACAAACAGGCTGCGCCACGCAAAGCCAATGGTAAAGTGCAACAGCACGAATCCCACAGCGGTCACACCAAACAAGATCGGAAAGAGCCACGTTGGCGGTAAAAAGACCGCCATCATAATTGGCGCGATCACGAATATCGCAGCAAACTCAACCCGAAGCCATACATTTTTCATATATCATCCCCCCACAAGACTCACCATTAACCTTATGTTAACTTTGGCAGCAATCAAGCGAGAATCGCATACGCTCGAATGCCCCCTTGCGTCCGTTGCGATGTTCACTATAACACAGGACAATTTGGGCGCTCTGGATTGCGCCATTTCACCATAACCATGATCGAGGACTCCCATGCCTAAAAGAGATGACATCCAATCCATTATGATCATCGGAGCGGGGCCCATCATCATCGGACAAGCCTGTGAATTTGACTACTCCGGCGCTCAGGCCTGCAAGGCCCTGCGCGAAGAGGGGTATCGCGTCATTTTGGTCAACTCAAACCCCGCGACGATCATGACAGATCCGGGCCTTGCCGATGCCACATATATTGAACCGATCACACCTGAAACCGTTGCAAAAATCATTGAAAAAGAGCGTCCCGATGCTCTTTTGCCGACCATGGGCGGACAAACAGGCCTCAACACCGCGCTTTCCTTAGAAGAAATGGGCGTTTTGGAAAAATTCGGCGTCGAGATGATTGGCGCCAACCGCGAGGCTATTGAGAAGGCCGAATACCGCGCGCTCTTCCGCGATGCCATGGATAAAATCGGCCTAGAGAACCCTCGCGCGACGATCGTCACGGCCCCCAAACGGGAAAATGGCACGACCGATCTTGATGCCGGTGTTCAAATTGCCCTCGGCGAGTTGGACAATATCGGCCTGCCGGCGATCATTCGTCCGGCCTTTACGCTGGGTGGAACGGGCGGCGGTGTTGCCTATAATCGCGATGATTATATTCACTTTTGCCGCTCAGGCATGGATGCCTCGCCTGTGAACCAAATCCTTGTGGACGAGAGTTTGCTAGGCTGGAAAGAATATGAAATGGAAGTTGTCCGCGACAAAGCAGACAATGCTATCATCGTATGCGCCATCGAAAACATTGATCCAATGGGCGTGCATACAGGTGATTCTATTACTGTGGCCCCCGCGCTAACCTTGACGGACAAAGAATATCAAATGATGCGCTCTGCCTCGATCGCGGTGCTGCGCGAGATCGGTGTGGAAACGGGCGGTTCAAACGTGCAATGGGCCGTCAATCCAGAAGATGGCCGCATGGTTGTCATCGAAATGAACCCGCGCGTGTCACGCTCTTCTGCGTTGGCCTCCAAGGCGACGGGCTTTCCGATTGCCAAGATCGCGGCCAAGCTCGCCGTGGGCTATACGCTTGACGAGTTGGACAATGACATCACCAAAGTCACCCCCGCGTCGTTCGAGCCATCCATTGACTATGTTGTGACGAAAATTCCACGCTTTGCCTTTGAAAAATTCCCTGGATCAGAGCCGCTTTTGACCACAGCCATGAAATCTGTGGGCGAGGTGATGGCGATTGGCCGCACAATCCACGAATCTATGCAAAAGGCACTGGCGTCCTTGGAAACGGGGCTCAGCGGTTTTGATGATATCGTGATTGAGGGCGCACCGGACAAAAGTGCGCTGACCTCCGCGCTCTCTAGACAAACGCCGGATCGGTTGCGTGTGATTGCCCAAGCGATGCGCCACGGCATGAGCAATGACGACATCCATAGCATCACCGCCTTTGATCCTTGGTTCTTGGCGCGCATTCGCGAAATCGTCGAGGCCGAGGAGGCCGTGCGCACCGATGGCCTACCAACGGATAAAGATGGCCTGCGCCATTTGAAAATGATGGGCTTTACCGACGCGCGGCTTGCGACCCTGACGGGTCAGAGTGAAACGGCTGTGCGCAATGCGCGCACGGGATTGGGTGTTGTGGCCCAATTCAAACGGATTGATACTTGCGCCGCGGAATTTGATGCACAAACACCTTATATGTACTCGACATATGAGGCCCCTGCCTTTGGCGAGGCCGAGTGCGAGGCCGCCCCATCCGACCGCAAAAAAGTGGTCATCTTGGGCGGCGGGCCGAACCGTATTGGCCAAGGGATCGAATTTGATTACTGCTGCTGTCATGCGTGCTATTCCCTATCGGATGTGGGCTACGAGACGATCATGGTCAACTGTAATCCAGAGACGGTCTCAACCGATTACGACACCTCAGATCGCCTATATTTCGAGCCCCTCACCTTTGAGCATGTGATGGAAATTTTGCGCGTTGAACAAGAAAACGGCACACTCCACGGTGTGATCGTACAGTTCGGCGGTCAGACCCCCCTTAAACTGGCCAACTCTCTCGAAGAGGCCGGGATCCCGATCCTCGGCACGTCGCCCGATGCGATTGACTTGGCAGAGGATCGCGAACGGTTCCAAGAGTTGGTCAACAAACTTGGGCTGCTGCAGCCGAAAAATGGCATCGCCAGCTCTGATGAAGAGGCGCTTGCGATTGCCGATGACATCGGCTTCCCACTTGTGATCCGCCCATCTTATGTTTTGGGCGGCCGCGCAATGGAAATCGTTCGGGATATGGATCAATTGCGCCGCTACATTCGCGACGCCGTGGTCGTTTCGGGCGATAGCCCCGTTTTGCTCGATAGTTATCTTTCGGGCGCTGTGGAATGTGATGTCGATGCGATCTGCGATGGCACAGACGTCCATGTTGCCGGCATTATGCAACATATCGAAGAGGCCGGCGTGCACTCGGGTGATAGTGCCTGCTCCTTGCCGCCGTATTCTTTAGATCAATCGATCATTGATGAAATGGTCCGTCAGGCCAAGGCCCTCGCGCTCGAGATCCAAGTGATCGGCCTGATGAACATTCAGTTCGCCATTAAAGACGGCAAAGTCTATTTGATCGAGGTCAATCCACGGGCCTCGCGCACCGTGCCCTTTGTGGCCAAGGCAACCGATAGCGCCATCGCCTCAATCGCCGCGCGCGTCATGGCCGGCGAGCCGTTGTCTAGCTTTGCAATGCGCCCCGCCTATGACGAAAACGCCTCGTATGATGCGCCGATGCCCATGGCGGACCCCATGACCCTCACCGATCCGATGATTCCGTGGTATTCTGTCAAAGAAGTGGTCCTGCCCTTCGCGCGCTTCCCCGGTGTGGATACCATCCTCGGCCCAGAAATGCGCTCAACAGGCGAAGTGATGGGCTGGGATCGTAGCTTTGCCCGCGCCTTCCTCAAGGCGCAAATGGGCGCCGGCACGCAATTGCCAACGGATGGCAAGGTCTTTGTCTCGATCAAAGATGATGACAAAACCCCGCTCATGGTCGAGGCCGTGAACATCCTTGTTGATATGGGATTTGAGATCGTCTCAACGGGCGGCACCCAAGAATGGCTGGCCACCCAAGGCATCACAGCAGAATTTGTCGAAAAGGCTCATATCCAAAATCGCCGGACCATCGTGGATCATATGAAGGACAATGAAATTGCCCTTGTCTACAACACCACCGAGGGACAGCAGGCGATCGACGACAGCCGCAACATTCGCCAAGTCGCACTCTACGATAAGATCCCATATTTCACGACAGCCGCCGGCGCCCATGCCGCATCATGCGCCATGAAAGCGCGCGAAGAGGGCGACCTCGTGGTGCGCGCACTGCAAGGTTAACACAAGGCTAACATTCTGACGTCAAACAAAGTTGGGTGCGTACACAATCAACAGCGCGCCCAACACCACACGATAGATCACATAAGGCATAAAGCTCACCGATCTGAGCAGTCGCATCATCAGCGCCAGCGCCAGCAGCGCCGCAACAAAGGCAAAGCCGGCGGCAACCAATTCGGGCCCAGCCATGCGCGCGCCCTCATCCAGCATATCTTTACTTAAAATCGCGCCGCTTGCGATAATTGTCGGAATGGACATCAACATCGACAGCCGCGCCGCCGTTTCCCGATCATACCCCAACAAACGCGCGCCCGTGATACAAATCCCAGAGCGCGATGTACCGGGGATCAAGGCCAGCATTTGCCAAAGCCCAAAGATAACTGCGTCGCGTATGGTCCAATCCGCATCCCGCTTGGTCTGTCCGCCGCGCGAATCTGCCCACCACAACACGATGCCAAATCCCAGCATGGCCCAACCAATCAGTACGACAGACTCGCGCATCACGTCATTGAGCCCCGTCAATTTGATCACCAAACCCGCAATCACCACAGGGATCGTCGCGATCATCAGCAATAGCGCAAGCTTGGCCCCATCGGTATCAACGCGGCCCCGTAGCAATCGCAAACAGCCCCACGCCGCCGCCCGCACTTCGCGCCAAAAATACAAGATCACCGCGAACAACGTGCCAACATGCACCGCAATATCCAAATTGAGCCCTTGATCTGGTAGGCCAGTCAGATGCGGCCACAAGATAAGATGCCCCGAGGACGAGATCGGCAAAAACTCAGTAATCCCTTGGATGAGCGCCAATGCGAGTAAATTCAAAGTATCCATGCACAATATCCCTTGTTGGACACAGTCATATAACGCTTTGGCCCAAGACTGAATGCTTTACTTAAGTCCGAATCGGACTGTTTTTCATCCAACTAACCCATCAGTCCGAGCGAGACGCGCAAAAACACGTCATATTAGGTCAGCATTAATGCCTTTTCTTTTGAAAAGACATGAGATATAGGCACATCGTTCAAGGAATAAAGGAGACGCGCCATGGCCAAGCAACCGATGTTGAAATTCGTCACGCAAGATCGTGAGATGCCCACCAAGCGTGATGCCGCAGACCGCAAAGAAGATTTCGACGAAATCTATGCAGAGTACGCAGAGGCCAAAGCCCAAGAGCAATCCAGCCGCTGCAGCCAGTGCGGCGTGCCCTATTGCCAGTCTCATTGCCCCTTGCACAACAACATCCCAGATTGGTTGCATCTGACGGCAACAGGCCGCCTTCAAGAGGCCTATGAAACCTCGCAGGCGACCAATACATTCCCAGAGATCTGCGGCCGCATTTGCCCCCAAGATCGCCTATGCGAAGGCAACTGTGTCATCGAGCAATCGGGCCACGGCACTGTCACGATTGGTGCCATTGAAAAATACATCACAGACACCGCGTGGGATGCAGGCTGGGTCAAACCCACTATTCCAAGCCAAGAGCGCGACGAATCAGTTGGCATTATTGGCGCAGGTCCCGGCGGCATGGCGGCCGCAGAACGGCTGCGCGCCGCTGGCGTCCAAGTCACAATCTACGACCGCTACGATCGCGCAGGCGGCTTGTTGTCCTATGGCATTCCTGGCTTCAAATTAGAAAAGGATGTCGTTCAACGCCGCACCGAGCTCTTGAGCGATTCTGGCGTGAACTTCGTCCTAAATTGCAACGTTGGGGACGACATCTCGTTCCAAGACCTTCGCAACAAACACGATGCCGTCGTCATCGCCACGGGCGTTTACAAAGCCCGCAGCCTTGGATCAGACGCCGCCGGTGTTGTGCAGGCTCTGGACTTTTTGACCGCCTCAAACCGCTTGAATTTCGGCGATGTCGTGCCAGAGATTGAAAACGGCACATTGTCCGCCGCAGGTAAGAACGTTGTTGTCATCGGCGGCGGCGACACGGCGATGGACTGTGTACGCACGTCGATCCGCCAAGGTGCAAACTCCGTGAAATGCCTCTATCGCCGTGACCGCGAAAATATGCCCGGATCGCAACGCGAAGTGCAAAACGCCGAAGAAGAGGGCGTTGTGTTTGAATGGCTCAGCGCGCCGCATTCAATCCATGACGGCTCTGTCACCGTGCAACGGATGCGCCTTGGTGCCCCAGACGCATCGGGCCGCCGCAGCCCAGAGGCCGTAGACGGCGACACATTTAATGAGCCCGCCGATCTCGTCATTGGTGCCCTTGGCTTTGAGCCCGAAGACCTGCCGACCCTATGGGATCAACCCGACCTGCCTGTCACACGCTGGGGCACGATCAAAGCCGCGTATGGCACGGGCGAAACGGACATGGAGGGCGTCTATGCGATTGGTGATATCGTGCGCGGCGCCTCGCTCGTTGTGTGGGCAATCCGCGATGGGCGCGACTGCGCCGACGCGATACTTGAAAACTTGAACGCGTCTGCCGGCGCAATTGCCGCAGAATAAGGAGACCCGACATGACAAAATTTGATATGCCGAAATTTGACCAAGATTGGGTAAACAACGAATACGCCAAACGGGACTGGATGGCCAAAAATGGCCTCTATAACGAGAGCGAAGAACACGCCTCTTGCGGCGTGGGTCTCGTCGTTTCAATCGACGGCACCGCCTCGCGCAAAGTTGTCGAAAACGGGATCAACGCCCTCAAGGCCGTCTGGCACCGTGGGGCGGTCGATGCCGACGGCAAAACCGGCGACGGCGCGGGCATTCATGTGCAGATCCCTGCAAAGTTTTTCTATGATCAAATTCGCCGCACGGGTCACGAACCGCGGATGAACGAATTGATGGCGGTTGGGCAAGTGTTCTTGCCGCGCACCGATTTTGGAGCCCAAGAAACATGCCGGACGATTGTCGAATCCGAAGTGCTGCGCATGGGGTATTACATCTACGGATGGCGCCATGTGCCCGTGGATGTGAGCTGTTTGGGCGAAAAGGCCAATGCAACCCGCCCAGAGATTGAGCAAATCCTCATTTCAAACTCAAAAGGTGTTGACGAAGATACGTTCGAACGCGAGCTCTATGTTATTCGCCGCCGGATTGAAAAAGCTGCGGCTGCAAACGGCATTCGGGATCTATACCTCGCCTCACTCTCGTGCCGCAGCATCATCTACAAAGGCATGATGTTGGCCGAGCAAGTGGCGGTATTTTACCCCGACCTTATGGATGAGCGGTTTGAGAGCGCCTTTGCCCTTTATCACCAACGCTATTCAACCAATACGTTCCCGCAGTGGTGGCTGGCACAGCCGTTCCGCATGCTCGCCCACAACGGCGAGATCAATACACTCAAAGGCAACACAAACTGGATGAAGAGCCACGAAATTCGCATGGCCTCCTCTGCCTTTGGCGATATGGCCGAAGATATCAAACCGATCATTCCAGGTGGATCCTCTGACTCCGCCGCACTGGATTCCGTGTTCGAAGTGCTGGTTCGCGCGGGCCGCAATGCCCCAATGGCCAAAACAATGATGGTGCCAGAAAGCTGGTCTAAACAGGCCGACGAGCTGCCCCAAGCGTGGCGCGACATGTATTCCTATTGCAACTCGGTGATGGAGCCGTGGGACGGCCCTGCAGCACTGGCGATGACAGATGGTCGCTGGGTCTGCGGCGGATTGGATCGCAACGGCTTGCGGCCCATGCGTTATGTCATCACCGGCGACGGTCAACTGATCGCCGGCTCCGAAGTGGGCATGGTACCAACAGATGAGGCGACAGTGCG
Source organism: Paracoccaceae bacterium (assembly GCA_039767595.1). Classification (GTDB taxonomy): domain Bacteria; phylum Pseudomonadota; class Alphaproteobacteria; order Rhodobacterales; family Rhodobacteraceae; genus JBDNBY01. The sequence continues at coordinate 19,380 of JBDNBY010000201.1, read as the reverse complement.
CGAAAAAGGCGCGCTTGGCCCAGGTCAAATGATCGCCGTGGACATGGCCGAGGGCCGCCTCTACCACGATCAAGAGATGAAAGACACGCTCGCCTCCGCGCAACCCTTTGGCGAATGGGTCGGTAAGATCAACGAGCTCGACACAGCTTTGGCTGATGTGAACAATGCCCCACTCTTCACGGGTGATGCGCTCAAGAAACGGCAAAAGGCCGCCGGATATTCAATCGAAGAGATTGAGCAAATTCTCATGCCCATGGCCGAGGATGGCAAGGAAACGCTCGCCTCTATGGGCGATGACACCCCATCTGCGGTGCTCTCAAACAAATATCGCCCGCTGAGCCATTTCTTCCGTCAAAACTTTTCCCAAGTGACAAACCCGCCCATCGACAGCTTGCGTGAATACCGCGTCATGAGCCTTAAGACGCGGTTTGGTAATTTGAAGAACGTGTTGGATGAAAGCGGCGCCCAGACCGAAATTTTGGTCGTTGAATCTCCGGTTATTTCTAATGCGCAGTGGGATGTACTGACCCAACAATTCAATGCAAAGCTTGTTGAAATTGACTGCAGCTTTGCCAATGAGGGCGGCGCGCTCTCTGCCGGACTGGCCCGTATCCGCCAAGAGGCGGAGGACGCTGTGCGCTCTGGTGCGGGTCATCTTGTCTTGACGGATCACCATTCAAATGGCGAAAAATTGCCCATGCCAATGATCCTTGCCACCTCTGCGGTGCATAGCCATTTAACACGCAAGGGCCTGCGAACTTTCACATCATTAAATGTACGGTCCGCAGAATGTATCGACCCGCATTACTTTGCCGTTCTCATTGGATCGGGCGCCACCGTCGTGAACGCCTATCTTGCCGAGGATACGCTCGCCGATCGCATTGCGCGCGGCCTGTTGGAATGTGATCTGAACACCGCGATGGCGCGCTACCGCGATGCGATCGATCAGGGCCTATTGAAAATCATGGCCAAAATGGGAATTTCGGTCCTCTCGTCCTATCGCGGCGGTTTGAATTTTGAGGCCGTCGGCCTCTCGCGGGCCATGTGCTCCGAATACTTCCCCGGCCTCACGTCGCGGATTTCAGGCATTGGTGTCAGCGGCATTCAGAAAAAAGTCGAAGACGTCCATGCGAATGCGTGGCATTCGGCCAGCAATGTCTTGCCCATTGGCGGATTTTACAAATCCCGCAAATCCGGCGAAACGCACGCATGGGAAGCGCAGACAATGCACATGCTGCAAACCGCATGCAACAACGCCAGCTATGACCTTTGGAAATCCTATTCCAAGCGGATGCAAGCCAATCCACCGATTCACCTGCGCGACCTTTTAGCGATTAAGCCATTGGGCACCGCCATCCCAATTGAGCAGGTCGAAAGCGTCACCGCGATTCGCAAACGCTTTGTCACGCCTGGCATGTCATTGGGTGCCCTCTCTCCTGAGGCGCACAAACTATTGAACGTGGCGATGAACCGTGTGGGTGCAAAATCGGATTCGGGCGAAGGCGGCGAAGATCCCGCACATTTCCACCCCGAACCCAATGGCGACAACCCATCGGCAAAAATTAAACAAGTGGCCTCGGGTCGTTTTGGTGTCACCGCGGAATACCTCAATCAATGCGAAGAGCTTGAGATTAAGGTCGCCCAAGGCGCTAAGCCAGGAGAGGGCGGTCAGCTGCCGGGTATGAAAGTGACCGATTTGATCGCGCGTCTGCGCCATTCGACCAAAGGCGTCACTTTGATTTCACCGCCGCCGCACCACGATATTTACTCAATCGAGGATTTGGCGCAGCTGATCTATGACCTCAAACAGATCAACCCGCGCTGCAAAGTCACGGTGAAACTCGTGGCCGCCTCTGGTGTAGGCACCATCGCCGCTGGCGTCGCCAAAGCCGAAGCAGACGTGATCTTGATCTCGGGTCACAATGGCGGCACGGGCGCATCCCCTGCAACGTCGATCAAATTTGCGGGCCTGCCGTGGGAAATGGGCCTCACCGAGGCGCACCAAGTTCTGGCGATGAACAATCTGCGGGACCGCGTGACATTGCGCACCGATGGCGGATTGCGCACGGGCCGCGACATCGTGATGGCAGCGATGCTCGGCGCCGAAGAATACGGCATCGGGACAGCAGCCTTGATCGCGATGGGCTGTATTATGGTCCGTCAGTGTCAATCAAACACCTGCCCCGTTGGCGTATGTACCCAAGACCCTGCGCTGCGGGCAAAATTCACAGGCACAGCGGACAAAGTTGTCAATCTGATCACCTTCTATGCGCAAGAAGTGCGCGAGATCCTCGCATCGATTGGCGCGCGGAGCTTGGATGACGTGATCGGCCGTGCCGACCTACTCTCGCAAGTCAGCCGCGGGGCGGCGCATTTGGATGATCTCGATCTCAACCCCATGCTCATCACAGTCGATGGTGCAGAAAAGATCATCTATGATCGCAACAAACCCCGCAATCCCGTTCCAGACACACTCGATGCCGAGATTGTGCGCGATGCGGCTCGCTTCCTCAATGATGGGGAAAAGATGCAGCTGCAATATGCCGTGCAAAATACGCACCGCACCGTCGGCACACGCACGTCGAGCCATATTGTCAAAAACTTTGGCATGCGGAACGACCTACAAGAGGATCACTTGACCGTTCGCTTGGACGGCAGCGCGGGGCAAGCCTTGGGCGCCTTTACTGTGCCGGGCCTCAAATTAGAAGTGGTCGGCGATGCCAATGACTATGTGGGCAAGGGCCTCTCTGGTGGTCTGATCACAGTACGTCCGCCCAAACGCAGCCCGCTGGTGGCGCGCGACAACACGATCATCGGCAATACTGTCCTCTATGGGGCCACTGACGGCCATCTCTTTGCCGCAGGCCGCGCTGGCGAACGCTTTGCCGTGCGCAACTCGGGCGCCAAAGTCGTGATCGAAGGCTGCGGTTCAAACGGCTGTGAATATATGACGGGCGGCGTGGCTGTGATCCTAGGGTCGATTGGCGCAAACTTTGGCGCCGGCATGACGGGCGGGATGGCCTATCTCTATGATCCAAGTGGAACGTCGGGCGATATGCTCAATATGGAGACGTTGGTCACCTGCGGTATTGGCGATGGTCATTGGCATGATCAAGTCAAAGGATTGGTCGAGCGGCACTTTGCCGAAACAGGATCCGCACTTGCAGAAGAGATTTTGCAAGACTGGGATCTGACCAAGCATCACTTTGTGCAGGTCTGTCCAAAAGAAATGCTTGATAAATTGCCGCATCCTTTGCAAACACCACCTGAAGCCATCCCAGCTCAATAAGGTGTTATGCAACATTTGATTTCAAAAAAGCGCGGGGTCCTCTCGCGCTTTTTGCGTCGGGGGATCAGCTATGCCGTATCCGCGGCGGTCATCGGTGTGATTTTAATCACTCTTCTTTTGGCCCTCAGTCGTATCTTTAACCCATATCTCACCCCCTATATCCTCGCCGAGCGCATCACATATGGCCCGATTCAGCGCGATTGGGTGCCTTTGGACGACATCTCTGATACCGTGATCTATGCCGTGATCGGCGCCGAGGACGCGCAATTTTGCACACATCGCGGAATAGATTGGGGCGCCCTCCAAAATGCCATTGCCGACGGGGGGCGATATGGAGGGTCGAGCATATCACAGCAAACTGTTAAAAACGTACTTCTCTGGCATGGTCGGAGCTATGTTCGCAAGGCGCTCGAAGTCCTCATTACACCGATGGCGGATGTCATTTGGGGCAAGGCGCGCATGTTGGAAATCTATCTTAACGTCGCCGAATTTGGCACAGGCGTATTTGGAATTGAGGCCGCCGCAGATCATTACTTTGGCACCAGTTCCGACAAGCTAACCCGCACGCAATCGGCCCAACTGATTGCCCTCTTGCCCAATCCAAAGGGGCGATCCGTGACGCAGCCCTCGCGCCGAACACGTGCCTATCAACGCAAAACACGCCTTAACGCCCAGATCGTGGAGCACGGCGGCATGGCCGCGTGTGTGAGGGATTGATATTTCCACGATATTTCGTCATGTAAGATACAGTTTTTCAAAGGGTACATTTACATATGGTTCGCCTCTTTCACGTCCCTCTATCACCGTTTTGCCGCAAGGTTCGCCTTGTTTTAGGTGAAAAGAAAATCGACTGTGAATTGGTCGAAGAGCGCTACTGGGATCCCAGCCGTGATTTTCTAACCCGTAATCCAGCAGGCAAAGTGCCTGTACTGCGCCTCGGTCGCAACACGCTCAGCGAGAGCCAAGCGATTGTCGAGTATCTCGAAGAGGCGCACCCCACCCCGTCATTGATGCCCAACGGTAAAGAAAACCGGTACGAAGTGCGGCGCCTGTGTGCGTGGTTTGACGATAAATTTCATCATGAAGTGACTCAAAAACTACTCTACGAACGCGTGAACAAAAAGTTGATGTTCAAAGAATACCCCGATAGCCGGCGCGTGAAGGAAGGGCTCAAAGCCATCCGCATGCATCTGGGATATATGACCCAGCTTTTGGAAAATCGTAAATGGCTCGCTGGCGATCAAATGACGTTAGCGGATTTCACCGCAGCGGCGCATATTTCCGCGCTCGATTACTGTTCTGATGTTGATTGGAATAGCTATGGTGACGTCAAAGAATGGTACATGAAGCTGAAATCACGCCCAGCGTTTCGGTCCATTTTAGCGGATCAAGTTGCCGGCTTCCCGCCGCCGCGCCATTATGCTGATTTGGATTTTTAATTCATGTCCACTGCGCTCAAAGCTCGGCTGACCGAAGAGGCTCAGCGCCTTGGGTTTGCCGATCTTAAAATTTGCGCACCAGATAGCATTCCCCATATGCCCGCGGCTTTAGATGGATTTCTTGAGGCTGGCTATCAAGGGGACATGTCATGGCTATCTGATCGCAAAGAATGGCGCAGTGATCCGGCCGCCCTGTGGCCCGACGCGCGGTCCATCATTATGTTGGCAGATAACTATGCCCCAGATCATGATCCACGTGATCAATTAAATCATGGCGATCGCGCCTCCATTTCTGTGTATGCTCAAAACAAAGACTACCACGATGTTCTTAAAAAACGATTAAAGGCATTGGGCCGTTTTTTGATCGAGCATGGCGGCGGAGAGATCAAAGTTTTTGTCGACACCGCACCCGTCGCGGAAAAGCCACTGGCGCAGGCGGCAGGACTAGGATGGCAAGGCAAGCATACAAATTTAGTTAGCCGCTCTTTGGGCAATTGGTTTTTCCTTGGCGCCCTGTTTACGACCCTTGATCTTGAAAAAGATGCCATGGAATATGATAACTGCGGCTCGTGCACCTCGTGTATTTCGGCCTGTCCTACTCAGGCGATTGTTGCGCCCTATCGCTTGGATGCACGGCTGTGTATTTCTTATCTCACCATTGAGTATTCTGGCTCTATTCCACTGAATCTACGTGAGAAAATGGGCAATCGCATCTACGGATGTGATGACTGTTTGGCGGCCTGTCCATGGAATAAATTCGCCCAAGAGGCACGGAATCATCGCTATGCTGCGCGGGAGGATCTGCGCGCGCCGCACTTGGCCGAATTGGTGCAACTCGATGACGCGGCCTTTCGGGCGAAATTCTCAGGTAGCCCGATCAAGCGGATCAAACGCGACCGGTTTGTGCGCAATGTTCTCTATGCCATTGGCAATTCTGGTAATCCGGATTTCCTGCCCATGCTGCCACCGCTGTGCGAAGATCCAAACGCCATTGTCGCCGAAGCCGCACGCTGGGCGATAATGCGACTTGAAAACGCCGCAAACGGACTGGAATAATCGCGCGATCGTCCTTTTTATGACGCATCAAGAAACGGAGGCGGACATGCCCTATCATCTCGGCGTAGACACTGGCGGCACGTATACAGATGCGGTTTTGATCCAAGACGGCACGCATGTCATCGCCAAGGCGAAGTCCCTGACAACACGTCACGATTTGGCGATTGGCATCGGCAACGCGATCCGCGCGACGCTAGATCAGGCGGATATCAACCGCGCTGACATCACATTTGCCGCGCTCTCGACGACCTTGGCCACCAATGCCTTGGTCGAGGGGCATGGCGCGCGCGTGGGCCTCGTTTACATTGGATTCTCTGAAAAGGACCTTAAGACCCAAGGCCTCTTGGATGCGTTGGGCGGGGATCCCTATATTCTACTCGAGGGCGGGCACGATCACGCGGGTCAGGCCAAGGCCCCCCTTGATCACGAGGCTCTGCACAACTGGATCACCGCGCAAAAGGGACTGGAGGCGCTGGCCATCGCCGCAAAATTCGCACCGCGCAACCCCGAACATGAAACGCAGGCCCAAGAGATCGCGCTCACCCATGGCCTACCATGCTCTTTATCGCATCAACTGTCTGCCAAACTCAATGGCCCCAAACGCGCGATCACGGCCGTATTGAATGCGCGGCTGATTTCGATGATCGACCGCTTGATTGCACGGGCACAAGACGAACTGCGCGCGCAAGGGATCGAGGCCCCCTTAATGGTAGTACGCGGCGATGGCGCGCTCATGAGTGCCCGCGTCGCCCGAGAGCGTCCAATTGAAACGATCTTAAGCGGCCCCGCCGCCTCATTGGTTGGGGCCTTGTGGCTCACAAAAACCGATACGGCAATCGTCTCGGACATTGGCGGCACAACGACGGATGTCGCCCTATTGCAAAATGGACGCCCCTCGATTGATCCAATGGGCGCCCGCGTGGGCCCCTATCGTACGATGGTCGAGGCAGTGGCCATGCGCACAACGGGTCTGGGCGGGGACAGCCAAACGCATCCTCTTCAAGAGGGCCTCAATGGGGGCGTTCGCTTGGGGCCCTCGCGGGTCATTCCGGTTAGCCTATTGGCACGTGATTTCCCCGCAGTGGTGCATGAGGCCCTTGATGCGCAAATCAGGCGCAGCACGCCAAGCGAGATGGACGCACATTTCATCCTACGCCTCAAACCCGTGCCGGACGATATAGACGGGCGCGAACGGGCCGTTTTGGATCGCATCAGTACCACGCCGCAGCCCCTTGCCACGGCTCTTGTATCTCGGCCAGATCGGGCCAGCGTGACCAAGTTGATTTCCCGCGGCCTTGTTCAAATCAGTACACTTACGCCCACGGATGCCTCGCATATCATGGGACAAGCGGATCTGTATGACACCGCTGCCGCGACCAAAGCAGCCGAGCTGTTTGCACGGTTGCGCACAGGGGCCGGCACGCCGATTGCGCCAACGGGCACGCAGTTGGCGCAAATGGTGTTGGATCAAATGACAGCTCAATCTGTGCATGCTATTTTAGAGGCGAGCCTCTTTGAAGAAGAAGAGCGCTTTGGCACAGATCCGCACAGCTACGCCGCGCATCCGTTGATGACGGCGGGGCTGGATCATCATCAAAATGTTTTGCGATTTAATATTGGGCTGAATGTGCCCTTGATCCCGCTGGGCGCCTCGGCGCCGATTTATTATCCGCCGATTGCGGCACGCCTTGGGACCGCGCTGCATTTGCCAGAGCATGCCGATGTGGCCAATGCCGTCGGCGCCGTTGTGGGTCAGATTATTGTTCGCAAATCTGGCCAAATCACCGCCCCCGCCGAGGGGCAATACCGCGTGCATTTGCCCCAAGGGCCCGCCATCTTCACCAACGAAGGCGATGCAATCATAGCGCTGCGAGCGCACCTCACCGACACCGCAATCCATGAGGCCCAAGAGGCCGGCGCCGAGGATATCGACACCCATCTGGATCAAGACATCAAGCGCGCCACATCCGAAAATCGCGAAATCTTTATCGAAGCAACGCTCACGGTCGAGGCCACAGGTCGCCCGCGCTTTGCGCATGGTTGATCTTCGCGATCAAACGCGATAAACGGCAATCTGCCCCATGGGCCAAGTCTCCGCAACCTTGCAAAAACGGATAATAGTTATGCAAAAGATCCTTCCTGGCGTTCTCGCTATGGCGGCCGTTGTCGTCGCCTCAAATATCCTCGTTCAATTCTTAATTCTAGACGGCCTACTCACATGGGGGGCGTTCACCTATCCGATCGCGTTTCTTGTGACCGATTTGACCAATCGCTATTATGGCCGCCAAACCGCACAAAAAGTTGTGCTCGCTGGCTTTGTTGTGGGTGTCATATGCTCGCTCATCGGCTCACAAATCATGTTGGAATATGGCCCAGCCGTGCCGCTGCGCATTGGTATCGCTTCTGGTGTTGCCTTTCTTGTGGCGCAAATGGTCGATGTCGCAATATTTGACAAGCTCCGCACGGGCACATGGTGGCGCGCACCGTTGGCGTCAACACTTGTTGGATCCATTTTGGATACGGCCGTGTTCTTTACGCTGGCCTTTAGCCTGTCCGTGCCGTTTTACGGCGAGGGTGCCAATGCCGCGATCTCATGGGCGTCGGATTCTGTACCCTTCTTGAACATGGGTGCCGAGACGGCCCTATGGCATTCACTGGCAGTGGCCGACTGGATGGTCAAAGTGACAGTCGCCCTCATCGCATTGATACCGTTTCGTATCCTTTCGCAGAGGGCCGCAAAATATTCTTGACTTATCCACAGGCTGTGGCAATCTCACCTCAAGATACAACATTTTGAGAGGAGGTGGTCCAGTGATATTAGAGGTATTCGGACAGAAGGTGGGAACAACGCGAGGATCTGCCCTCTAAGGCAGCCTTTAGTGGGACACGGCCCTTGCGCTGGCAATGCCTAACCCTCTTTTCTCGTTCAAGGTCTCGAAAGGGTCGCGTAAGCGGCCCTTTTTCGTTAGGACAGACCCATGTTACAGATCACCGACAGCATCACCATCCACGATTGGGAACTGACCGAACAATTTGTGCGCGCCTCTGGGCCGGGCGGTCAGAATGTGAATAAAACCTCCTCCGCCGTCGAATTACGGTTCGAGGCCGAGCGCAGCCCAAACATCCCCGCCCATGTCAAACCGCGCCTGCGCAAATTGGCCGGCCAAAAATGGACCAAAGACGGCGCGATCGTCATCCAAGTCGACACCACCCGCAGCCAAGCGCAAAACCGCGAACTCGCCCGCACGCGCCTCGCCGAACTGATCCAAAAAGCCCTCATCCGCCCCAAACGCCGCATCCCCACCAAACCCACACGCGGCAGCGTCGAGCGTCGGATCAAGGCAAAGAAAGTGCTGAGTGAGAAGAAGTTAAATCGACGCGTTATAGATGACTAAACCTGAAGTCTAATGACTAAGACTTAATAACGTCTAAACCATCACGCGGCGCTTCACCTGTTCACCAACCCCAAACACACCTTTATACCGCTCAATCTCGTCTTTTGGCCCTGTCGCTTTGTTAGGGTTGTCGGAGAGTTTCACAGTGGGCTTGCCATTGGCATGTGTGGCTTTGCACACCAGTGAAAATGCATCCAGCCCGCCGCCTGGCACAAGGCCGCGGAAATCGTTTGTTAGGTTCGTTCCCCACCCAAAGGACACGCGGCACCGGCCCGCGAAATGGGTACAGAGCTGTTCGATCGTCTCGACATCCAAACCATCGGAAAAGATCACTAGCTTTTGCGTCGGATCCTCGCCACGGTCGCGCCACCATGTGATCGCGCGTTCGCCGTTCTCAAACGGATCGCCGCTATCGATGCGCATGCCGGTCCATGTCGCCAGCCAGTCGGGGGCGTTTTTGAGGAACCCTTCTGTGCCATAGGTGTCGGGCAAAATCACGCGCAAGTTGCCGTCATGCTCTTCATGCCAATCATTCAGGACTTGATAGGGCGCTTGGCGCAGTGCGTCGTCGTCTCGGGCCAAGGCGGCATAAACCATCGGCAGCTCGTGGGCATTGGTGCCGATCGCCTCAATATCGCGTTTCATCGCGATCAGGCAATTGGAGGTACCGATGAATTTATCGCCCAGCCCTTCCATCATCGCCTGAACGCACCAGTCCTGCCATAGATAAGAGTGCCGCCGCCGCGTGCCAAAATCAGCGATCCGCAGCCCATCGATATCGCGCAGGCGCTCTACCTTTTGCCACAGCTTGGTCATCGCGCGCGCATAGAGAATTTGGATCTCAAAGCGCCCCATTTGATGGAGCATCGCGCGGCCGCGCAGCTCCATGATCACGGCGAGCGCCGAAATTTCCCAAAGCATCACGTCGGGCCACGCCCCTTCAAAGGTCAGCTCATATTGATCGCCGCGCCGCTCAAGATGATAGGCGGGCAGGCGCAGCGCTTCGAACCATTCCATGAAATCAGATCGGAACATCTGACGCTTTCCATAGAATGTATTCCCGCGCAGCCATGTACTTTCGCCCCGCGTGAGAGAGAGGGAGCGGATGTTATCCAACTGCTCGCGCAGCTCGCCCTCATCGATCAAATCCGCCAAGGCGATCGAGGTCGTGCGATTGATCAAGCTAAAGGTCACCTGCGTGTCCGGCCGATTGCGAAACACCGATTGGCACATCAAGAGTTTGTAAAAATCTGTATCGATCAGAGACCGTACAATCGGGTCAATCTTCCATTTATGATTCCAAACGCGGGTCGCCAGATCCATCGATCACTCCTTTATCTGCACACCAACGGCGCGCATGTCGCCCAAGGCTTTGCTCAACGACCCGTCCAAATCAATGGCGCGGCATCCCTTAAGATCAACGCAGACATGATAGCCCAACTTGGCGGCATCCATCGCGGAGTACGCCACGCAATAATCCGTCGCCAATCCGATCAACGTCACATCACTGACCCCAAGGTTTTGCAAATAACCATGCAATCCCGTGGTTGTCTCGTGATCATTTTCAAAGAAGGCGGAATAGCTATCGATCTTTGGGTTCATGCCTTTGCGCACGATCATTCGCACAGGATCCAAGTTAAGCTCTGGATGAAACTGCGCGCCCGCCTGCCCCTGCATACAATGATCCGGCCACAGCACTTGATCGCCATACGGCATCTGCGTCACACTGAACGGCGCGGCCTGATGCGCTGAGGCGAATGAGGAATGCCCACTGGGGTGCCAATCTTGGGTGGCTATCACATGCGCATACTGCGCCATCGCTTGATTGGCATATGGCGCCACAGCGTCCCCCTCCGCCACGGCCAATGCACCGTTGGGGCAAAAGTCATTTTGTATGTCAATCAATAGCAACGCCTGCGCCATGGGATCCTCGTCTTTGGTTGGGCTCAAAATGACCTGAACCTTGCCTATATGCAAGCCAAAGGAAACCACTTGCCCACAATGATCTTTGGCGCTAGAGGAGCCGCATGTATACTGTAGCTGCCCTCTATCACTTTACCCGCTTTGACGATCCCAGTGCGATAAAACCTGCACTGCTTGCCCGATGTCTTGATCTTGAGATCACTGGCTCATTGCTTTTGGCCAAAGAGGGCATCAATGGCACAATCGCCGGCGCCCCCGATGCGATCACTCAGATCCTTGATTATATCGGTACATTGCCCGGCTGTGCGGGATTTGACCATAAACTGAGCCACGCCTCAGTGCCCCCATTTCCGCGAATGAAGGTCAAACTGAAGAAAGAGATCGTGACCATGGGGCAACCCGACATCGATCCAAAGGCCAAAGTTGGCCAATATGTCGAGCCCGCCCAATGGAATGACCTGATCCAATCCGAGGATGTCGTCGTCATTGACACGCGCAATGATTACGAAGTGGCCATCGGCACATTCGAGGGTGCAATCGATCCTAAAACGACGAGCTTTCGTGAATTCCCCCAATGGTGGGAAGAGAACAAAGACCGCTTTCACAATAAACGCGTTGCGATGTTTTGCACAGGCGGCATTCGGTGCGAGAAATCCACCAATTATTTGATGGGCCAAGGGGTCGATGATGTCTATCACCTCAAAGGTGGTATTTTGAAATACCTCGAAGAGATCCCGCAAGAGCACAGCACATGGAATGGCGAATGCTTTGTCTTTGATGCGCGCGTCTCGGTGGGTCATGGCCTGACAGAGGGGCCACATGATCTATGTTACGGGTGCCGCCGGCCGATCCTCCCCGAGGATAAGAACCGCTCAGAATACGAGCATGGCGTATCATGTCATCAATGCTTTGACGAAACCACGGCTGAGGACAAAGAGCGCTTTCGCGAGCGGCAAAAGCAAATCCGCCTGTCGCGTGAACGTGGCGAAACACATATCAAAGGCGTGGGCCGCGGCGCTTAATAGAGCAGCGCGATGGCGGGAAATGCGACGATCAACGCCACGCGCAGCACATCCATTGCGATGAAATACAAGACAGGTCCATAAACCTCAGAGGGCGACAGATCGTCATCCATCCCCGCCAAGATAAACAAATTTAGCCCCACTGGCGGCGTGATCAGGCCCAGCTCGACCACCGTCAGCGCCAGAATGCCAAACCAAATCGCCATCGCCTCGGCGCTCATACCGAAATCAAGCGCGCTCAGAACTGGAAACAGAACAGGGATGGTCAGCAATATCATCGACAGGCTCTCCATCACACAGCCTAAAATGAGATAGAGCACGAGAACACCAGCCAAGATAACCCAAGGGCTTAAACTCGACCCTGACGCCCAATCCGACAACTCTTGCGGCAATCGCGTGATCGCCAAAAATCCGTTGAATACACCGGCACCCAAGATAATAAAGAAAATCAAACCCGTGGTCTTGGCCGTCGCATAAAAGCTTTCAAATAACCCCTCGCGGGTCAATTCCCCTGACCCCAAGGCATAGGCCCCCGTCAACACGGCGCCCACGGCGGCGGCCTGTGTGGGTGTGAAAAAACCCCAGTAGATCCCGCCAACGACAAGGACAAAGATCGCCAAGATCGGCCAAACCGCAACAATCGCCGCAATCCGCTCAGGTACGGGCGCCTTGTCTTGTTGCACGGCCTCCTCTGGGTGGCGCAAGGTATAGAGCTTAATGGCGATAAAATACCCCACCACCGCGATCAACCCTGGGACAATCGCGGCGGCAAACAGCTTTTGAATGTTTTGCTCTATCAAAATCGCATAGATCACCAAGATCACCGAAGGCGGGATCAAAATGCCCAAAGTGCCCCCCGCCGCGATCACCGCGGCCGAGAATGGTCGGGAATGGCCATATCGGTGCATTTCAGGCAAGGCAACGCGCCCCATCGCAGCGGCCGTCGCCAAAGAGGATCCACAGATCGCCCCAAACCCCGCGCAAGCCCCAATCGCAGACATCGGCAGGCCGCCGCGCAAATGCCCAAAAACCGCCGCTGAGGCGGAAAAGAGCCGTGCCGATAGACCCGAGCGCGCGGCCAATTCGCCCATCAGTAAAAACAACGGGATGACTGAGAGGGAATAATTCGAAAAAACGCCGTATGTTTCGCTTTTCATTTTGGCGAGGATCATATTGGGCGAGCCGAGTACAAAGTAAAATCCAAAGCCGCCCACCAGCAGCATTGCCAATCCAATCGGTGCGCGCAAGGCGATCAAAATCAGCAGCACTGGAAACGCTGCATACCCGATCTCTAGCGCGCTCATAACAGGGCCTCTTGCATCCATGCACGGCGCAGCGCGCAATACACCTCTATCAGCGCGACCATCACACTCAGGGCAAACGCCCCAAGATACCCCCACCACAGCGGGATCTGCAAAAGGAAGGTTTGATCACCACTGGCGAGTTTGCTGATCAACCCCATAAACAGACGCTCAGCGATAAAGATCATAACCGCCGCCATCACACTCATCCAAAACATATCCAAGGCCCTCTGAACCCAACCCGCAAATGATGTCGTCATCACCTCCACGCGGGCATGGGCCATGGTGGCGGTCGTGATCGGCAAGAATGCAAAAATGGCCCAAGCCATGCCCATTTCGACGATCTCATAATCCCCTTGGATCGGCCCAATCCACCCAAGGCCCGCATCCTTCATCCACGCCTTCAGGCCCAGCGCCTTAGCCAGATCAAGAACTGTCATCCCAATGACAGACACACAGATCACCAGTGCAAAACCAATAAGAACGCAGCCCCCTAAAATGGCCAAACCTTGGCTGAGGCGGCGCGCAATCGTATCGAACATCAAACTGGCGCCCCGATCGTAACGTCAAGCGAGGTCAGGCCACCAATGGCGCCGACCAGACGATCGCCCTCTTGCACAGGCCCGACACCGGCCGGCGTCCCCGTGAGGATCACATCACCGGCCTCTAACCGATAGTGATGCGATAGATCATGGATCAACTCAGGGACGCTCCACACCATATCGATCAGCGGCGCATCTTGACGGCGATCGCCATTTACATCCAATGTGATCCGCTGCGCGAGTATATCGCCGGCGGCCTCTTTGGGCGTCACCGCAGATATCGGCATCGCATGGTCAAAATCTTTGCCCAAATCCCATGGGCGCCGCATCTCTTTGGCGCGACCCTGTAAATCACGGCGTGTCATATCAAGCGCCACGGCATAGCCATAGACATGATCCCAGGCCGCCTCTTTTTCGATGCGTAGGCCCGCGCGCCCGATCATGACGGCCAATTCTATTTCATGATGCACATCGGCCGAGGCCAATGGATAGGGAATCGTCTGCCCCGAGGCCACCGCACAATGGGGCGATTTGGTAAAATAAAAAGGGGCCTCGCGGTCCACTTCATTGCCCATCTCTGCCGCATGAGCCGCATAGTTGCGCCCGACACAGAAAATACGGCGCATGGCGAAAACCTGACCTACCCCGACAATGGGTGGGGCATAAGGGACGGGGATCTGAAAAATATTCTGTGTCATGAAATGGTATGTACTGAGGTTTGACCAAAGGTGCAAAACCTTTACGCTGGGGTCAGGCGATGACGCAATAGCGCAACGGGATGCGCCCGCAAAGACAGGCGCATAGCGACGTAATCTTCGATCACCTCTTGGCCCGCGGACATCTGCGGTAAATGCGCCAAAGGTTCGTCAATGGCCTCACCGTCCAAGTCAGTTTCAAACAGGGGCAAAACCCGTGGTGATTTGATCGCCTTGGCGTGCCACAATGCATCGCGTCGCGATAGGTTCATTCCATGGAATGCATCTGCCTCTGCAAGCTTTTCAATCGACTTCGGGGCCAATCCCGCACGGCGCCAGACATCTTGAACCGTTTGATACCCATTGCCCCGCGCTGCCGTGATCCAAGCGGCCTCATCTTCATGCAACCCTTTGAGTTGCCGAAATCCCAGCCGTAACGCGAGGCCGCCACGCCCGTCTGGCTCCATCACATTGTCCCAAAAACTTGCGTTTATACAAATCGGACGCACGTCGACGCCATGCGCACGGGCATCACGCACAATCTGTGCTGGCGCGTAAAAGCCCATCGGCTGCGCATTCAAAAGAGCACAGGCAAAGATCCCCGGATAGTGGCATTTGACCCATGCCGACGCATAGACCAACAGCGCGAAACTGGCGGCATGGCTTTCGGGAAAACCGTAGGATCCAAATCCCTCAATCTGAGAAAAACACCGCTGCGCAAACGCAGGGTCATAGCCATTGCGCACCATCCCCTTGATAAATCGTGTGTGAAAATCGCTCACATTGCCCTTTTTACTAAAGGTCGCGAGCGCGCGGCGCAGGCGGTCGGCCTCTTCGGGCGAGAACCCCGCGCCAATGATGGCAATTTGCATCGCTTGTTCTTGAAATAGGGGCACGCCCAGTGTTTTACCCAGCACGTCCCCCAAGGCATCTGAGGGGAAGCTGACCGGCTCTTCGCCATTGCGGCGGCGGATAAAGGGATGAACCATATCCCCCTGAATAGGGCCTGGACGAATAATGGCCACTTGGATCACAAGGTCGTAAAAACACCGCGGCTGCATGCGCGGCAGGAAATTCATCTGCGCCCTGCTTTCCACTTGAAACACCCCAATGCTATCGGCACGGCACAGCATATCATACACTTTGGGATCCTCAGGGGGCAGGGTTGCCAAGCTCCATTCTTGACCATAGTGCATTTTGATCAAATCAAAGGACTTGCGCACACAAGACAGCATCCCAAGGCTCAGGACATCGACCTTTAAAATGCCCAGCGCATCAATATCATCTTTGTCCCAACAAATGACCGTGCGCCCCTCCATCGTGGCATTTTCGACTGGAACCAACTCGTCCAATCGCCCCTGCGTGATGATAAAGCCCCCGACATGTTGCGACAGATGCCGCGGGAAGCCAATGATCTCTTCGATCAATTCCAGCGTTAGGGCCAGCCATGGATCACAGGCATCCAACCCCAATTCATGCAAGCGTAAATTTCGATGGGCGTCGCTGCGAAAGCTTCCCCAAATTTGCGACGAGAGCGCCGCGATGGTATCAGGGGACAGGCCCATCGCCGCACCCACTTCGCGAATAGCGCGCTTGCCGCGATAATGAATAACAGTGGCGCACAACCCTGCACGATGACGGCCATAGCGCTCATAGATGTGCTGGATCACTTCTTCGCGCCACTCATGTTCAAAATCAACGTCAATATCGGGGGGCTCATCGCGCGCCTGCGACACAAAACGCTCAAAGACCATTGTACCAATTTCGGGGCTCACGGACGTCACCCCCAAACAATAACACACGACGGAATTGGCCGCAGACCCGCGCCCTTGGCATAAAATATTGCGCGAGCGGGCAAAATGGACAACATCCCGCACCGTGAGGAAATAGGGCTCATAGTTCAATTTTGAAATCAGCGCCAACTCATGTTCGAGCATGCCGATCACGCGCTCAGGCGCCCCAGCCGGATAGCGCCACGATAGCCCCTCTTGGGCCAAATGGCGCAACCGCTGTGCAGGTGTTTCCCCTTGGGCCACTTCAGAGGGATATTCATAGCGCAACGCATCCAGATCAAAGGTGACCTGCGCTAAAATGTCTTGAGTGGCCTCAACAGCGTGTGGATACTGGGCAAAGAGTGCCCGCATTTCCCCCTCGGATCGCAGCCGCTGTTCAGCATGACACAGCGCATGATGACCCAATGCTTCGACCTGTGTGCCCAATCGAATGGCGGTCAACACATCTGCCAATTTGCGCCGGCGCCCATGGTGCAACATCGGCACAGCTGAGGCGACCACAGGTAGGGTATGTGTGCCGGCAAAATCCGCAAGCCGCGCAAACCTATCGCGGTCCACCCCATCATAGCGCGGCGCAAGAACGAGGTAAGTCTGACTACGATAGGTCGCGAGAAACTGCTGCAGCACTTCGTTATATTCCATGGAATATATATCTGGAAGGTGCAGCAGAAACGTGATCTGCGTCGCATATTCGCAAATGTCACTTAGATATAAATCACACTGCCCTTTTGCGCTGCGCAACCGCCCTTGGGACAGGATGCGGCACAGCTGCCCCCACCCCTCGCGCGTTTGAGGCAAGGCCGTGAGGCGCAGCCCCTCGATCGTGACCAATGTCGCCGCTGGAATGAGGCGCGGGATGTTCCATAACACTGGTGCGGGTCGCGACATCCCCTCTGGCGCAGGGGGGCCCATTGGGCCATGGGTCTCTTCCCACGTGCGGCGCGTTTGAATGCGGCGCTTGATATCGCGCGCAGCGACATGCGCCCGCACAATCCCCGCGACAGAATTCTCATCTGCAATCGCGATCGCAGACAGGCCTAACTCGGCGGCGCGGGCCATATATTCCTCAGGATGAGAAGCCCCGCGCAGAAAGGTAAAATTTGATGTAATCGACAGCTCAGCAAACATGCCTTGCATTTTGTTCTATTTTTGTTCTTTTTTGGAGTCCTAATTTCACACTTTACCCAAAAGAACAAAAAACATGCCTTAGACCCGTGGCACAGGCCGCAGTAAAATAAGCCCGAGCACGAACAAAATCGCCAATGGTAGAATTCCCATCGCCTGTGAGCCAGTCATATCAGTGACAATACCAATCGATAGCGGCGCTAGAAAGGCCGTCGCCCGCCCCGTCAGGGCATATAGACCAAAGGTCTGTGTCACCTCTGTTGGATCAGACAGCTTCACAACCATCGTGCGGCTGACAGCCTGTAATATGCCACCCGCGGCCCCAACAATCGAACCAATGAGATAAAAGGACATATCGGGCAGGCACGAGCCTTCGGCGACAGGCAAGAACAGAACGGTTTCGCGAGACACGGACACCATGAAAATGGTCACACATGTCAAAATGACCAAAACCGCCATCAAAACAGTCCGCGGCCCGAACCGCACGTCGAGAAATCCACCAAGCCATGTAAAGAAGATCCCTGACAAAATAGCAACGATGCCAAAAACACCCATATCCACAGGGCTCCACCCCAGAACACCTGCGGCATAGAGCCCGCCAAAGAAATAGAGGCCATTCAACGCATCGCGCGCAAACATGGAGCTCATCAGAAACGAAAACATCGCTTTGCGTTTGGGCAGTTGCACCAAAAGCGCCAGAACGGTTCTGATCGCTTGGCCCAAATGCGCCCGCGCGCCTGTGATCCGCGTATCTTTGAGCCATAGGAAAAACGGAATGATAAAAATCATATACCAAATGGCGCTAAGCGGGCCAGAAAACCGCGTGCCTTCGCGCGCACTGGCATCAAATCCAAAGATTGGATCAATCCCAATAAGAGTTTTGCCCGTCTCGCCATTTTCAGCAAAGAGCGCCAACATAGCGAGCATCGCGATGAAGCCGCCCAAATACCCAAAGGCAAAGCCGCCTCCTGAGACGCGGCCAACTTCTTTTTTACCAGCCACATCTGGCAACATGCCATTGGTGATCAAGAGGCCCAGCTCCATCCCCAAAAGGCCAACGATCAAGGATCCTAGCAAAAACCATATGTTATAGTCCCCAGGCACAGCGTACCACAGACCAAACATCCCCACGACATACATGATGGACCCCGCCCACATAAACGGCATGCGCCGTCCTGTTTGATCCGCGACGGCCCCAATAATGGGCGCAAAAATGGCAACGATAAACCCTGCAAGACCCACGGCATAGCCCCACTGCGCCTGTGCCTTGGCCCCGTCCCCCACGAGTTCGGTGAAATACGGCGCAAAGATAAACGTCATGATCACCGTGGAAATCGGCTGAGCGGCCCAATCGTAGAAATACCAGCCCCAAATTCGTTTCGTATCTGTCACACTCATGATGCGCCCCCTATTTGCACGCATCTAACGATGACGCGGGGGCCAGCGCAACAAAAACAAGGGGAGCCAGAGGAACTAATTCTTTGGGTGTGACGAAAACTCTGGCTGCGACTAAAGCTCTGGGGGCCAAGGGCGCTGCGCATCCGCCGCAATCCATGCCGCCACCCAATCAGGCGCCGTCGGGAAAGGGTTCTGCTGGCCCATCGCCTCTAGGACACGAGCCGGAGCGACGATCCCCTCGCGCGATGTAAACGCAGACCGGTAGAGGGCATGATTGGCACAGTCCCCATCTTTGCGCCACATCGCCTGTTCGAGATAGACAAATTTATCGTCCATATACACAGCGCGAGACGTCATTTTGATTTTCTCAAACATCCGAATACGCCGGCGATATCGCACGCT
>JBDNBY010000200.1:0-2575 GCA_039767595.1 Paracoccaceae bacterium | reverse complement strand
TTGTCACGTCGTTAAAGGCCGAGCCCATTGTGCGGCCACAGTTCAAGACTGTGAAACGCTGGCGCGCCAGATTGACGGCCGCATTGTAAACGCTGGATTCTTCCACTCGATCTAGGCTCCCGGGAGGCTCGTTTGCTCTTCAAGTCGATCAGTTGCGGGCGCAGGTGTGCGGCTAAGCGCCGTTAACGCGGCGTAGAGGTCATCGTTCAAAGTATATTTCAGCGCGGCAAGGCTTGGCGCAAGTTGGTCCAATGTTCTTGCGGATAAAAGAGGGGCGTTCACGCTAGGGTTCTTCATCACCCATGCCACGGCCAGCGTCGCGGGATCGAGATTGTGCTCCTGCGCGAGGCCCACCAATCCTTGGGCGGTGTGGTGCATGTCTTGCTGACCATAGCGCCGCGCATATCGAGGATCGGCGATAAACCGGCCCGCATTTATGGTCTCGCCGATGTATTTCCCTGTCAAAAGGCCTGCACCCAAGGGAGAGTAGGTGAACGTGGCAATGTCTTGGTCCATGCACACGGGGAATATCTCTGTTTCCGCTTGACGCTTGACCAAGTTATACATCGGCTGACATGCGCCGATCACATGGCCCAGGGGCGCGATCACGCTTTGGGCTTTCATCACTTGCCAAGCGGCGAAATTAGACACGCCGATATACCGGATCCGTCCTTGTGCTTGTTGAGAGGCAAACCATTCGAGAACGCGTTCTAACTCAGTATTTGGATCAAACCGGTGTAGATACAAAAGGTCAATCACATCCAGATTTAAGCGTCGCCGACTTTCGTCAAATTGTGTGGTCAAATTGCTTGGGTCTGCCCCCCCTGTATAGCCCACTTTTGTGGCAACAAACACGTCCTCGCGCTCCGCGGCAACATAATGGCCAAGGAGCTGTTCAGACATGCCTTTGGTATAGGCATGGGCCGTATCAAAATGATTGATCCCGACATCGCGGCAGGCCTGATAGATTTCCATAGAGCTGCGATCATCAGAGCCCGCGCCAAATTGCATTGTGCCAAAGGCAGCTGGGCTCAGAGCTGTCCCAGATAGCGTGCGCAAAGAGTTTCGATTATCCAACTTGCACCCCACGCGACCAAGTGTGACGCGCAAAGGGGCGCTTAGTTTGTGTGATTTGAACGAAATCCGCACGCTTGCCGATGTCCAACGTGCCGCGATCCGTTAGGCCCAATCCACGGGCGGGGTTGGCTGTCACCGTGGCGATGGCGCGGGGCACATCGCCCCATATCTGTGCCAATATCATCGCAGATGACAACAAAGAGGAGGGCACATAATCCGACGATAGAATATCAATGAGATCATGCTCGGCCAATGTATGCGCGGCGATATTGCCGGAATGTGATCCGCCACGAATGATATTGGGACCGCCCATGATAACTTGGATACCATGGTCTCGGCAGGCCTGCGCCGCCTCTAATGTCGTAGGGAATTCGGCCAAGCGCATTCCAATCGAGGCAGAGTGCGCCACATGCTGGGACGTTGTGTCATCATGACTGGCGAGAACAGCACCAACGGAATTGGCGAAGGCCACGGCCGCTGTTTCAAACCGCTGTGCATTTTCCTCATCAAGTGCCAACAAGGTTGCGATGTGCTCTTGAAACTCTTCTTCGTTCATGCCGCGCTTTTTCCCGGCATAGGTGCGGAGTTTATCGATATCGCGGAACTGCCGTTGACCTGGGGCGTGGTTCATGATCGACACTAGGCCGATGCGATCCTCAATTGTAAATTCCTCGAGCTCTTCATCTAGGGTCTCGGAACACAGCTCAGCGCGCAGATGAAGGAAATGCGAGATCTTGAGATGACCGGCGCGTTGCATGCTCAATATCTCATTGGCGACGTGACGGGCATATTTGCGGTAATCGCCCTTCTTACCACTTAAGATCGAGCCAACCCGCAGCGCATCATAGACCGTTGTTATGCCTACACTTGCCAATTCGGCATCATGGGCCAAAATGGCGGCTTGCTCTGGCCAATGGGTTTCAGGGCGCGGTTCGATGTGACGTTCTAGATTATCCGTGTGCAATTCAATGAGACCAGGGCAGACATAGGCGCTATCGCACTCATGCGCGCCCGCGACTTGCGTTGGGCCATGGCCAATCTCGGTGATCACCCCGTCTTTGGCAACGATATGTCCCTCAATGATTTCAGCTTCGAGGATCAGTTTTGCGTTATTCAGAATGAGCGATGTCATGACAGGAAAGCCTTTTGTGAAGCAAAGTTTGAGAGATGCGAATAAATTTGTGCAACGGCTGTGTCGACATCACCTGAGTTATCGATTGCTGTCACATTAGCATGATCGGGCACGGCATAGGCGGCCGCGCGCTCGAGGCGGCGCTCGATATCCTGAGCGCTCTCGCGCCCCCGCGCGATCAAACGTTTACGCAGCTCTTCGGTCTGAGCGGTGATGGAATAAGCCTGAGCCTCAGGGAAGGCTTCGAATACCTGAGACAAGGCGCCGCGCGATCCATTGAGGAGCAGTGTTTTGCCCAGATCGAGAGCGGTTTGCATATCCCGATGCACGCCATAGCTCAGGCCGTGAGCCTGCCAATCGAGGATA
>JBDNBY010000199.1:0-8461 GCA_039767595.1 Paracoccaceae bacterium | reverse complement strand
ATGTAACGGGCGCGGCGATCCCAGTTGATAGCCTCGATATGCTGCCACCTGTGGTGCCGGGGAAATTTATTGGCCTGTGGAACAATTTCAAAGCCGCCGCTGAAAAGGGCGGGATGGAGCATCCGGCCCATCCGCTTTATTTTATTAAAGCGGACACATCCCTAAGTGGCCCTGGGGCGCGTGTGACGCTACCTGACGCGGCAGGGCGTGTTTTATTTGAGGGCGAGCTGGGCATTGTGATGGGCAAGCCGTGCAGCCATGTGTCCCTTGAGGAGGCCAAAGATGCGATCTTGGGCTATACCTGCATCAATGATTTAACATCGCTGGATATTCTCTTTGCGGATCCGTCTTTCCCGCAATGGACACGCGCCAAAAGTTTTGACGGCTTTGGCGTTGTCGGGCCTGTGATCGATACCGCGGTAGAGTGGAGTGACTTGACGATCAAAGTGCTTGTCAATGGGCGCGAGCGGCAATCTTATCGCGCGGATGACATGATTTTGTCCCCTGCACAGATCGTCAGCAGCTTGTCGCAAGACATGACCCTTAATCCCGGTGATGTGATTGCCTGCGGCACATCTATCGGTGCACGGCCGGTCAAGGCAGGGATGATGGTTGAAGTTGTGATTGATGGCATTGGCTCCGTTGGTGTCACCTTAGAGGCCCCCATGGCATAGGCCATTGATCGGGCGTAAATAGACGCATCAGTGCGGCCTGCTGGCGGCAGACATTTGCAGAATTTGAGGAGCATAGTTCCAAGATGTTTTGGAACAGATCGGTGCGGGGCATGGTCGCCTCAGCGCCGTTTCGTTCATTTCAAGACGTGAATTTGCGCGGGTCCTTGCTCGATTCGACGGTGGGTGCCGTTGGGGAAATGGATTCCAGTGCGTTACATGCGGTATACTTTGGGATGCTGAAAAAATATAATAAACAAAGGCTTGTAAAATAGGGAAATTTCATTGCGCAATGAAGTTTCAATATAAAAACTATTGACGTAATAAAATTTGCCAACCATGTTCGTCGCAATTCGCCTCGCCGCACATGCAGTGCAGGGGGCAAGGTTTAGGGAACGCGTCCCTGCGGCGCAGACATGTAAAGTCGGTTGGCCATGATAAAATCAATTTTAGTTCCAGTGCGCGGCGATGGTATGGTCGCGACCGTGTTGGCGCATGCCGCGGAACTGGCCAAACAGCATACGGCCAAAGTCGATGTCGTTCACTGTCGCGCCCAAGCCAAGGATATTTTGGCGCCAGGTCTGTCGCTCAATGAGTTCGCCCGCAAAGTGATGCTGGAGCAAGCGGCCGAGCTGGCCAACCGCCAAGAGGATCACTTGCGCGGCATCCTACGTCGCCTCGCCTTTGAATATGGCCTAAGCGATGATGAGGATGTGCAAGACGGTACAGCCCATTGCACATTCACAGAAGAGCATGGCCGCATGGCCGACATCGTAAAACACGCAGGGCGGCTGGCGGATCTGATCGTTTTGCCGAAACCGCAGCGCGAGCGGAATTTGGGCCAAAGCTCTTTGAAGGCTGCGCTTTATGGGGCAGGGCGCCCTGTACTGATTTGCCCAAGTCAACTGCAGCCCGATGCGACGTTTGCAAACCATGTCGCGGTGGGATGGAATGGATCCCTGCCGGCGGCGCGCGCCGTTGCTTCATCACTGGACATTGTACATGCCGCGACTCGCGTGAGCATTTTGACAGGCGGCAAAGTTCAAGCTCATGGGCCGAGCGTCGAAGAGCTGGTCGAGTATTACGCATTGCGCGGCATCACTGCCGAGGTTGTCCGCTTTACCGGAAAAGACCCAGCGAAAGAGCTGCTTGAGACGACGACAGAGATTGGCGCAAGCTTGCTCGTTATTGGGGCCTATAGCCATAGCCACGAAACAGAAATGCTCTTTGGTGGCAATACAGAGCGGATCGTTGATCAAACGGACATGCCGATTTTAATGGCGCATTAACAAAATTCGAAGGTCCGACTGCGGATCTTCTTCACCGCGGCCTTATCCTAAGTCTGGGATTTGATCGCACAAGTTCACGTTCGCAATGACGGACATATTAGGGAGGACACACACATGAAACTTACAAAGAGATCCTTTATGGGGATGGCTCTGGCCACAACTCTGGCCGCATTGCCGATCTCAGCAATGGCACAAGACTGGCAACCCAAGCGCCCCGTTGATTTCACCATTATGGCCGGTGCCGGTGGTGGCGCTGACCAAATCGCACGGTTTGTGCAGTCTGTTGTCGAAACAGGCGACATGACCAACCGTCCGCTGATCCCAACGAACCGCGGCGGTGGCTCAGGCGCCGAAGCGCTCTTGCACCTCAAGGATGCGCGGGACGCAGATCACACGCTGATGGTGACACTTAACTCATTTTACACAACGCCAATCCGCCAAGAAGGTTTGGGCGTCGATATCGAAACGTTCACTCCGATCACAATGATGGGCGTGGATCCGTTCGTGCTTTGGGTTCACAAGGATTCAGGCATCACATCGTTCGAGCAATACATTGATAAAGTGCGCGAGATGGACGGCGAGTTTGTGATGGGCGGCACAGGATCGGGTCAAGAAGACTCAATCGTCATCGCGTATATGTCAGGCGCTTATGATCTTAAGATCAAGTACATCCCCTATGACGGTGGCGGCGCCGTTGCCAAAGACCTTGCCGGTAAGCAGATCATGGCAACTGTGAACAACCCAGCCGAAGCCAAAGGGTTCTATGAGGCGGGTGATTTTGTGCCACTCTTGGCCTTCTCGGATGAGCGCATGGATGCGTATCCAGATGTTCCAACGATGAAGGAAAAAGGCCACGACTTTTCCTATTACAACCAGCGTGCCATCGTCGGTGCCCCAGGAATGTCAGATGAGGCCGCCGCATATTACCGCGATTTGTTTGGCAAAGTATATGATGGTGAGCAATGGCAATCCTACCTCGTCTCTGAGAGCCTGTCGCCACTGCCAATGAACGAGGCGGAAACGCGTGCATATTGGTCAACTCAAGTTGAAAACCATCGCAAGCTGCTGGCTGAAATTGGTGGCTAACGCACTGAACCGGAAAGGGGGCAAATATGCGCCAAGGTGAAATATCACTCGTAGGGCTTCTTGCCCTCTTTTCCTTATACCTGATGTGGAAGAGCACAGAGCTTCCCATCGGGTTTATCAAAGGCCAAGGGCCAGGCGGCGGGTTATGGCCGTTCTGGCTCTCGTTTGGTATGTTGCTCAGCTGTGGGGCAATTGCATGGAATTGGTGGCGGGGATCAAGCCCCGCATCCGTGTCCGAAGAGCCGGTGATGGATGCCTTTGGCTGGCGCACGGTTGTGCTGGTCGGTGGCGGGATCGTCGGGTTTGTTGCGCTCATTTCTGTCGTGTCGATGTACGGCGCAACGGCGATCTTTCTCGTGTATTATCTGAGGTTTCTGGGGCGCCATTCTTGGATGTTGACGCTCGTGATTGCGCTCAGCTTGCCCATTGGGCTGTTTTTCTTTTTCGAAGGGGCGATGCAAATCTCGATGCCGCAGGGCCTCCCGTTCACGCAGCCGTTCTTTGATATCATGTACGATATCATTTACTAAGTTTGCCCTGACCCGAGGATCATTATGGACGTTTTTTCTTTCTTATTCAGTGGTATTTTGACCGCGCTTGAGCCGATGAACTTGGGGCTGATTATTGTCGGTGTCACCGTCGGCTTGTTCATTGGAGCGATGCCGGGGTTGGGGTCGGTCAATGGTGTGGCGATTTTATTGCCCATCACGTTCCTTGTGCCGCCGGCCTCTGCGATTATCTTTTTGGCGGCCATTTATTATGGCGCCATGTACGGGGGCGCCATTTCATCCGTAACCCTAGGGATCCCGGGGGCGTCGACGGCGGTGGCCACGACATTTGACGGCAGGCCGCTGGCGTTGCAAGGGCGTGCGAGCTTGGCATTGGTGACGGCGGCTTTGGCCTCGTTTGTTGGGGGCACGGTGGCGACTGTGTTCTTTTCGCTGTTTGCGCCGCTTTTGGCGAGTGTCGCGCTCAACTTTGGGCCACCTGAAATCTTTGCCCTGATGCTTTTGGCCTTTGCCACGTTTGTAGGTCTGGGCGGCGACGATATTCCAAAGACGATTTTCTCAATTTGCTTTGGTCTGGTGCTGGCCGCCGTTGGATTTGACACGATTTCAGGCGAGCCGCGGCTCGTGTTGTTTGATATCCAAGGGTTCTTGCGCGGGATTGGCTTTATCGTCTTGGCCATTGGTGTCTATGGTATCGGCGAGATGCTCTGGACGATTGAGCAGACGCGCGGCGAAATCACGACGACCAATCCAAAGATGACAGTCAAAGGATTGGCCTCTGACACCAAAGAGGCCGTGCGCCGCGGGTGGAAGGGCACATGGATCGGATCGCTCATTGGTTTTTTTGTTGGCGTGTTGCCCGCGGCTGGCGCGACCCCCGGTTCGTTGATGTCTTACGGCGTGGCAAAGATGGTGTCGCGCACACCAGAGGAGTACGGCCATGGTTCCCCCGATGGGGTCGCAGCGCCAGAGGCGGCCAATAACTCGGCCTCGACGGGTGCGATGTTGCCAATGTTGACGCTGGGCATTCCCGGATCGCCCACGACGGCCATCCTCTTGGGCGGTATGGTGATCTGGGGGCTGACACCCGGACCCCGTCTCTTTATCGACGAAAGCGAGTTTGTGTGGGGGTTGATCGGGTCATTCTACATCTCAAATGTTGCGGCCGTTTTGATTAACCTTGCGTTCATCCCACTCTTTGTGTGGATGTTGCGGATGCCCTTTACCATTCTGGCGCCGTTGATTTTTGTCCTATCTATTGTCGGCGGGTTTGCGGCCTCGCGTAGCATGCATGACCTGTGGTTGATCGTGATCTTTGGGATTTCTGCATTCTTTATGCGCAAATTTGATTATCCTTTGGCTCCGGCCGTTTTGGCGATCGTGCTTGGTCCGATTGCGGAGCCGACCCTGCGGCAATCCCTCCTCTTGTCGTCGGGGGATCCTATGATATTCTTCACGCGTCCAATTGCGGGGCCGATCACGGTAATCGCTCTCATCCTTATCCTTTTGCCTGCGTTCAAATTGCTGCGTCGCAAATTTCAGGCGGCGCCTGAGTGAAGAGCAAAGATATTTACACTGTGATTGAGTTCACGTTCCTACAACTTCATGTGAGAAAAACACCATGCAAAGATTAGAAGACCTCATTCAATCTCATCCAGACACAGCCAAGGCGATTGGCGCACCCGGGCGGGCGTGGATGACTTATGCGGAGCTGAGATCGCAAACCACCTATGTGCGGGGCGTCTTGCGCGCGGCGGGGATCGGCGCATCGGACCGTGTGGCCATTGTATTGCCCAACGGACCCGAGATGGCGACGGCCTTTGTCACAGTGGCCCAATCCGCGACAACCGCGCCGCTGAACCCAGCCTACAAAGAAGACGAATTTGCATTCTACCTAGAGGATCTCAAGGCACGGGCGATTGTCTTGGAGGCCGGCTATGATGGCCCAGCCCGAGCCGCCGCCAAACGATTTGATATGACGATCTTGGAACTCACTCCGACCGAGCCGGCCGGTGCCTTTACCTTGGCCACAGATGTGACAGGCACGGCGCCGGACACGGTGCCAACTGCGGATGATATTGCCTTGATCTTGCATACATCTGGGACGACATCGCGTCCGAAAATTGTGCCATTGTTGCAATCAAATGTCGCGGCATCAGCGGAAAATATTCGTGCGTCCTTAGCTTTGACCGCCGAAGATTGCTGTTTGAATGTCATGCCACTCTTTCATATTCACGGCCTTTTGGCGGCGGTGAGCGCGTCGTTGGCGGCGGGGGCCTCAATCAGCTGTGCGCCTGGATTTGATGCGCTCAAATTCTATGGATGGCTCGAAGAGGTCGATCCAACGTGGTACACAGCCGTCCCTACGATGCATCAGGCGATTTTGGCGCGCGCGCCGCGCAATGCACAGATTATCGAAAATGCGCGGCTGCGCTTTTTACGCTCGTCGTCGTCGTCTTTGCCTGGCCCTGTTATGGTGCAATTGGCCGAGACCTTTGGCGCGCCAGTGGTCGAAGCCTACGGCATGACAGAGGCCGCGCACCAGATGTGCTGCAACCCAATTGAGCCGGGCCGCCAAAAGCCAGGCGCGGTTGGGCTGCCCGCCGGTCCCGAAGTGCGCATTGCGCATGAGATTGAAAACCGTCTTGTGGACGGTGTGGGCGAAGTGTCCATTTCTGGCCCGAACGTCACACCGGGCTATGAGGCGAACCCAGAGGCAAATGAAAAGAACTTCTTTCAAGCTGAGGGGAAACGCTGGTTCCGCACAGGCGATCAAGGCATGTTTGATGAAGATGGGTATTTGAGCCTCACGGGCCGCCTCAAAGAGATTATTAACCGCGGCGGCGAGAAAATCAGCCCGCTTGAAGTGGATGGCGTCCTCTCGGATCATCCGAGCATTGGCCAATGTGTGACCTTCGCCGTGCCCCATGCCAAACTGGGCGAGGATATCGCAGCGGCTGTCGTGCTCAAAGAAGGGCAGGTGGCCACAGAGCGCGAGATCCGCGATTTCGTCAGTG
Source organism: Paracoccaceae bacterium (assembly GCA_039767595.1). GTDB lineage: Bacteria > Pseudomonadota > Alphaproteobacteria > Rhodobacterales > Rhodobacteraceae > JBDNBY01. Next base: position 1,889 of record JBDNBY010000199.1, on the reverse strand, counting down.
AACGGCTCGCGGCCTTTAAAGTGCCGCGCAAAGTTCTCATTCTCGATGAAATTCCCAAAGGGGCGACAGGTAAATTGCAACGCATTGGCCTTGCTGAGAAATTGGGCCTAGCCTAAGGAGCGCGCTATGAAAATTTGTATTTTTGGAGCAGGAGCCATCGGCGGCTATATGGGCGTTAAACTGGCCCAAGCGGGCGCGGATGTGAGCCTCGTGGCGCGCGGTCCGCATTTGGCTGCGATGCAGGAAAATGGCCTGACGCTGATTGAAGAGGGCGGCACGACAAATGTGCCTGTGACCGCGTCGGACAATCCCGAAGATTTGGGCGTTCAGGATTATATCATTGTCACCCTCAAGGCACATTCCGTGCCGGCGGTTGTGTCCAAAATGGCCCCGTTGATTGGTGAGAATACTACGATTGTCTCGGGCGTGAATGGTGTGCCATGGTGGTATTTCCACAAAAGCGGTGGTGATCTTGAGGGCACGCGCCTTGCCTCGGTCGATCCTGGGGATGCGCAATGGAATGGCTTTGGCCCCGATCGCGTTTTGGGCTGTGTGGTCTATCCAGCCGCAGAGGTGATTGAACCCGGGGTGATCAAACACATCGAAGGCAATCGGTTTTCATTGGGTGAGCCGGATGGCACAAAATCTGAGCGTGCCTTGGCGCTGTCGGCGGCTCTCTCCAAAGCAGGGCTCAAGGCGCCTGTGCGCCCCAAGCTGCGCGATGAAATTTGGGTCAAACTATGGGGGAACCTCTCGTTCAACCCGATCTCTGCGTTGACCCATGCGACGCTTGATGTGCTATGCACGGATGAGGGTACACGCCTTGTGGCGCGCAATATGATGGTCGAAGCCCAACAAATTGCCGAAGCGCTGGGCGTGAAATTCCCAATTGATGTAGATCGCCGGATTGCAGGCGGCGCGGCCGTTGGCGCACACCGCACGTCGATGTTACAAGATTTGGATCAAGGGCGCCCGATGGAAATCGATGCCTTGGTCGCCTCTGTTCAAGAGCTTGGTAAAGTGACGGGCATTGCAACGCCGACGATCGACACGGTCCTCGCCCTTGTGCAACTGCGGGCACGCAGCGCCGGCCTATATTCCTAAGCGGTATTAAAGCGATCTGACGCGTACACTTTGGGTGCGCGTCAGTTGAGCAGGGCGGTTAACTGCGCCGCAGCCCTTTGTAACTTTGGCAGATATGTCAGCAACTGTGCGTGGTCACAGCGTTGCATTGGCGCATGTACCGAGAGTGTTGCCACCAGCCGATCATGCCCATCGTAGATGGGTACGGCCAACGCGAGCATCTCTTGCATAAACTCTTGATAATCGGTGGCGTAGCCTTGTTTTCGAATGTCACGCAGTGCGCGGCGCAAGGTTTCGGCATCGGTGACGGTTTGTGCCGTTTGCGCCATCAACGGAACCGCATCGAGATAGGCGGCCAAATGCGGATAGGACAACGTGCTGAGATATAGCTTACCACTGGCTGTGCAATAATGCGGCACTTGTGATCCGACAGGCAGCTGAATGCGCAGTGGCCACTGTGTTTCTACCCGTTCTAAATAGGTCATACCGCGCCGATGGGGCACGGCGATATTACACGTCTCGCCGATGTCGCGGCTCAGCTGAGCGAGGATCTCGTGACGGGCCATGCGCAGGTCTTGGCTCGAGAGGATCCCGCTGGCCATTTGTTTCAACCGAGTGGCAGGGCGATAGGTGCGGCCTGTTACATCACTCTCGATAAATCCATTGTCTTGCAATGTTTTGATGAGGCGGTGGATCGACGGCTTGGGCAGGCCCAAGTTTTGGTTCAGCGCAGTGGGCGTCAAAGGCTGGCCGGCTGTCGCCAGCTCCTCGATGATATGCAAAAGCCGTAGGGTGGTTGGGATGCT
>JBDNBY010000198.1:0-8707 GCA_039767595.1 Paracoccaceae bacterium | reverse complement strand
TTCAATGAGCTTGCCTTGGCGCACGCCATTGACGCCAGTAAAGCCTAATTGGCCGAGCGCATTTTCAATGGCTTTGCCTTGCGGGTCGAGCGATTAACAGGCCGTAAGATCAAAGTGATTGAGGGGGATGTCTGCGACAGTGAAACCCTCATCTCTCATATGTGCCGTGCGTCGCCAGATGCCGTCATTCATTTCGCGGGCCTGAAGGCCGTGGGTGAGAGTGTCACCGATCCTCTGCGCTATTATCATGTGAATGTCACTGGATCGCTTAATGTGCTGCGCGCGATGGAGCGGGCGCAGGTTGGCAATATTGTGTTCTCATCCTCGGCCACGGTCTATGATACGACCCAGCCGTCCCCCTTGTCGGAAACCAGCCTCTTGGCGCCGGTCAACCCCTACGGCCAGTCCAAGCGGATGGTGGAGCAGATGTTACAAGACTGGGCGCATATGAGTGCGGGGCGGCGGGCCACGGCCTTGCGGTATTTTAACCCTGTCGGGGCCCATCCCTCGGGCGAGATTGGCGAGGATCTCACCGGCATCCCCAATAATCTAATGCCCTATGTGGCCCAAGTCGCCGTTGGGCGTCGTCCTGAGTTAAGCATATTTGGAAATGATTATCAGACTCGCGATGGCACTGGAGAGCGGGACTATATCCACGTCATGGATTTAGCCGATGCGCATGTTCAGGCTGTCGCGGGTTCGGCCCAAGAGGGCGCGTATGACGTGATCAATATCGGGACGGGCCACGGGATCACGGTGCTCGAGTTAATCGCAGCTTACGAGGCGGCCAGCGCTATGCCCATCCCCTAAAAATAGCACCACGCCGCATGGGGGATACGGCAAAATACTTTGCTGATGCCTCTCGGGAAAAGGCAGTTTTAGGCTGGCACGCGTCCCGAGATTTGAAGGATATGGTGGGGTCAAGTTGGCTTTGGCAATCGAAAAACCCCAATGGCTATGGGGCCGAAAACGAGTGATTGCGCCATAGCTTTTTATGGTATACATATTGTGTACAATTTATAAAGAGGCCCCTATGGCACATCAAGATGTCACTCCTACGCGGCGCAGCGGCGGCCGAAATGCCCGCCGCGCCAAACGCACAGCCCATGATTTTACAATGCTCCGTGGTCTGCACAACGAATTGCCGCTGACTGACGTTATGGATGGCGCGGCAGTGGAGCGGATTGATAGCGCCTCGATGGATATCTTGGAGAATGTCGGCGTTCAATTTCGCGATGACATCGCCTTAGAGGATTGGCGCCGCGTGGGGGCCAAAGTGGACGGCGACCGCGTTTATCTGGATCGCGGATTGGTGCGCGAGCTGATCGCGACCATCCCGTCACAGTTTACCTATCACGCCAGAAATCCCCAAAACAACGTTCAGCTTGGTGGGCGTCATAGTGTCTTTGTTCCGATGACCGGCGCGCCGTTTTTGCGCGATTTGGATGATGTGCGCCGCAACCCAATGCTCGAAGATTTGGCGATGTTTCACAAGCTCAGTCATATGATGCCGGCGCTGCACAGCTCGGCCCACCATATTGTTGAGCCCTATGATCATCCTATTTCACAGCGCCATTTGCGTATCACCTATAGCTCGATGAAATATTCGGATAAAATGTTCATGGGCATGACCACCTCGCCCAAAAATGCCGAAGATGTAATGGACATGTGCGCCATCCTATTTGGAGAGGCGTACCTCGAGGATCATCCTGTGACCACGGGCAATTGTAATGGCAACTCGCCTTTGGTCTGGGATGAGACGATGCTGGGCGCGATGCGGGCCTTTTGTAAGCGCAATCAACCCGTTCTGTGTTCGCCGTTTGTGTTAGGCGGGGCCAATACGCCCGCGTCTGTGCCGGCGTCTGTCGCGCAGCTGAATGCCGAGGCGCTCTCGGCGTTGGCCTATACGCAGGTGATCCGCAAGGGCGCGCCGGCGATCTATGGTCATTACCTTTCAACAGTCTCGATGAAATCAGGGGCGCCGATGGCCGGCACGCCAGAGATCAGTTTGATGAACTTTATGATTGGCCAAATGGCGCGCTATTATAATGTGCCGTGGCGCACGTCGAATACATTGGGCGGGGCCAAAACCTTTGACGCCCAAGCAGGCTATGAAAGTGCGACGACGCTGAGCGCAGTCATGCATGCAGGGGCCAATTACATTTGGCATTCTGCGGGCTGGAACGAGGCCGGTATGCATTGTTCGGTCGCCAAATTTATTGTGGATGCAGAGCAATGCGCCATGGCCTATCGCATGGCCGAAGGGCCGAAATGGGACGGGTTTGACGAGGCGATCGCCGCGGTCACAGACATCGGGCCAGGCGGTCATTACTTGGGGCACCCACACACTCAAGAGAATTTTCAGACGGCGTTTTTCATGCCAGAGATGTTCGACAATAACTCGATAGAGCAATGGATGGCTGAAGGCAGCGTTGAGATTACGCAGCGCGCCTTGACCCGCGCGCGCACGCTGTTGGCGGAATACCAAGAGCCAACACTTGATCTGGCGAAGAACGAAGAGCTGCTGGCCTATATCGCGCGGCGCGAGCGGGAAATTCCAGCGGCCGATGAGCTTAATCAAAGCTATTGAGCGCGGCGCTTACTCTGACATTGCCCGCCATGTTTGCCATTTCAAATAAGCATTGGCCCCTATGGCGCGCAACGGCTCTGGGGGCAGGGCGGGTAGCTTGGCTTGTGCGGTGAAATAGTCCGTGATGTCACTGCGTGTGCCCAAGGCCATTTCCGCCGCAGCAATCCCCGTGAGGGTGCCGCGCGTTGTGCCCAATCCATTTTGCACACAAGCGGCATAGACCCCCTCGTCTACGGGTCCGCACAGGGATGTATTGTTTTTCGACAGGCATAAATGCCCCGCCCAAACATGCTCTTGATCCACGCCATTGAGATGGGGAAAATGCATGTTGAATTTGCGCAGATGCAGCCGCGCAGCACGGTCAATGTCGCGCTGAGTGGATTGCATCGATGACCTCAAGCTCGCATAGGTGCGCGTTATGATGCGGTGCCCGCCTTGGCCTGTATCAATGCGGCGCAGGGTCGTGCCCATTGGATCAGAGGGGGTCACACCCCAACGCGGCTGTCCGCCGAGACGATGCTGCTCTGCGTCACTTAATGGCCGTGTCATAGAGGCAAAGAGAAACACATGCATCAATCGCCCCTTGGCAATGCCAAAGCTTTCTAAATGACCATTATTGGCGAGGATCACGGTGCCCGTATCAATTGCCCCGCCTTGGGTGGTGATGTGCCACGCAGTGCCGCGCCGCGCAAACGCCAATGCGGGGGTGTTCTCGAATATCTGAACATCTGCGCGCAGCCCATCGGCCAAACCGCGCACATACCCCGCCGGTTGGAGCATCACCGTTCCAGGCGTATAGAGCCCCGAGACATAGTGCCGACTGCCGGTGATCTCTTGCATGTGCTGGGCATCTAATCGCTCGTAAGTCTCGCCAAGGGCTGTCAAATGGGCGGCATAGCTTTGATTGGCGCGGTCTGCTTTGGGCCCACCGGCGCCATTGATTTTGCCCGCGGGATCAAAGAAGTTGCGATCAATATCATACTCTTCCACCGCCGCACGACCAAAGGCAATCGCCTGTCTATTGAGCGCTGTCAGCGTGCGATCATCGCCATGCCCTGCATAATCCTCGGACGTCAGCTCATGCGGTAAATCGATCATAAACCCGGTGTTGCGCCCTGCGCCGCCTTCGGCAATACGCCCCGCCTCTAGGATGATAACCTTAAGGGTCGGATCCAGTTGCAGCGCCCGCCGTGCCGTACTCAGCCCCGCAAAACCGCCGCCGATGATTGTAATATCGGCAGTGGTCGTGTGGTCGAGTGGGACAGCGAGGCCTTGATCGGGCAGGATGGAATTCCACGCCGCAGGACCGTGATGCACAGGCACATGACGGGCGGTGTATGTCATTAGGCGACGGCCTCATCCTCATCATCGCACAGGTCGATCCAAATGGTCTTGAGCTGTGTATATTGATCATGGGCGTGGATGGCATTGTCACGTCCGCCAAAGCCAGATTGCTTATACCCGCCAAAGGGCGTGGTGATGTCCCCTTCGCCAAAGCTATTGATGGTTACGGTGCCTGCCCGCAACATGCGCGCGCCGCGGATCGCTCGCTTCACGTTCGCGGTAAAGATCGAGGCGCACAGGCCATACTCCGTGTCATTTGCCAGTTGCAGCGCCTCGTCATACCCAGACACGGTGATCACGCTGAGCACTGGGCCAAAAATCTCGGTTCTGGCCAAAACATGATCGTTGTTTGGTAGCTCAAGCAGAGTTGCCTCCACAAATCCGTTTTCCGCAGTGCCGCCCATCAAGGGGGCGGGGCCTTGGGCGAGGCAGGATTTGACCTTGTCGAAATGCGCGGGGCTGACTAAGGCGCCCAGCCGCGTTTTGGGGTCAAGTGGATCGCCCACATTCCAGTGTTGCGCATGATGCTTGATCCGCGTCAAAAGGGCATCTTTGACGTCTTTGTGCACGATCAGTCGCGAGATGGCTGAGCAATTCTCACCCATATTCCAATAGGCGCCATTGACGATGTGCTGGGCCACGCGGTCGATGTTTTCGGCATCGTCCATCACGACGGCTGGGTTTTTACCGCCCATTTCAAGAACGACCTCTTTGGCGTTGCTTTGCGCCGAGTAGAGTAGGAACTGCTTGCCGGTCGCCGTCGATCCGGTGAATGAGACCATGTCGATATCCATGTGGCGCCCAATAGGCTCCCCAACATCGGGGCCAGAGCCGGTTACCACATTAAGGACACCGCGCGGCAGGCCCGCCTCCATCGCCAGCTCGGCAATGCGCAGGGCGGTCAGGCTGGTTTCCTCTGCGGGTTTGACCACAACAGAACAGCCCGCCGCCAGAGCAGGGCCAATTTTCCACGCCAACATCAACAGCGGGAAGTTCCACGGCAGGACAAGCCCCACCACGCCAATCGGCTCGCGCACAATGAGCGATATGTGATCATCAGCCGCCGGCGAGACTTGATCATAGATTTTATCGATGGCCTCGGCGTGCCATTTGATGCAGTTGATCGTCTCGGGCACATCCACGGTTTCGCAATCAAAAATGGTTTTACCGCTGTCGAGGCTTTCCATCACGGCCAACTCTCGGGCGTTGCGCGTCATCAGTTTGGCCAGCCGGATCAAGACGTCTTTTCGTTCCGACGGGTGGCGACGTGACCATGTGCCGGCCTCAAACGCATCGCGCGCTTTGGACACAGCGAAATCCACATCCGCCCCATCGCAGGCCGCGATGTCGGTCAAAACATCGCCGGTTGCGGGATTGTGCGTTGCAAAGGTCTGCCCACTTTGGGCGGCGCGAAACGTGCCGTCGATAAATGCCGCGTTGGGCAGGTCAAGCGTGGAGGCGATGCTACGATATTCGTCTTGAGTTAAGAGGCTCATGAAGGCTCTCCTTGTGATGTGATCTGGGCTATGGTTTTCTTTAACACGCGCAAAACTTGTTCCAATTCGCGCTTGTTGTCTTTGTTCAGGCCGTGCAGCGGTGGGCGCATGTCGCCAGCGGCGATGCCATTCAAGGTGACACCATGCTTGATCGTTTGGATGAATTTTCCGCCTTGCTCCAACACGCGCATCAACGGCATCATCGCGGACATGATGCGGCGGCCGGTGTCAAAATCGCCATCGATGGCGCAGGCTTGATAGAGTGCGATATGTTCATGCGGCAAAAAGTTGGATCCGCCGCACACCCAAAACCGCGCCCCCCACGCAAAGAATTCAAGCGCTTGGTCATCCATCCCGCACCCAAGGCCAATATGAGGATAATCGCGGGCCATCATATGCACGCGATTGATATCGCCCGAGCTTTCTTTGATGCCGATGAAATTACGACTACGGCCCACGCGATCGAGAAATTCTTCTCCCATCAAAGTGCCTGTGCGATGCGGATAATTATACAGCATGACGGGCAAATTGGCCGCTTTATCAATCGCCAACGCGTTGAGTGCATTTTCTCGATCTGTGGGCACAGAATAGGGCGGCGAGGCGAGGAGGATCGCGTCGGCGCTGAGGTCTTTGGCAGCAGTGGCTAAGGCGATGGACTCTTGTGTGAGCATGGCGCCCGTGCCGACAATGAATTGGGCGCGGGTGCCGATCCGCTCTTTGGTGAACTGCGCGATTTCGATCCGCTCTGCGGTGGTTTGTGCATAGTTCTCGCCTGTGGATCCCCCAGAGATGAGGCCATGAACACCTGCATCAATCAGGTAATCAATCACATCGGCCAACGCATCCCAATTGACCGAATGATCGGGGTGATGCGGGGTCACGACGGGGGTATATATCCCCTCAAAACGGTAGGTGGTCATGTGTTCTCCATATGCAGAATTTCGCCCAAGGGCGCACTGAGTCCATTGGGCATTGCAAATTGTTCGATCCGATCCCGAGACAGGGCCCAATGCGCATCGGCCAATCGTGCGGCATCGGCGGCGTCTTGTGCGGCGATCGCCTCTATGATGGCGTCATGTTGGGCGCTGGCGGCCGCTTGGGCCGCGTCAGAGGTGGTGTCATTGGGGCCATAAAACGTGCGGCCAATGCGGCAGTGATCAATCAACAATCGATGAAAGGACGGCAGCAGATAGACATTATGCGCCATATCCCCCGTGATAAGGTGAAATGTGTTATTGGCCAGCGCGCGCTGCGCGCCATTGCCCGAGTGTAGGGCGGATTTAAACACCTCCTGCGCAGCGCGCAGTTCGGTAATCTGTGCGGCTGTGGCATTTTGAGCAGCAAGGCGCATGATCGCCGAATAGATCATCGGCGCAACAAGGAAAAAATCACGCAGCGTTTGGAATGACATGTTTGATACCCGCGCCCCGCGGTTTTCGCGCAGTTCAAGGTACCCTTCGCCCGCCAATTGCCGAAACACGTCGCGCAGGGGCGTACGCGACAGGGCGAACTCTTCGGACAGGCGCGTTTCGTCCAAATCAGCCCCGGGCGCGAGATCAAGGGTCAGGATCGATCGCTTGAGGTGATCATAGAGTTGCGTTTTATTCGATATACGGGTCTGTGGCATGGTGGCCTCCTGCGGCCCATCATAGCAAAATACATATTGTATACAAGTTGGTTTTACACCGCCTGAATAATCCAATCCCGCGTTTGGGCGGCGTTGACGCTCAGCTCGCGTTTTTTGGACCACACGAGGTAAAATCCCAAGCCTGTGTCCCATCCCCAATCTTTGCGGGCCTGCAAAAGATTTTGCTCGATCAAGCCCTGCGTGACATGCTCCCAACCAAAGGCGAACCCCTCGCCCGCCATCGCCGCTTGGAGGACGAGGGCATAATCGTTCAGGCGCAGGCCGGTTTTGGGATATGTCTCAGTGATGCCAAAATGGGCAAAGTAATCGCGCCATCGCGGGCGTTTGCGAATAGGCTCCTCCAGCTCAATGAGGCGCTGATGCAACAGGCTGGGCAGGCTGCGCACATTGACGGCAGTGGCCATTACACGCGGACTGGCGACCGGAAAAATCCGCTCAGGGGCCAGCAATACAGCATGCACATCCGGCCAATTTCCATCCCCGCGGCGCACCGCCAATGAGATGTTTTCGGCATCAATGTCAGGTTCGCGATCCGAGGTTTGTAGCCTGAGATCGATATGCGGATACCTGTCATGCAGCGCAGCAAGGCGCGGCATCATCCAGTAGAAATTAAAGGCGGATGACGCATTGAGCGTCACATATTCCCGCCCGCCCAATTGGCGAACCGCCTTGGCCGATTGGGTGATTTGATCAAAGGCCATTGAGACATCTGAATAAAGCCGCTGCCCCGCCGCCGTGAGCGATATTTTGCGATGCTCTCGCAAAAAGAGCGTGACGCCTAGGGCGGCCTCCAATTGCTTGATCGCGGCGCTGATTGCGGGCTGTTGCACGTTCAATTCTTGGGCCGCGCGGGTAAAGGAGCCTAGCCGCGCAGCCGCCTCAAATACCATGAGGTTTCGTGGAGAAGATGTCAGGCGCCACAGTTCTTGCATCATTTCATATTATGCAAAAGATCACATTTTGCAACGGTTACAGATGCGTTTTCATATGCCACAGTGATCCACAAGGTAACGCAAGAGGGCACCATGGCACGTCGCAGCAGAGCATCGAGAGATCGCCAAATCGTCACGGGGCCACCCGCCTCGCCCTATATTCAGCGGCGATTGCCCTTTTTTGATGTGCTGGATGATGAGGCGGTTGAGACGCTTGAGGCGCAAGTGGATTGGCTCATCCGCGAAAAGGGAATTGCCTTTCGCGATGACCCCATCGCGCTTGATCTATGGAAGCGCAGTGAGGCCGAGGTTGACGGTGATATTGTACGTGCCGATCCGGCATGGATTCGCCGCCTGTGCGCGCTGGCCCCTCGCCAATTTACCCAAATCGCGCGCAACCGCACGCGCGATGTCACGATTGGCGGCACCAATCAAGTCTTTGCCCCCATTTACGGCGCGCCGTTTGTACGCGATCTGGAGGGCGGGCGCCGCTATGGGGATATGGAGAGCCTCAATAAACTGATCAAATTGACCTATATGCATCCGAATTTGCATCATTCTGGATTGGTTATTTGCGAGCCTTGCGATGTGCCTGTCTCGCATCGGCATTTGGATATGCTTTATTCCCATATGACACTGTCTTACAAACCGATGCTTGGGGCGATTACCGAAATGAGCCGCGCGCAAGACAGTGTTG
>JBDNBY010000197.1:0-3243 GCA_039767595.1 Paracoccaceae bacterium | reverse complement strand
TGAATAAAAGGGCCGACCTAGGCAGGTTATGGCCTTGCCCCGGATCAATGCCTCAAACCCCAACAGAGATGTCATCGTCCAAACTTCATCCACCTGATTTATTAAGGAGATCGGGTCGCAATCCGCCGCTATAATATCGCAATAATGTGTCGCCTCTGACAGCGCGCCGGGCCGCAAACCCGCCTCGACATCAGGATGGGGCTTATAGATCACAATGGCATCAGGATTTTGTTCGCGCGTGCTGCGCAGCAGAGCCAGATTTGTGCAAATATCACGCGTTCCGAGGCGAATTGAGGCGTCATCTTCCACTTGCCCCGGCACCAATATTCGGCGGCCCGGTGGCAATGACAAGGCCGCTGATTGGCGTGGGTTATACTTTGAAATGCTGCCGGTGATGAGCCGATTTTGCAGCTCTGCCGCGCGCTGCCGCTCCTGCTCGGACAGATTCAGGCTGTTGGCAATCATTGTCTCTAGATCGCTTGGGCGGCTCGGATCAAAGTAAATGCCCGCGCGGTCCAGCACCAAGGAGAGCGGGGGCACCAATTGCGCTCCAATCCCTTTTGATCTCAAAAACCCATCTTCGAGGTGATGAACCCCATCTTGGTGCGGGCCGGCGCCCCAAGCCATAGCGGGGAGATGTGAGTCGGGTTTTGGTTGAAACCGAAGCGGGTGATGGCGGCCAAAAAACTTCTGCAATGGCTGGCGCTTCCACAGGCTAATACCCCGCGCTTCCCATCCGGCATGATCGTCGCGCCAGGCGCGGGTTTCTGCCTCCAGTTGATCCAAGACATGCTCCAAACTGCAAAGCGTATCTCGGCACGGGTCATACCACTTCGGGTATAGAATCATGGCCCCGGCAAATAGTTGCGCGGGTGTGAGAGAGCGGCCGCGCCGATGTATTGGCTGCATATCCTGGGTGAGCCCCCATCCAGCGTAGAACGGTTGTCCGAAGATCACCGGCCGGTGCCCCGCCCAGATGGCTTCAAATCCCATTTGTGAGGTGACCGTGTAGACGGCCCGGGCTGCGGCAAAGAGATCCTGGGGGGCAATCGCATGGGTCAGAAGTTCCATGTCGTCATCCAAAGCCTCCGCGCTGAAATGGCCCGCGCGGTATCCAAGCTGCGTTTCTGGATGGGTTTTAATGACGATATGGGCGGTGGGATGCTCCGCCCTTGCGGCTGCCAACATCTGTTGAAATGTTTGTGCGTTTGCAGCGCCCTTCTCAATCGATGCATCACCGCGTGTTTGATCAATCACCAAGACAAATCCCGGCTTGGGGCAGAGCGCGTCACGTGGCACACCGCTGTATTTTGTGAGCTTATGTTTGGCAATCCGTGCCATAGCCGCCGCGCTGCGCTCAAGAAGCGCGGGGCACTCCAGGGAATAGGTATTGAGGAGATCTTCCAAAGCGCTGGGGCGGCTGGCATCGAAGTGACATGCTTGCGGATCAATGAGCAAGCCCAAAGGGGCATGCCCGCTGCGGCCCGGCAGCACTGAGCGGAGAAATGCATCTTCGATGTGCAACAATTGTGCGCCCGTGACGGCTGCCACCCAAGCGCCGCGTTTGGCCGAAACGCCATTGCCCCAGGCTAAAATTTGATCAGAGGGACCTGGCCAGCCCAAGCGTGGTGCATGACCCGCAAGGTCGAGAATGCGGTTGATCCGCCTTTGTGTGAAGGCCCCCAAGGCAAAAGAAAAAGCCTGCCGCGCGATCGGCGCGGCAGGCTTTGGCTCCGGATCACGATGCGGAGCCAAATTACAGGTCTCTGAGGTCGCTGATCGTATTGGCAAAGCTTGTGGTTGTCGACAAACCGCCCATGATACCGCGGAGTGTTTTGTTCCACGTCGAAAGTGGCGCCTCTGTGATATACACGGTGTCCTGGTCGCGGATTGTAAAATCTCGGGCGAGGAACAGCGCGTCTGGTTCGGTCAAGTTCAACACATAGATGAGATGTTGCTCGCCTTTGATCTCGGCGTCACCAACCACGCGGCGGGCGATGGACTGATCCTCTTTCCGCAAGACAAAAACGCCCTTGGGGTCGGCCTGATATGCGCTTAGCCCGCCTGCACGTGACAGCGCCTCAAGCGCTGAAATTTCCCGCTGATCGAAAGCCACTTGAGATTGCCGCCCGGCGGCACCCATGATGACGAAGCTGCGTCGATCGGCTTCGATAAGGATCCGGTCGCCATCGCGCAGGGCAATATCCAGCTCCGGCCGATCGTAAAGGTCATCGAGCCAAACTTCGCTGCGCAGCTTTCCACGAATGACCGTCACACGCACCAGTTCGGGTTTGACATCCAGCCCCCCGGAGCTGGCCAGCATGGTCGATAGGGTGCGGGTTTGATGTAGGATTGGATAGATGCCTTGTCCGCCGACGGACCCAATGATGGATACGGTGGCCCCTGCTCCGGCGGAACGGCGTACTTCAACCTGTGGATCGGGCGTTTGGTCTTGCAATGCTTGCGTGACGATGTGGCGAATTTCCTCGGGCGTTTGTCCTGCGACCTTAATGCGCCCGGCATAGGGCACAAAAATATGACCGCTGCCATCCACTTGTAACTCGCTCAAGGTGGCCGCACTCGCCATACCCGAGGACAAAAGACCATCCTCGACATTTTCCCAAACTGTGAGGTTCAAAGTGTCACCTGGGCGGATCAACTCGGCGTTCAGCGGCTTGGTTTGCAAAAAGCTTTTGGTAAAGCCCGATTATGTAGGTACTTTTGTTTCATAAACCACCTCTGGCGTCACAGGAACAATATGTGCTGTGGGGTTTTCGCCGCGTGTGCTTGCTGTCACCTCATATTTATTTGGGCCGGATCGGGGCAGGATGGTACAGGAGGACATCATCCCAAAACAGGCGGCAATTAAAATTATCTTATTGATTTTTATCATAATTATTCTCACTGCTATAGCCTCACGCGGCCAGTATTATTTTTATAAATTAGACTCATCGTTAAAATTAATAAAAAACTAGCAACCGGGTCATTTTGCGTCAATTGACCTCGCGATTGTTCTTATTTGTTCTGCCTGAAAGTGATGCGGAATTGCCATATTCGAAGGAGTCGAAAGGATCGAGTTCTGATAAGAGCATATCGATCACTTGCCGCAGCAACTGTCGGCGCCCCCGCGTGGAATAAAACCCGCCTGTGATCTGGGAGGTTTCCTTCAAGTAGCGCCGGTAGTCGAGTTAGGAGGAATTGTCGGGGTAGGGCGGTTTTGCAAAAAACGCTTCCAGCGGCAGA
>JBDNBY010000196.1:0-3236 GCA_039767595.1 Paracoccaceae bacterium | reverse complement strand
TTCCCGCGGGCATTCAAATCATCGGGCCAAAAGGATCAGACGCGCAGCTTCTGGCGCTTGCCAATGCCTATCACAGCGTCAATCCGTGGAAGGACAATCGCCCCACCCTGTAACCGCCGCCACTCAATCAAGATCCGCGTCAAGCGATGAAGGCAATATCTAACGCCGCCTTACGACCCGTCCAACTGGGGCTTTGGATTGGGGGCAGCGAAGATATGGGCCATATCACTTTCAGGCCGCCGTAAACCGAAGTTATAAATTCAAAGTTTGGATCAAAACATAACCATAGTCCAATAGCCCACGGCAGGCCTAAGCCGCAAATCTACACGAGGCGACTCAAGCTTTGGGTCTTTCGGCCAGATGGAGGCCATCTCGTGAATACACTTCTGATTGAACAAAATAATATCCGCACTGCGCCGCTTTATGACTCTGGACTGGTGCATATGCGTGACAGCTATCGCGCGGCATTTGGCGCAGAGATATCCTTTCGACCGCCGCGCTTGGTTTTAACCATGGCCGATGCCGACCAAATCACCTGTGCAGCGGGCATTCGCACCCATGACGAAGGGTTCTTTTCACAGCATTATCTTGACCAACCCATTCATGAACGCCTGAGCCTGCAAACGGGATGCAATGTTCAACCGCACGATGTCCTAGAGGTCGGGGGGCTTGCCTGTCGGTCACCTTTTGCCATTTACCCAACCTTGCGCACAGTGTTCCAATGGGGTCAGTCACAGCAGATTGTTTGGGGTATATTCACCGCCACCCGCCAGATTAGGCGGCTTTTGTCGCGCGCCAAAATCACCCCGATCCTGCTCAGCCAAGCCGAAGCTACCTGCGTGCCGCATGCGTCCCAATGGGGCAGCTATTACGAGCAAGACCCTTGGGTCTGCGCGTTCCGTGATCCTGCCCAAGTCGCGGGTCACGACCTGGCCACGGCGAGGGCTGTGTAATGGTCGCGTCAGTCTTTGCAGCCATCGCCACCACGGCCAGACAAAGGCCTGAGGCCATCGCACTTGGCCAAGGGGCGCGGACAATTACCTATGGCGCTTTGCAGGGTTTCCTTGCCGCCTGCCGCCCCTATTTGCAGGGGCCACAACAGGTGATTGGCATTGCCACATCTGATCCACTAGAGGCTGCATTGGCAGATCTGGCGCTAACCGCGTGCGGTCATATCAGCGTGCATCTGCCCCCGTTTTTTTCCACCACGCAAAAAGCGCATATCATCCAAGCCGCAGGCCTGACCGCGGTCATTGGACAAGACCAGCCTGACCTTCCCCAGATTACCCTACCCGCGCCACCTGCCGCGCATGATGATCTGGAAGGTTTTCAGCCAATCGCGGGTGCGAAGCGAATCATCTTCACCTCAGGCTCTTCAGGGACGCCTAAAGGTGTGGTTATCGGCGAAACACAAATGCAAACCGTGATCACAGGGCTACGCGATGCGATCGCGCCTGATGCACGGGATGTGCATCTTTCACTTTTGCCAATGGCGCAGCTTTTGGAGCAAATCGCGGGTCTTTATGTGCCGCTCTTATGTGGCGCGCGCATTGAATTTTGCGCAGCGGCGCTCGCAGCCCTGTCGGGTGGCGATCCACAGCCCGTGATCACGGCGATGATCAACAGCAAACCCAGCACAACCATTCTTGTGCCTGCTCTGCTATCGGTCATCGTGGCACATCTGAAATCCAAAGGTATCAAAGCGCCCGATAGCTTTCGCTTTGTCGCAGTCGGGGGTGCGCATACGTCCCCCTCATTGCTCGAACAGGCTGCCGATCTCGGACTTCCCGTCTACGAAGGTTACGGCCTGTCAGAATGCGGCTCGGTCGTGGCGATGAACCGCGTGGGCGCTTTGCGTCACGGCACAGTTGGAAAAATCCTATCAGGCGTGAACGCTTGGATTGATAACGGTGAAATCGTTGTGTCTGGCCCAAGCGTTATGGAGGGCTATCTTGGCGCCCCTGCCCCTGAAGCCCCATGGCGCACAGGCGATTTGGGGCGCATTGAAGATGGGTATCTTATCATCGAGGGCCGCAAGGACTGGCTGATCGTCACCCCGGCGGGCCGCAATATAAACCCCGAATGGGTCGAAGCCTGCCTTGGTGCGGATCCGCGCATTGTTGCAGCAGGTTTATGGCAGACCCCACAAGGCGAGTTGGAAATTCTTGCCGCTTTGCGCGGGAACATCACCCCAGAGCATATCGCAACGCATCTCGCAGCATTGCCAAGTTACGCCCGCCCAGCTTCGGTGATCATGGTTCCTGCCAATCTACCAAATCTATTGAAAGCAGGCGGCGGCATTGCTCGCAATATGCTGTCCGAATTGTCGAAAACCGCCCCGAAATTTCCCCTCACCTACCCAGCAAAGGAATATGCTTAATGTCGTCCCATCCACCCTTAGCTGTCATCACAGGCGCAGGTTCTGGCATTGGCCGCGCCCTTGCCCTCGAAGCGGGGCGAGCAGGCTACGATTTGGTTTTAGTTGGTCGCCGTCTTTCTGCACTTGAGGAAACAGCGGCACAGATCACGGGCGTTTCCATTGTTGTGGTCGATGCAGACATCACCCGTTCCGAAGATCGCCTTCGTATCTGTGATGCAATCGGGGATGGGTTGGATCTGCTGATCAACAATGCAGGTTGCCTCAGCGTAGGACGGATCACCGATCAACAAGATCACGACATTGCGCGCGTGATGGAGACAAACCTAATCGCACCGATTTTGCTCACGCGCGACCTGATCCCTGCCTTGGCGCGCCGTAAAGGGCATATCGCCAATATCGGCTCAATGTTTGGGATGATCGCTTTTCCTTATTTCACAAGCTATTCCGCAAGCAAATTTGCCTTGCGCGGCCTGTCCGATGCACTTCGCCGCGAATTAGAGGAATATTCCATCACCGTCAGCTATATCGCGCCGCGCGCCACACGGACACCGGCGCAATCGCAATTTGACCACCTCATCGCACCCTTTGAGATGAAATTAGACAGTCCCGAACAAGTCGCGCGCAAAGCATGGTGCGGCATCACCAAACGGCGCAGCACTGTTTACCCAGGCATGGCTGAACGGATTTTTGCAGGGCTCAATGCCCTCATTCCCGCGGTGGTGGATAACGCCCTGATCAAGCAGTCCAAACGGATCCCCACGCATCCCCTGCCCTATGTGCCGTCAGAAAACGAAAAGGTCTGATCCATGAGCTATAATATCATCCGCCCCACAGCCGAGGCGCAAACCCTCACCGA
>JBDNBY010000195.1:0-2544 GCA_039767595.1 Paracoccaceae bacterium | reverse complement strand
GAGTTATATTCGAAATGGCTTTTGACGCCTCAAACACTGCCTTTATATGCACTACGAGACATCACGCACATGGATCGAAACCCGGCAAATGACCTCGTTTTGGGCGTGGGGTCTCCGGCATAGCGAGCCCAGTCTGCTGTGCACATGTTACGTCATGCGCGAGGGTACTCAGGGGATAATCCACGCTTGTCGCTTTACTTATATACTTCGGATAATCCACGCTTGTCGCTTTACTTATAAACTTCGCGCCTGTCCGCAAATGCACGAACCCGTCTGCGCCACGCGCGATAGCTTCCGGATTTTAAGTTTTGCCGCATTACCTTTTTCACGTCGTCTTGGCCAAGGCCATGCAACAGACGGATTTGCTCAAAACTGGCGCGATCACTCAGCGCCATCTCGATAATCTCGCTCACGATTGCAGGGTCAATGGGTTTTGATTTCATAGCAGTGACCTAACCTAGACTATGTTCAAGTCAATACTTTAGAGGCGCCTAAATCTTAAACGCCCAAAGCGCCCGCAGGGGCCGATGTGACAGTGTATCACATGCTGTTCGAGATTTTGTAAGTATGGCGGAGCGGAAGGGATTCGAACCCTCGAGACGGTTCCCCGCCTACACACTTTCCAGGCGTGCGCCTTCGACCACTCGGCCACCGCTCCGCCGCCGACATAATCAAAAACCTATACCATGTGCAAGGCGTTTTACGTCTCTTTTTCAGATGATCGCATCCAAACATCCATTTGTGGAAAGGGCATTGAAATTCCCTCTTTTTCAAACCGCTCCGCGATCGCGTGATTCAGGTCAGTTTGAATAGAGAGCATGTTGTTCACATCCACCAAGATCGCCCGAACTTGGAAATCAAGCGAGCTGGCCCCAAAGCCGGAAAACACCACCGACGGCGGCGGTGTCATCTGCACGCCCTCAATCGATGCCGCAACGTCTTCGAGGACGGACTGCACACGGCGGGTGTCGCTGCCATAGGCCACGCCAATAGAGACGATCAGCCGGCCCAATGTATTTCCTCGGGTCCAGTTGGTGACGACTCCAGACACAAGATCGGCATTGGGGATAATCAGATCCGTCCGATCGAATGTCTCAATCCGTGTGGAGCGCACAGAAATCCGTCGAACGGTTCCCATTTTACCGCCCACTTCAATCCAGTCCCCTTCGCTAATGGGGCGCTCGATGAGCAAGATAAGGCCAGATACAAAATTCGACACGATATTTTGTAGACCAAAACCGATACCAACGGATAACGCACCAGCCACAATCGCCAAAGAGGACAGATCAAGCCCAGTTGCGGACACGGCAATCAAGGCAGCAATAAAAATACCAACATACCCTGCCCCCGCGACAATGGCATTTTGCCCGCCTTTATCGACACGCGTCAGAGGAAGTATGTTTTCTTTCAACGCGCGTTGGGCCGCGCGTGTCAGCAGATAACCAACCACGAAAACCGCCACAAAACTAATAAAATCTGCCGGTTTAATCTCAGTAGATCCAACATAAAAACCATCGACAAACTGAGACCAGAAACTCAACAATGTGGTGCTGCGCACACCCCAAACGAGTAGGAGTTGCACAATCACAGCTAAGCCGATGATGACTTTTAGGCTTATTTTCAATAACTTCGCGGTGCTCGATGTGTGGGTGAAGCCAAGGCCGATGATCGCGGCCACCCCGCCATATGTCGCAATTGCAAACCAAACGACCGCCAAGGAAGTCAACAAAGAGAGCGATACATCATGAGCCGCAATCATGTATGACAGGACCCAAGTGAGAAATACGCCGCCGCTCAGGATCCACGACGCCGCGAGAAGACTGCGCCGTGAGTCTGGCAACGCCGGGGCCAGCACGCGCGCGATGCGTAAAATAGTCAAAATGGCCAATGCCACGATTATGGACGTAAAGACTGTAAAGACATCGTTAGTCACCGTCGACAGGGTCATCCATTGCGACGATCCGACGCCCAATATTAAAGATATTGCCACAAATCGAGCGCTCAGCGCGTCTGACAAACAAGACAGCTTGCCGTCGACATGTTTACTCAGCTCTGACACGGCTGGCACGCCTGTGTAAATGGCCACCCAAATCCAAATTTGACTCAGAGTAAGCGTGCCACGCGGGCCAATCACACCTGTTAAAATGAGGCTTTGTGTCAATGCATAGGTGATACCAACAGCCACCAAAGCGTTGAAAATTGGTAAGACAAACTTAACAAGGTTGTGCGCCGTACTTTCTAGCGCCCCTTGATCCGCGACACGCAATAAGCGACGGCGAGTGCCTCGCGTTGCGAAAAACGCCGCAAGCGCGATGAGGAGCAGAGCAGAAATTGGCCCGAGGTTGGAGCGTAGTTCTGCCTGCGCAATCGAACTCCTGCGCAGTTGGTCAATTTCTGCCCAAATAGAGCGCCCTTGCCTTTGCAAATCGCTCCACGCATTGGCCCAAACCGACATCGAGATCGCAGATTGTCCCCGACTTAAATATTGACTGCGTTGATTTTGAGAAATTGACTGTTCAATCTCGGATATTAATATTTGGATTT
>JBDNBY010000194.1:0-6309 GCA_039767595.1 Paracoccaceae bacterium | reverse complement strand
GCGACAGGCTGCCAAGAGGCTGATTTTCGGACACAAGTTGCAGACTCTGACTTTCAAGGATCTGTGCTTGATTTCATATTGATGGACGATGCATGGGTGCAGTCGTTTTGCGCCGCGATGGACGTGGGCCCACATGATGTATATCCCGCGCGTCATAGCCTGCCTGGGGCGCAAACACCGCATTGGACATAAATTTACGAAATTTTGAAATCATCGCCGAGGTAAACGCGGCGCACTTGTTCATTCTCAACCACTTCTTGGGCCGATCCTGACATCAGCACTGTGCCGTCATGCAAAATATACGCACGGTCCACAATCTCAAGAGTTTCCCGCACATTGTGATCGGTGATCAAGACGCCAATGCCGCGGCTTTTGAGGTCAGACACCAATTCACGAATGTCATTGACCGAGATCGGATCGACGCCGGCAAACGGCTCGTCCAAGAGAAGATAGTTGGGATTGGCCGCAAGGCTGCGGGCAATTTCCACACGGCGCCGCTCGCCCCCAGAGAGGGCCAATGCCGGCGCATCGCGCAGGTGAGTCACTGAGAATTCCTCAAGCAATTGCTCAAGACGCTGTTTGCGCTGTGCTTTGTCGGGCACAGCCACTTCCAAAATGGCCATGATGTTTTCTTGGACCGAGAGGCCGCGAAAGATCGACATTTCCTGCGGCAAATAGCCGATCCCCTTGCGCGCGCGGCGATGAATGGGAAGGTGCGATATATCCTCGCCATCGACAAAGACCCGTCCACCATCGGATGGCACGAGCCCCGCAATGGCATAAAACGTCGTCGATTTTCCAGAGCCATTGGGCCCCAAAAGGGCGACAACCTCGCCTTGAGAGAGCGACAGTGACACATCGCGGATCACCACGCGTTTTTTATAGGCTTTTTGCAGGTTTTCAACCACTAGCCCTTGGGGTCGGCTCATGTGTTACTCGCTCGCTTGGGGGGTCAAAATGGTGCGCACACGGCCCGCCATTTGCGCACGGCCTGTGGCCAAGTTGATGCGCGCTTCGTCACCTTTTGAGGAGAGTTCACCATCACGGACAACGACGACATTGCCCATCATGATGACCATTTCGGTATCCATATAATATGTGCCTTCATCACCCGTGGCCCGATCGCCAGCACTGATGAAAACCACATCTTCATAGGCTTCGATCCGCTCAATATCGCCGGCCTCATTATAATAGGCGCGCACCTCTTGCCCCTCAAGGAGCATGTCATCTTGGGTCGCGACGACGTTGCCTGTAAAGACGGCGACGCCATTTTCATCGTCCACATCCAACGTGTCAGAGACAATCTCAATCGGGGCAGAGCGATCGTGATCTTGATCGCCGAAACTCTCGTCCGATTGCGCCTGTACCGCGCCGCCCATGCATAGGATCGCCATGCCAAGCACTGCGGCCCAAATCTGTGGGTGGAATGTCATCTGCTCTCTCCTTGCTCTGGCGTGTACACGACGCGCACATTGCCCATAAAGCGACCGGTCATGCCTTGTCCCTCTTGGCCAAGAGAGATCTCTACTTTGTCCGAGCGCACTGTGCCAAAGGGCATGAGCCCCTCCATCGGAGTATGCGTGAAAACGCGGTTTGTATTCAAGTCGTATAAAATCTTATCTGACGCCATGCGAAACCCGTCACTTCGGATCACTGTGGCACCGCCGTTGAGATCAACCATCCCCTCGTGCATGGCATAAGATCCGGTACTGCCCCAGCCGCGCAGGCGGCGCGCCTCGTCATCGGTGACCAAAAACCGCGGGCTGATCGCCTCGATCAATGTGCCATCGGTGGATTTGGTAAAGGTGCTGCGTGCGCTAAACTCAATCGGCCAGCCAGCGTCAGAGGCGCCTTGAAATTGCGGAGTGAGCATTTCGCGCGCGTTGTCAACATTGGTGGCACGCTTATCGAGGTAAATGGCATTGGCATTCAGTGGGATTTCTTTGGCCAGCAAAAACACCAAAGACAAAGAGACGATCGCCGCCAACGGCAATACGATTTTCAAAAACCGCACTCGAGCCATATAGCGCCGCGCCTGCACCATCGTTAATGCGTAAAGATATCAAGCTCGGGCCAGCCTGCGATATCAAGCTGCGCCCGCGCGGGGAGGAAATCAAAGCATTTTTGCGCCAGTTCCATGCGATCTTCACGTTCCAAACGCTCAATCAAAACGCTGCGCAGCTGATGCAGATAGAGCACGTCAGAGGCGGCATATTCCATTTGCGCTTGGCTCAAAACGGGGGCGCCCCAATCACTGGATTGCTGATGTTTTGAGATATCCACACCAATCAGATCTTGGCACAAATTGCGCAGACCGTGACGATCGGTAAAGGTGCGCACTAATTTACTGGCGATTTTGGTGCAAAACACCGGCGCCGTCAGCGCACCAAACGTGTGATACATCAAGGCAATGTCAAATCGGCCAAAGTGAAACAGCTTTTCCACCTTGGGATCGGTCAAGAGCGCGCTAAGATGAGGCGCCTCAGTCTGGCCACGTTCAATTTGCACCAAATGCGCCGTGCCATCACCGCTCGAGAGCTGAACCAAGGTCAAGCGGTCGCGCATATGATTGAGGCCCATCGCCTCGCAATCGATGGCCACAATCGGCCCCAAATCCAGATCAGCAGGCAAATCGCGGTGATGCAAAGTTATCGTCACGGCTTCTATCCTTTTTTCCCATGTCCCTAAGGCCAAACTGCGCGCAATGCAAACCCTGCGCGCAGCCAGATTGGGAAACAAGCAAAAGATGGCCCGTGCCGCCGCCCCGCCCTTGGGTTACTCCGACATCGCCAAAAGCGCGACATTCCCGCCCGAGGCTGTCGTATCCACACAAACACAGACCTCTTGGCACAGCTGATCAGCATCGCGATCAAGGATCAAGCGCGTGATGGGGCCCTCGCGTTCGGCCAACTCTTGGCGTACGGCCTGTGCGGCAGACGCCTCTCCCCAAAAGAGGACGGCGCTTGTGTGCCCTGTGATCGCATCAAGGCTTGCGATCTGCACATTCGTGCATCCACACGCCGCGGCCCAGTGCGCTTGCGCCTGCGCGTCCTGTGCGCTGGGCCCAAGGCACAGCACATGATCCAAACCGCGGGTCATGTAGCGGTTGCTCTCGCCCGTGGGGCCGTGCAACACATCATCGCGCGGTGTTTCATCTTGGCCAGTGTGATGCAAAAACCTGCGCAAATAGAGCGGACCACCCGCCTTTGGCCCTGTCCCAGACAAGCCATAACCACCAAAGGGTTGAACGCCCACAACGGCCCCAATTTGATTGCGATTGACATATAAGTTACCGACATTCACGCGCTCAATCATATGCTGAACACGGGCATCAATCCGCGTATGCACCCCAAAGGTCAGCCCATAGCCTGTGGCGTTGATGGCATCGATCACCGCATCCAGATCACTGGCCTTGTACCGCGCAATATGCAACACGGGGCCAAAGATTTCCTCGCGCACATCTGCGATCCCTGCGACGCGCAGCGCAGCGGGGGCCATGAAATACCCCCCCACCGGCGCCGCCCCTTGATGCAGCACTCGGCCCGCCGCGCGCGCATCCGCGATATAGCGTGCAATTTTATCGTGCGCCGCGGCGTCAATGATCGGGCCGACATCCGTATCAGTGGCCATCGGATCACCCAAGCGCAAAGCATCCATCGCCCCAAAGAGCATATGTTCAAGCGCATCGGCGACATCCTCTTGAACATAAAGCACACGCAGCGCAGAGCAGCGCTGCCCCGCAGATTGAAAGGCAGAGGCCACAATATCGCGCACAGCTTGCTCTAACAACGCAGTGCTATCGACAATCATCGCATTAAGCCCGCCAGTCTCGGCGATCAAAACGCTATCGGCGGGCCGATTTTGGGCAAGAGTGCGATGAATACGCTGCGCCGTTGCCGTCGAGCCGGTAAAGGCCACGCCACTCACCACATCATGCGCCGCCAGCACAGGGCCGACTTCGCCCCCATAACCATTGATCAACATAAGGCTCGCCTCTGGCACGCCGCCTTGATGCATCAGTTGCACAGCAAGGTCGGTAATCAAAGGTGTCGTCTCGGCTGGCTTGGCCAGCGCCCCATTGCCAGTTGCCAAAACCGCCGCAATTTGCCCTGTGAAAATCGCCAAGGGGAAATTCCACGGCGCAATACAGGCAAACACGCCGCGCGGCGGCTGAGAATAAGCGCAGGCCTGCGTCGCGTAAAAGCGCAAAAAATCAACGGCCTCTCGAATTTCGGCGATACAATCGAGCAGGGTCTTACCCGCCTCTTGCATCAAAAGGGCAGTCAATTCAGCGCTATGCGCCTCGTAAAGATCCGCAGCGCGTAAAAGCGCCTGCGCACGGTCATGGACAGGCGCCGACCATGGAACGCAGCGCGCGCAGGCCGCGTCGGCGTCATCGGCGCTCATGAAATAGGCGGTGCCGATCGTCTGCAGCGTGGCGGGGTTGATCACCGCCTCAGCGCGGCCCACACGGTGATGGGCACGGCGCGGCAGGTCAACCTGCGCCACCTCACCAAGATAGGCGCTCAGTTCTGCGGCATCGCCAATATTCAAACCTTTGGAATTCACGCGCGCCGCCCCGAACATCGCCGCAGGGGGATCAATCACAGGCAGCGCATGATCATTTACCAATGCCTCGACCATCGCAATAGGGTCCGCGACAACATCCCGCGCAGGGGTCGCCAAATCCACAATCTTGTGAACAAAGGAACTGTTGGCACCATTTTCCAACAGACGCCGCACCAAATAGGCCAGCAAATCCCGATGCGCACCCACAGGGGCATAGTTACGGCAAGCGCGGCCGGCCTCTTGTTTGACCAACTCATGCAGCGCCTCGCCCATACCATGCAGGCGCTGAAATTCAAAGTGATGATCGGCATCGCTCAGTTCAAGAACCGCGGCCATCGTATGGGCATTATGCGTGGCAAACTGCGGATACATCCGGTCATTATAGCCCAAGAGCTGCTGCGCGCAGGAAATGTAATTCACATCCGTCGCCGCCTTGTGGGTAAAGACGGGATAGCCGCCATGCCCTTCGACTTGGGCATGTTTAATCTCAGTGTCCCAATAGGCTCCTTTGACAAGGCGTATCATGATGTTGCGATCCAACCGCGTTGCAAGGGCATAGAGCCGGTCAATGACCGCCGCCGCGCGCAGGCTATAGGCCTGCACCACCACACCAAAGCCATCCCATCCCGCAAGCGAGGGGTCGCTGAGGACAGCCTCGATCACATCTAATGACAGCTCGAGGCGCTCGGCCTCTTCGGCATCGATCGTCAGGCCAATCTTGGCCGCCTTGGCCTTTTGCGCCAATTCAAGCGTTTTAGGCACCAAATGGGTCATCACATGCGCACGCTGCAGCGGCTCGTACCGATGGTAGAGCGCCGAGAGTTTAATCGAAATTCCAGGGTTTTGACGAATATCTGGTGATGTTGCCGCGTGCGCAATATCATTGATCGCGGCGGCATAGGCCGCAAAATACCGCGCAGCATCCGCCTCGGTCATCGCCGCTTCGCCCAGCATATCATAGGAATATGTATAGCCTTTGGCCTCTTGCTTGGCGGCGCGGGCCTTAGCGCTTTGGATCGTTTCGCCCAACACGAATTGGCGCCCCATCTCGCGCATCGCGCGGTGCACGGCCGTGCGTATGACAGGCTCGCCCAGACGTTTGACCGCGCCCTTTAGCGTGTTCAAGATCGAGGCGTCTTTGCCTTCATCCAAAACCTGACCCGTCAAAAATAGCGCCCAGGTCGAGGCATTGATCAGCGGCGAATGCGAATGACCCAAGTGGGATCCCCATTCTTTTGCGGCGATCTTATCTTCGATCAAATCATCCATCGTCTGGGCATCGGGCACGCGCAAAAGCGCCTCGGCCAAGCACATCAGAGCAACACCCTCTTGGGTCGATAGGCCATATTCCGATAAGAAAAGCTCCATCATCGAGGCACGCTTTTGAGCGCGCAACGCCGCAACCCATGTGGCAGAATGGCTGACGATCTTGTCGCGTGCGGGCTGTGCAAGGTCAATGGTGCCTAGCGCCGCGCGTAAAACGCTCTCTTCAGTCATCGTCACGGGCTGTGCCGCCGATGCCGTCGGGTGTGATCCTGCGTGTGTCATGACGTTCCTCCTGCCGCGCGGCGCACCATGCCAAATAGATCGCGCGGATCATCGGGATCGGCAATCATATCCAAGTGATCGAATGTCCCATGCGCCGCGAGCTGGTCGTGCACATATCGTAGGGCCGAGAAATCCTCGATCGCAAAGCCCACTGAATCAAAGAGCGTTATCTGTTTCTCATCGCGCCGCCCT
>JBDNBY010000193.1:0-10011 GCA_039767595.1 Paracoccaceae bacterium | reverse complement strand
CCTCTGCACGCGAAGGGGCGGCTGAGGTGTTTTATTTGATTTCCTCGACGCTGGGCAATGATGTCGATCCGCTGTTTCGTCTCGTCTATAGCCGCGCGGCTCAGTATATCGCCCCCTCGCATGTTCCGGCGCAAATCTTGTCTGCGGGGCTGCTGGCCGATCTAGAGCAATATGATCAAGCTGTCGCCAACTACCCTCGGCTTGAGCGTGAATCGCCCTATTTTTTATATGCACAATTGGGCGTGGTCGACGCACAGTTGGCGCAAGATGAATTTGCGCAGGCCGTCGAGACATTGATCGATCTGACCCAAGCCTATCCAAACTTGCCCATGGTTTGGGCGCGGCTGGGGGATGCCTACCGGTATCAAGATATGTTCGCCGACGCCGAGGGCGCCTATGGCCAAGCGATTGAATTGCTCGCCGATGGATCGCCCAATCGATGGCTTTATCTCTTCTCGCGCGGCATCGTGCGCGAACGTTTGGGCGACTGGCCGAATTCCGAAAGTGATCTGCGCGCGGCGCTCGACCTGCAGCCTGATAACGCCTCGATCCTGAATTACCTTGGCTATTCGATGCTTGAGCTGAGCGATCAATATGATGAGGCGCTCCAGTTCATCCAGCGCGCGGTCGAGATTGAGCCGCGCAGTGGGCATATTTTGGATAGTTTGGCGTGGGGCTATTACCGTTTGGGCCGCTATGCCGAGGCCGTTGCCCCGATGGAGCGTGCGGCGCAATTGATGCCCTTTGACCCCATTATCAACGATCATTTGGGGGATATTTATTACCGTGTGGGCCGCGTTCGCGAGGCGATGGTGCAGTGGCAGCGGGCCTTGTCGCTAGATCCAGAGCCTAAAGAGGCCGAGTTGATCCGCGAAAAGATCGCCACAGGCGGCCTTTCCAGCGATGGCTAGCATCACTGAATACGCCTATGCAAAAGTGAACCTTGCGCTGCATATTACAGGGCAACGGGCGGATGGGTATCATCTGTTAGATAGTCTAGTGAGTTTTGCGCTCGCATGTGCCGACCGTGTGGAGGTGACCCTCGGTGCCGAAGGGTTTACCGTCAGTGGCCTAATGGCGACGCCAGAGTTGGCCAATGGGGATAATCTGTGCGTACAGGCCGCGCGGTTGATGGGGCAACGCGCCACCATCCATTTAGACAAACACCTGCCTATCCAAGCGGGCATTGGCGGCGGCTCTGCCGATGCCGCGGCGGTGTTGCGCGCCCTTGCACGAGCGAAGGGAGTCGCGGTCCCAACGGCGCAATCTGTGCAGTTGGGCGCAGATGTGCCTGTGTGCTGCGCGGCGCACACCGCCCGTATGCAAGGGATCGGCGACAAGGTCACGCTCTTGCCGCATATCGAGCCTTTGCAGGCGGTGTTGGTCAACCCGCGTGTCCATGTCCCCACGCCTCAGATTTTCAAGGCGATTACAGTGAAAACGAACCCGCCCCTGACCGCACCTATTCCAACGAGACCCAGCGATTTGATTGCGTGGCTGCGTGCGCAGCGCAATGATATGCAAGACGCGGCGATTTCCGTCGCGCCGATCATTGCGCAGTGCCTAAACGTGATCGAGGGATCGGATCAGTGCCAATTGGCGCGGATGTCGGGGTCGGGGGCGACATGCTTTGGCATTTACCCGTCGGAACACACCGCGCACCGCGCCGCAAAGAGCATCCAGCATGCCCATCCTGAGTGGTGGGTCTGTGCGACGCCGCTGGGGTCGGCGCCTGTGACGGCGATCGCTTAGACCACGCGCGCCACAACAAAATCAGCCAAATGCCCCAAGGCCAACTTGATCGGAGTATCGGGCAAGGGGACAAGCGCCTCCTTGGCGCGGTCGGCCCAATCTTGGGCGTCGCGTCTCGCCTCGGCGATGGCACCGGTGGTGGTCATTTGCGACAAAGCATACTCAAGATCGCCCTCCGTCTGCTCGCCTTTTTCGATGGTGCGCTGCCAAAAGGGGCGGGCGTCGGGATTGGCGGCAATCGCCTTGATCATCGGTAGGGTCAGCTTACGTTCGCGGAAATCATCCCCAATGTTTTTGCCGGTCTTAGCACTATCGCCCGTGACATCCAGAAGGTCATCCACAACTTGAAACGAAATGCCAAGCGCATCGCCAAAGTCAAACAAGGCTTGCTGCGCCGTAGGGTCAGATGTGGCCAAAACGGCCCCTGCCTGCGTTGCGGCGGAAAACAAAGCGGCGGTTTTGCCGCGGATCACACGGTAATAAATGGCCTCATCCGTGGCCAAATCCCGCGCGGCGGTCATTTGCAAAACCTCGCCCTCGGAAATGGTACATGACGCGGCCGAGAGGATATCGAGCACTTGCAAATTTTGCGTTTCCACCATCAGCTGAAACGCCCGCGAGAAGAGGTAATCACCAACCAAAACACTCGATGTATTGTCCCACAGGCGATTGGCGGTGGGCCGGCCGCGACGTTGGTCGCTTTCATCAATGACATCGTCATGCAAGAGGGTCGCGGTGTGGATATATTCGACCGCAGTGGCCAAGAGGACATCACTTTGCCCTTGATAGCCGAGGCTTTGCGCCGCCGCGATGGTCAGCAGGGGGCGCAGGCGTTTGCCGCCGGCACTGATCAAATGGGCGCCAATGGCGTCAATGCGCGGGGCCGCTTGTGATTTGAACCGCAGGGCGATCTCATGATCAACATGGGTCATTTTATCGGCAAGATGTGCGCTGAGCCATTCATAGGGCTCGGTGGTCATATCGGTCATGTTCACTTCCTCGTCGCAGATGTATAACCATGTTTAAACTCGGATGTTAAGAGGCTCTGTGCCGATGCACGCTATAGACCAAAGGCCAAAGAAGAGGAGGGGCGATGTCACAGTCTGACGAAACGACGGTGGATGCCTTTTTAGGGGGGCGTTTGCAGATCAAACAACCGCGATTGGGCTATCGCGCGGGCCTTGATCCTGTGCTCTTGGCGGCGGCGGTCCCTGCACGAACAGGCGAGGCGATCTGCGAGTTGGGCTGCGGCGTGGGGACGGCCTTGTGGTGCTTGGCGCGCCGTGTGGGCGATCTTCGGCTCGTGGGGATTGAGCGGCATGCGCAGCTTCTGTCGTTGGCGCAAGAGAATGCCGCGCTCAATCAAATTCCAGCCACGCTTTTACACGAGGATATCACTGAGCCAAGTGATGCGTTCAAGCAAATGAGCTTTGACCATGTTATCGCCAACCCCCCGTTTTTTGATCGCGCCCGTGGCAGTGCGGCGTACTCGAGCACCCGCGAGTCGGGCCGAGGGCAGGATACGGCGCTTTTGAATTGGGTAAAATTGGCCTATAAACGGCTCAAACCTAAGGGATATGCTCATTTTTTAATCAATGCCGCGCAGTTTCCTGAGATGTCCAATGCGTTTTTTGAGCAGGATTTCGCTTTTGAGGCCTACCCCATTGCTGCATATGCACATCGGCCTGCGCGGACGCTATTGATACGGGCCCGCAAGGGGGGGAAATCTGCGTTTTCCTTACATTTTCCAATAATTTTGCATCCATCTGCGCCACAAACCGCAGGGAAAGTTGATAAATATCAACCTGCGATTGAGGCCGTTTTGCGTGATGGCGCGGCACTCACCTTGCCGCAGCGCGGCTAAGAAAACATGTGACAAAGGCAAAGCCCTATGGCAGGCTTATCGTGTCCACACCTAAACATGGAGGGTACTATGAGCCTAGAATCTCATCTGCATTCGTTGAAATCCAAACATGCGTCGATTTCAAAACAGATTGAAGAGGCTGAACGACATCCAAGCGTTGATGGTTTAGAGCTGGCATCCATGAAGAAAAGCAAGCTTAAGATCAAAGAAGATATTGAACGTGCCGCCATGTCATTGGGCGGTGAGTGATAAAAAAGGGCCGCATGACGCGGCCCTTTGTATTTGAGTGTGGCCTGAGCCGTTACACGAAGAACTGCGCACCGTTGGCCGAAATTGTCGAGCCGTTGATAAACTCCGCATCATCCGACACAAGGAATTTGACGCAGCGCGCGATCTCTTCTGGCTCGCCCAAACGGCCTGCCGGAATTTGAGCAACAATGCTGTCGCGCACTTTTTCAGGCACGGCCATCACCATTTCCGTCGCGATATAGCCAGGGCAAACGGCATTGGCCGTGATGCCAAAGCGCGCGCCTTCTTGGGCCAAAGATTTCACGATACCCAGATCGCCCGATTTGGATGCGGCATAGTTCACTTGGGCAAATTGACCCTTTTGACCATTGATCGATGAGATGATCACAATGCGGCCAAACTTACGCTCGCGCATGCCGGCCCACACGTTATGTGTCATGTTGAACACGCCTGTAAGGTTCGTGTTGATCACATCGTGCCAATGCTCGGGCGTCATTTTGTGGAACGGGGCATCGCGTGTGATCCCTGCGTTGTTGATCAAGACCTCAACAGGGCCGAGATCGGCCTCGATTTGGGCGATGCCGGTTTTGCATGCCTCATAATCGGCCACGTCCCATTTATAGGTTTTGATCCCAGTTTCGGCGGTAAAGGCGGCGGCCTTTTCGTCATTGCCGGCATATGTGGCCGCAACGGTGTATCCCGCCTCTTTGAGTTGAAGCGAGATCGCCGCGCCGATGCCGCGCGATCCACCTGTAACGAGGGCTACTCTTGACATGTGATTTCTCCTAATTCGTTTTTTGACAGTGGTTGATTACGGGCGCTCTAGGCACATGGCGACGCCCATGCCGCCACCGATACATAAGGTCGCGAGGCCCTTTTTCGCGCCGCGGCGCTGCATTTCAAACAAGAGCGTGTTCAACACCCGCGCGCCCGAAGCGCCGATAGGGTGACCGATGGCAATGGCGCCGCCGTTGACGTTCACAATCTGAGGATCCCAGCCCATGTCTTTGTTCACGGCGCAGGCTTGGGCGGCAAAGGCTTCGTTGGCTTCGACCAAATCAAGATCTTGGGCTGTCCAGCCTGCTTTGGCCAAGGCTTTTTGAGAGGCATAGATCGGCCCCACGCCCATGATCGACGGATCAAGGCCCGCCGTGGCATAAGAGGCAATGCGCGCCAATGGCTCGATGCCGCGTTTCTCGGCATTCTGCGCGCTCATCACACAGGCGCCCGCCGCACCGTCATTGATGCCCGACGCGTTGCCAGCCGTCACAGAGCCGTCTTTGGCAAAGGCAGGGCGCAGTTTTTCCATGCTCTCAATCGTGGCGCCGTGGCGGATATATTCGTCTTGGTCAACGATCGTCTCGCCTTTGCGCGTTTTGACGGTAAAGGGCGTGATTTCATCGGCGAATTTGCCGGCCTTTTGCGCAGCCTCGGCTTTGTTTTGTGAGGCAAGGGCAAAGGCGTCTTGCATCTCGCGGGTGATCTCCCACTGGGCGGCGACATTCTCGGCCGTTTGGCCCATGTGGTATCCGTTGAACGCATCCCACAGGCCGTCACGGATCATCGTGTCGATCATTTTTGTGTCGCCCATTTTCGTGCCGGCCCGCAGGTGCATTGCGTGTTGGCTCATCGACATGTTTTCTTGACCGCCCGCTAAAACAATCTCGGCATCGCCAAGGGCGACATGCTGGGCCGCGAGGGCCACGGCCCGCAATCCCGAGCCGCACACTTGGTTGATGCCCCATGCGGCGGCCTCTTTGGGCAGGCCTGCGTTAATGTGTGCTTGGCGCGCAGGGTTTTGACCTTGGGCGGCGGTGAGGACTTGACCAAGGATGGTTTCGCTGACCTCTTCAGGTGCGATGCCCGCACGTTCGACCAGTGCGCGCAGGACGCAGGCGCCCAAGTCATGGGCCGGTGTATTGGCAAACGATCCGTTAAAGCTGCCGACGGCGGTGCGGGCCGCAGAGGCGATCACGATATTGGTCATAAAACTCTCCTTGCTTGTCTGGCGTGATGTCGTCACTATAGACTCACGCAATCTGGGCATGGCTATAGCGCATATGTTGCAGTGCAGCAAACTATTATTTCAACGGGTGGCAATTATATGTTACAAAATTGCGCGTGGGATACCGCTGACCCTGAATACATCCGATATCATGACACAGAATGGGGCGTGCCCGAGTATGACAGCCGCGCTTTATGGGAAAAACTTATCCTAGATGGGTTTCAAGCGGGGCTCTCTTGGATCACAATTCTCAAAAAACGCGATAATTTTCGCGCGGCCTTTGCCGATTTTGATCCCAATATCATCGCAACATGGGGCGAGGCAGAGGTTGAGGCGCTGTTGCAAAACGCGGGCATTATTCGGCACCGCGGCAAAATCGG
Organism: Paracoccaceae bacterium; assembly: GCA_039767595.1. GTDB lineage: Bacteria > Pseudomonadota > Alphaproteobacteria > Rhodobacterales > Rhodobacteraceae > JBDNBY01. The sequence continues at coordinate 3,761 of JBDNBY010000193.1, read as the reverse complement.
GGCGACCATCACAAATGCACAGGCGTTTTTACGCCTAGAGCAAGAGATGCCGTTTTCTCAGTATTGCTGGGCCTATGTAGATGGGGCGCCGCTTGACAATCAATACACCGACAAATCCCAAATCCCCGCCGCCACGCCCCTGTCAACGCAGCTGAGCAAAGATTTGAAAAAGCGCGGCTTTAAATTTTGCGGCCCGACGATTGTCTATGCGTGGATGCAGGCCTGCGGATTGGTCAACGACCATTTGATGGGCTGTTGTGTACGGCCCAATGGTTAAATCGACCGAACATAGCGTGTAAACGCATTCCATGTTCGGAACTCTATTGACTCCGTGGCTGTGCAATGTCATGTGGCGCTCCATGGTGTTGGTGGCCTCCGCAAGGAGATTCCTGTCGTGTTCCATAAATGTGCGCAAGCGCAGTGTATGAACAAGAGGACAACGCCCTTCATACTGCCCTCAACTGGGGGTGCGATTTGGTTCGATGATACGGCACGTGGTCACAGCGTGCAGCGTCCGAGAACCGGTTAAAAGAAGGAGATCAGCAGATGACAAAAAGAACTGCTGCCAAATACAAAATCGACCGCCGCATGGGCGAAAACATCTGGGGTCGCCCAAAATCACCGTTTAACCGCCGCGAATATGGCCCAGGTCAGCACGGTCAGCGCCGTAAAGGCAAACTTTCTGACTTTGGTCTACAGCTGCGCGCCAAGCAAAAGCTCAAGGGTTATTACGGCGATATGACGGAAAAGCAATTCCGCCGCATCTTTGCCGAAGCGGAACGTGTGCGCGGTGATACAGGTGAAAACCTCATCGGCCTGCTCGAGCGCCGCTTGGACGCCGTTGTGTACCGCGCGAAATTCGTGCCGACTGTCTTTTCTGCGCGTCAGTTCGTGAACCACGGCCACGTGTTGGTCAATGGCAAGCGCGTCAACATCCCATCCTACCGTGTGAAAGAGGGTGATGTTGTGGAAGTGCGTGAAAAATCCAAGCAAAACGTCAACCTTTTGGAAGCTGTTCAATTGAACGAGCGTGACGTGCCTGAGTATATCGACGCCGATCACAACAAAATGACAGCGACATTTGTGCGCACACCGACATTGAGCGATGTTCCGTACCCTGTTGTTATGGAACCAAACCTCGTCATCGAATATTACGCTCAGAACTAATCTGAGCCGCAAAGCATCGCATTTGAAACACCCGTCCTTTGTGGCGGGTTTTTTGTTGTGCCCTATCCTAAAGTCGGTATGAGGTGGTGCCGAGGCTCGCACCGCGGCGGGCGCATGTCTAAGGGAACATCACATGACACGATATCATCCAATTTCCGTCGCACTGCATTGGATTGCCGCGATACTGACAATCTTGGCTTTAGTTGCGGGCACAGTTCTGCTTGATGGTACGCCAAATTCAGACCCGAATAAAATTGATGGCCTTCAAGGGCATATGACCATTGGGATTATTGTTCTGGGCTTGATGGTGTTGCGGCTCATCACGCGGTTTGTGACAACCGCACCGCCCCATGCCGATATTGGCAATGCCTTGGTCAATCGTTTGGGCGCATTGGCGCATTGGGCCTTGTATGGTTTGGTCATTTTGATGTGCCTGTCGGGACTTGGCCTCGCGATCCAAGCGAATCTGTTTGAAATTGTGATGCAACGCAGTGGCGCCCCCTTGCCAGAAGACTTTTACGACTTCCCACCGCGCATTGCCCATGGCATTTCGGCAAAGCTTCTGATGCTATTGTTGGCAGGGCATATTGTGGCGGCGCTCTATCACCAATTTGTCCGCAAAGATGGGTTGTTTGCGCGCATGTGGTTTGGAAAACGGTCGTAATTTACACGCCGACCCGCGAATTTTATCAACAGCCTATGCGACTTAACGCGCATAGGCTGTTTTTTGTCTGGCTCTTTGGCACGGCTAAGGGTAATCAAGGACTGAACGAGAAAGAGACACAGATGTTGCCAGTTGCACAGCCCGGTATCATGACGATTGCGCCCTATCAGGGAGGCTCGTCTAAACTTGCAGGGATCGCTCAACCGATTAAGCTGAGCTCGAATGAAAATCCTTTGGGCCCGTCTGAGGTCGCGATTGAGGCGTTTAAACGGTCCGCTTATGAGATGCACCGCTATCCCAGTACGGATCATGCCGAATTGCGCGAGGCGATTGGCCAAGTGCATGGGCTTCCTGTGGATCAGCTGATTTGCGGTGTTGGCAGTGATGAGATTCTCTCGTGGCTCTGCTCTGCTTATGCAGGTGTTGGCGACGAGGTGATCCACACCGAGCATGGCTTTGCCATGTACCGCATTTCAACACTGGCCGCGGGTGCGACACCTGTCAGTGTGCCTGAGACCGATCGCACCGTGGATGTCCAAGCGATTTTGAATGCAGTGACGGAGCGTACAAAAATCGTCTTTATCGCCAATCCGGCCAATCCAACGGGTACGTTTTTGCCCAATGATACGCTGCGCGAATTGGCCGACGGGCTGCCGCCGCATGTGCTTCTGGTGCTTGACGGGGCCTACGCAGAATATGTCGACGGCTACGATGGGGGCGCTCAGCTGGTGCGCCAATATGAGAATGTTGTGATGACCCGCACGTTTTCGAAAATCTATGGCCTTGGCGCGATGCGCGTCGGATGGGCTTATGCGCCAGCACATATTATCGACGTATTGGGCCGTATTCGCGGACCCTTTAACCTAAGCTCTGTGGCGCTGGGCGTCGCGACCGCAGCGGTCAAAGACCAAGCATATGTCGCGCATTGCCGGACAAATAATGCCCGCGGCCGCGATATGCTCACCGAGGGGCTGCGCGAATTTGGTCTGCAGGTGGATACATCCTTTGCCAATTTTTTATTGGTCCGGTTCGCGTCACCTGAGGCGGCGCAAACCTGTAACGAAGAGTTGCAAGCCGCCGGTCTTATTGTACGCTCTGTTGCAGGCTATGGTCTGCCTGAGGCACTGCGCATCACCGTTGGCGATGAAAGCGCGTGCCGCCAAGTCCTGCATGCAATTGGACAGGCCCGTCAGAGTGCCGCATGAGCCAGATCTACGATAAAGTCGCTTTGATTGGTCTTGGGCTGATTGCGTCGTCTATGGCGCATGCGATGCGGCGTGCCGGTGTCGCTGGGCAGATCACAGGATACGCGCGATCCGCTCAGACACGGGATGTGGCCCGCGAAATTAATCTATGTGATGAGGTTACCGAGAGTGCAGCCGAGGCCGTGCAGGGCGCCGATTTGATCGTGCTGTGTGTGCCCGTTGGTGCGATGGGGGCCGTGGCCCGAGAGATCGCCCCACATTTGGCCGATGGCGCGACACTCACCGATGTGGGGTCTGTCAAACGCTCGGTCATTGATGCTGTGGCGCCTGTATTGCCCCATGGTACGGCGTTTATTCCAGCGCATCCTTTGGCGGGGACCGAGCATTCCGGCCCGCGCTCTGGCTTTGCGACGCTTTTTGACAATCGCTATTGCCTCATCACGCCGATCGAGGGCACACAGCGTACATCCATTGATCGCCTTGCCTCGTTTTGGGCCGCATTGGGCGCGCGCGTTGATGAAATGGACCCTGACCATCATGATCGCGTGCTCGCGGTCACCTCGCATGCCCCGCATATGATTGCCTATACAATGTGCGGTGTGGCCGATGATTTGGCCCGCGTGACCGATAGCGAAGTTGTCAAATATTCCGCAGCGGGGTTTCGGGATTTTACGCGCATTGCCGCCTCTGATCCAACGATGTGGCGCGATGTGTTTTTGAACAAT
>JBDNBY010000192.1:0-2690 GCA_039767595.1 Paracoccaceae bacterium | reverse complement strand
GATTGTTTGCATCGCCAGTTCAGGCCAATTCATGTTTTGCATATTGCCCCCCTGCGCGAATTCCAGTTGAGAGACCCCAGATCACGGCCATGAGCCACAGCACGCCAACCGCAGATGAGGCCGACCCTTCGCCCAATAGACCCCGAATGAGGCCAAAGATCAACAAAAGCGGTGTCGCGGCGAAAAACGACCAAAACAAAATGCGGCGCACCTGCGCCCCGCTTAAATTCATGATAATTTTCAACGGGATATATATGATCAGGCTCAACACATAGGCCAACAAGGGCGCAATAAACATCCATCCAAACAAGGCGCCGCCCAAGAGCATGTTCAAATCCGCCCCCGTCAAATGCGCTTCGCGTGCAAGAAACGGCAAAAAGGACAGGAATGCCAGAACGCAGCCCCCGATCAGGTGGGCCAAGGCGCGATCTTCTCGTGTGCCTTCGTCAAACATCGCCTCCCACGTTGCCGCAGGAGCGCGATAGGTTCCGATGATGCGATCAAGCGTCGCCATTAAACGTGCCGCCCGCCCAACGCGCCGCGAGCCAGTCGGCCAATTCTGCGCTCAGGGCATCGCGCAGCTCTTCGTTATGGATCTCACCAAGCGCATCGGCCAAGAACGAGAGGGTCAGCATTTGCATCGCCGCATCTTGGGGCACGCCGCGCGAGCGCAAGTAAAACAAAGCCGTCTCATCAATCGCCCCGGAGGTCGACCCATGCGAACAGGCCACATCATCAGCATAGATTTCAAGCTCAGGCTTGGCCAAAAACTCTGCATCATCATCGAGCAAAAGCGACTGGCTCATTTGATATCCGTCGGTCTTTTGCGCGCCTTGTTTGACAAGGATTTTACCTTGGAACACACCTTTGGAGCCTTTGCTCAGTGCTTTTTTGAAAATTTGACGGCTCTCGCAGGCTACGGCGTCATGAATGACAAACACCGTGTGATCATCATGATCGCCATCAAGACCGTAGCTGGCCCCGCCAATCGACAGCTGCGCCTCATCGCCGAGTAACTCAACCCAAATTTCCTCGCGCGTGAGACCCGAGTTCACGGCCAAGGACGTTGAATAGAAACGGCTTTTCTCGCCCATGCGCACCAAAACGGATTTATGGGCCACGCGGCGCGATCCGATAGATCCGACATCCACATGATCCAAAGCGCCGCCATCTGCGACAAAACACTCGACCGTTGACAGGCTACGTGCGCTGCGCGGTCCAACTTCGATCACCGTTGCCGAGGCGTCTTTTTCAACTTCAATCACGATATGCGTGGCAATATCGCTGCTCATATCATCGTGGCTGTGTTCAATGACAATTGGCTTGTCGAGCGTGCCTGTCACATGGATATGCAGACCAGTCTCAACTTTGCACGCCGTCACGAGGGCCGCAGGACGGGCCACCGGGGTCTGCGCCGCAACGCTCAACATGCCCCATTTGGCGACATCACCTGCCTGCACAAGGCGCGCCTGCGCGCCAGACATTTGCGGCAGATCAGATCCGATCACACCATCCACGATGGAGATGCGATACCCCTTCAACGTGTCCAGCATTTTGCACGCCAAAGGCGCGCCCTGAGCGGCAACAGCCGCGCTATTAAAAAACGGTGCGCCGGCAGTATAGCGCCAATATTCATCACGCGGCCCGGGCAGGCCCGTTGCCTTTAGCGCGCTGAGCGCGGTGCCCTCGCCCTCTTGGGCGTCTAACCACTCAACATAACTCATGCCGATACCTCAGCGAGAAGGTCTGCGTAGCCGTTTTTCTCAACTTCAAGCGCCAACTCTGGGCCGCCTGTTTTGATAATCCGACCGTCGGCCATGATATGCACAACATCCGGCGTGATATGATCAAGAAGTCGTTGATAATGCGTGATCACCAAAAACGAACGTCCCGCATCGCGCAGGGCATTCACGCCCTCAGACACAAGGCGCATCGCATCAACATCAAGGCCCGAATCCGTTTCATCCAAAATGCACATCTTTGGCTCAAGCATAGCCATTTGCAGGATTTCATTGCGCTTTTTCTCGCCGCCGGAGAAGCCAACATTCACAGGACGCTTGAGCATATCTGCATCAATTTTCAAGGTTTTGGCCTTTTCGCGCACCACTTTGAGGAACTCTGCCGCCGACAACTCGTCTTCGCCGCGCGCTTTGCGCTGTGAATTCACGGCCGTGCGCAAGAACGTCATATTGCCCACACCAGGAATTTCAACTGGGTATTGGAACGCCAAAAAGAGGCCCGCCGCCGCGCGCTCTTCGACATCCATATCAAGCAGATCCTCGCCTTCTAATGCGGCTGAGCCTTCTGTGACTTCATAGCCACCCTTGCCCGAGAGCACATAAGACAGCGTCGATTTCCCAGAGCCATTTGGCCCCATGATCGCGTGGACTTTGCCCGCTTCAACTTCAAGGCTTAGACCCTTGAGGATTTGCTTATCCTCATCTTCAAGCTTCACATGCAAGTTGTTGATAGATAGCATTTCTTCGTTCCCTTTATATCACGACTGCCGTGCCGGACACAGACACCATCAGCATGGATTGCCCGACAACTTCATAATCCAGATCAATGCCAACAACGGCATTGGCGCCCAACTCTTGGGCATTTTGTTTTAATTCACTCATGGCCGTTTCCCGCGCATCGGCAAGTTTACTCTCATAAGCGCCAGAGCGCCCGCCAATCACATCCGTGAT
>JBDNBY010000191.1:0-3851 GCA_039767595.1 Paracoccaceae bacterium | reverse complement strand
GCGGTTGCCGTCGTGGCCTCTGGCACCGGTGGGGTGTCTGGGGGCGGCGTCACGTCTGGCACCTCAGGGGGGGCAGGAGCGGGAGGCGGCGCGGGCACGGGCGACGGCTCTGGCTCTTGTACATTTGGCGGCGCGGTGATCGGGCTCGGCTCGTCTGACACAAGGGTCACGCTGACCACTTCTGGCGGCTCGATCCGGTCCGGTACGGGCATCGCAAACAGCGCAAGGACAAGAACCAGCCCATGACCAGCGAGGGATATTTTAAACCCAAGCTCCATGTTCGCGCTTACTCAGCCACTTGGGGATCAAGGCTTGGTCCACCTGGATCTGTTTTGATGTCAATCTGCGTGAACCCTGCTTTTTTCAACGCGGCCAACAGCACGGCAAAGTCTTCAAACGGGACGCCGGCCTCTGTTTGTAGCTCAATGCGCTGCGAGCTGCGCTGCGCCATCACGGCGCGCAATTTGGCGATCACCTCCTCGCGGGGCATCACAGTGGATTGCAAGCGCACGGTCTGATCTGCACTGGTCGAGAGCACAAGCGGCTCCTCGTCTTGTTGGGGCAAGGCCGAAGTCGCCGTTTTCGGCAGATCCAGCGGCACGCCATTGTTGAGCATCGGCGCCGCCACCATAAAGACAATGAGCAGCACCAACACCACATCCACAAACGGCGTGACGTTGATCTCGGCCATTGGGGCAGATGTCCGGCGGCGCCGACGGCGGCGACCTCCGCCTGCAGGTGACGATGGAAGGGCCGCGCCCATGGCTACACCTCGATTTGGCGACTAAGGATCGCCGAGAATTCATCGGCAAACGCCTCGTAACTGCCACCAACCGCATTGGTTTGCGCAGAAAGGTTGTTATAAAAAATGACCGCTGGGATCGCGGCAATCAACCCCAACCCCGTGGCAAAGAGCGCCTCAGCAATCCCCGGGGCGACAACGGCCAAATTGGTATTTTGCTCAGCGGCAATTTCGATAAAGGCATTCATGATGCCCCAAACCGTACCAAAGAGCCCGACAAACGGGGCCACGGCGCCAATCGTGGCCAAGACAATAAGACCTTTGTTCAATGTGTCGGCCTCGCGCGAGATACTCACGTCCATAGCGCGATCAATCCGCTGGGTCGATCCCGGGGCAAAGCCGCCTTCGCTGCGATAGTTGCGCTGCCATTCGAGCATTGCGGCGCAAAACACCCGCTGCATCCCGCCACCGGCGGTCGAACGGACAGCTTCAAATAGCTGATCAAGAGGATCGCCAGACCAAAACTGCGCCTCGAATTGCGCATCAAGCTGGCGCTGCACGCGCAATTGGCGGCGCTTGGAAATGGCCACTGACCACGACCAGACGGAGGCCGCGATCAAAGAGATCATCACAAGCTTGACGACAAACGTTGCCTTTAGGAACAACGCCCACATTGAAATATCTGCTTCCATAGTTTTCTGCTCTTTTATACGCGCTTTGGCTTATTTTTCACCTATATACGCGAAAAAACTGAAAAAACCAATGACATTCCTGTGTGCTTGCGAAAGCTTGCCGATTATTTTTGGGACTTAATGTACGTTACGGCGCAGCTCATCTGGCAAGCGCGTAGGCTGTCCCTCGCGGTTAATCGCCACGAGGATCACTTCGGCGGTAAAGAGCTGTTTATCCGCGCGCCAAACGGTCTGTTCTAACGTGATGCGCGCAGCACTGCTCGAGATCATCTGCGTTTGTACATTTAAAACGTCATCAAACTTTGCCGAAGCGAGGTAATCTGCCTCGACGCGGCGCACGGCAAAAACGACCCCCTCCTCCTCACGAAGGCGCAGCTGATCGATGCCCAAGGTGCGCACCCACTCGCTGCGCGCGCGCTCAATATATTTGAGGTAATTGGCATAATAGACAATGCCGGCCATGTCCGTGTCTTCGTAATAGACGCGCAATTGATGATGATGAACTTCAGAATTTTGTGCCACGGCCCCACCCAATATAATGTATTCAATGCCAACGCGCATATCACACCCATCGCAGGACGCAAAGATGTCTGTCGCGCGCCGTTTTGGATCCACTTATTGAACAGCAGATAATCGCGCAAAAATGCGCAAGGCGTGGGCGGGATCGTATGCAGCGGCGGGCAAGACGGGATCATAGCATGCCCGCAACACCGCCGTCACATCTGGGCGTAGAACAGTCGTGCCATTGGGTAATTTTCCCAAAATCGATGTACCGACAAACGCCTGATCAGACCATAGCACAAGGCTTTGGGCAATTTGTCCTAATGCGATATCCTCGGCAGGCATCTTCGATAAATGCGCGTCCATTCGGACAAAGATGAAGACGGCCGAAATCGCGCCCTCTTTGTCAAAGCGAAACAGGCGATATTGATTGGCGTCCGCCTCTTTGAGCCGCGCTACTAACGGCTCTAATTCGGGCACAAGGCGATCCATGTCTGGCACAGCGGTCAACTCGTCCCACTGCGTAAAGAAAAAAAACATCATATTCGCGCCGAACTCAGGGTCAGTTTCCATCATCTGATGCCCGACCGCGCCAACCATCGCCTCAAGCGCGCCTTTGACGATTTCCAAGGTCTGATCCGCGACGCCAAAGACGATCGGCGCAATAGGCCGCCCCCAACGTGCGCATAAAAACGTATTATCCGAGCGCGTGAAGGCCGCCTCGATCCCATCGGGTGTTGTCAACTCGGTCATTCGTCCCCTCCGAATAGGTCATTTTGGGCCGCCTTGGGCATCTGCAATCCTAAATGAGCCCAGCCTTTTTGCGCCAGCATCCGCCCGCGCGGGGTACGCTGAATAAGGCCTTGTTGCAGAAGATACGGCTCGATCACATCTTCGATGGCATCGCGGCTTTCGGACAAGGCCGCCGAGAGCGTCTCGACCCCCACGGGGCCGCCGCTATAATTCTCGGCCATCAACGACAGGTACCGGCGGTCAGCGCTGTCCAACCCTAAATTATCGACGCCCAACCGCGTGAGGGCGTGATCGGCAATCTCGCGCGTCACCGTGCCATTGCCCTCGACCACAGCAAAATCAACAACGCGCCGCAACAAACGCCCTGCAATCCGCGGCGTGCCCCGCGCGCGGCGGGCAATTTCGCGCGCACCAGTCTCGTCCGCCGGCGCATTCAGTTTCGCCGCATTGCGCGAAATGATATATTGCAGCTCGTCCACCGTATAAAATTGTAGCCGCGTCGGAATGCCAAAGCGATCGCGCAGCGGCGTCGTCAACAGGCCCAGTCGCGTCGTCGCCCCAACCAATGTGAACGGTTGCAGCTCAATGCGCACAGTGCGCGCCGCCGGCCCCTCGCCAATGACGAGGTCCAATTCAAAATCCTCAAGGGCAGGATAGAGGATCTCTTCGACGGCGGGGTTCATGCGGTGAATTTCATCGATAAACAGCACATCGCGTGCCTCAAGATTGGTCAAAATCGCCGCAAGGTCCCCTGCTTTGGCAATCACAGGGCCAGAGGTCATTTTAAAATTTACGCCCAATTCGCGCGACATAATCTGCGCCAATGTCGTTTTCCCCAAACCTGGCGGGCCATAAAACAACGTGTGATCCATCGCTTCGCCGCGCTGACGTGCCGATTGGATAAAGACGGATAAATTGGCCCGCGCCTCGGCTTGGCCAACAAAATCATCCAAAGTTTGCGGGCGCAGCGCGCGGTCACTATCTTCGGGTAGGGCCTCGGGGCGCAAGGTGGGATCAGGCTCGCTCATCTATCAATCCTTTGGGGCCAAACGTTTGAGGGCCGCTTTGATCACCGCACTGCTTGAGGCGTCTGGATCCTCTTGCATACTCGCGGCCACAGCGCCAGCCGCCTCGGACGGGGCATACCCCAAATTTGTCAGCGC
>JBDNBY010000190.1:0-16259 GCA_039767595.1 Paracoccaceae bacterium | reverse complement strand
GCTTGATACACGGATTGCGCCATCTCATCCTCGATCGGAACGGAAAACAGCGTACGAAATATCACATCTGCGGCCGCGTAACTGCACACAGGTTCGATATTTACAGGGCCATCCTGAGCACCGATCCGTGTCACCATCGCAGTGGTCGCCGCCTCAATATGCGGAACGATCATCGCCAATCGCGCCACTTCGAACGCAGGATCAATAATGCGCCGCTGCGCGCGCCATTGTGCGCCATTGGTGACAAACACACTTTGCCCCAAAAGGGCGCGCAGGCCCGCGGATTGACGTTCGGATTTGGGAAACGCATCCCCCTCCTCGCGCAAAACGTGATCGACCAGTGCAGGATCATTGATCAGATAAGATGAGAAAAACGGCGTCTTAAACTCTGCCATCAACGCGTGGTACAAATGCGCGGGCTGCGCACTTAAAATATCACGGCGAAACAGCCGAACATAGCGCCACAGACTCACCCGCCCCTCACGGTGACTGGGCATTGGCGCCTTAATCATAGCGCACCCCGCGTGCCACATGCATGATCACAGATTTAGACGGCGCACGCGATTGATACCGATCCCAAAGCGAGCGCGACCTGCATGTGAGCGCAAAATAATCAAAATACTCTGGTCGATCAAAGGCGCACAGATACTGAAAATGCTTGCGAAAAAATCGCCAGCGCATCGCTGCCAATCGCTTGGGATTCACGGACTTTCCAAAGGCGGCCGAAAAGACCAAAGGCCATTTTGTATCCTTGCACGACGTAATCACACTCACCGGATGACACAGCGCAAAGGCGCATCCATCGGCCAGGGAACTGACATCGACCCACGGTATATTGCCCTGCCCCAGCTGCCTGACTGCGGTACGCAACGCATCGGCACGGCGCAACAGGCCAAGCATTGGAAACACATGACCAAGGCTGACAAACCCAAGTTTGCCAGTCTCATTTTGCGCAAAAGGCGCCAGTGTCAGCGCCGCAATATGCGCCCCCGATGAATGCCCAACGATGAGGACTTCATCCACATCACTGAGCAAAGCCTCTTCGATCTGAGTGCGAAACTCGTCTACACGCGTCGCCATTTTAGGGGATACCGCGCCTTCGTGTTCGGCAGAGGCTGCAAAATCATGCAGGAGATAATGAATATACAATCGCCGGTCCAGTTGAACACACGCGCGCCACAGCGGCCAGGCAATCAAACTCACCGCCCACCCCGACATGCCAATGACAGATGACGCCGCATATCCCGCCACCGCCGATAGGGCAGCGATGATCATAAGTTGGATCAAAAACCCGAAGACCGGATAAACTACCGAGAGCACAGGCCCGCGCCGCAGCGACCACAAACGCCGATACGCGCCTGAACGGGCATAGATCCATGCCGTCCGGCACAGTTTTCCCAATAGACGAAACGGACCACCATGCATTTGCGACTTGACCACATCCGACCATGACAGCACGCGAAACTGCGTTATTACGCTGTGATCGTCACCGCGGTTTTGATAGGTTGTGCGCCACCCTGGGCCATCGGCTTTCATAGATAGGTCGTAGCCAGAAATCTGGGCCTGCGCCTTGCCTTCGGTTCGAAACAATTCGCGATAGCGCCGCGATGGAAACGGATCGAACCCTGGGATGTAAAACACACGGCGGGTTTTAACCGATCTAACCGCAGGGCGTGTCATAACCTACCCCACAGCGGCCAGAAATGGCACATTTTCCAAAAGCCAAAAGGACATCGCCGCAAATCCACCCGTTAGCATCAGCAAGCCAATGGTCCACAACATCAGTCCCATGATCCGCTCAATAATATCAAAGTGGCGCTTGATCCAATTCATCGTGCCGGCCAGCTGCGCCATGAAGAGCGACACCAGCAAGAACGGCACGCCGAGACCCAAGGCATAAATGCCCAAGAGGGTTGTGCCGCGCGTCACTGACCCTTCTTGCGCCGCAAGAGAGAGGATCGCGCCCAACTGCGGGCCAATGCACGGCGTCCATCCAAAGGCAAACGCCAGCCCCAAAATATAGGCGCCCAAAATGCTGCCCCCATCTTGCGAACCTTCGAACCGTGCCTCGGTATCCATAATGCCAATGCGGATGATCCGTAAAAAATGTAATCCAAACAGCATCACAACAAGCCCCGCGATGGTGTTGAGCGTGGCTTGATTGTTCAAAAACACTTGCCCCAAATAGGACGCGGCAAATCCCAAGAGTAAAAATACCGTAGACAGACCCAAGACGAACATCGCCGCCGTTAACACAGCGCGCGAGCGGTTTTGGCTCTCAGAGAGCTCTTGCACAGAAACGCCGCTCATATAGGCCAGATAGGGCGGCACGATCGGCAAGACGCAAGGTGACAGAAACGATAACATGCCAGCGACCAAGGCGACAAAGGCCGATGGTAAAAAACTGGCGCTCATGAGTTCAATTTCAAACATATGACCTATATAAGAGTGTAAGCGGTCAGCGTCACCCGAAAACCGACCGAATTTGTTTCACAATCACGATAGAAGACATTATGCCACAGACCCTTGATACCAAAGGACTTCTTTGTCCGCTGCCTGTATTGAAACTGCGCAAGGCGTTGCAAACTCTGCGTGCGGGGGATCAGATTGTCATGGAGGCCGATGATCCGGCGGCCCAGATCGATGTTCCACATTTTTGTAATGAGGCGGGCCATCGCCTTGTGACGCAAAAAAATGAGAATGGGATTTTAGAGTTCACTGTTGAAAAAGCCGCGCTGTAATCAGCGCGGCTTAATTTCATTAGCTTTTGAGTGACCACCAACCGCGACGCTTTGGCTTGGCCGGCTCAGACGGCGCTGGTGCCTCTGGCTCTGGCTCGGCTGCTGCTACAGGCTCTGAGACAGCAGGTTCCGCAGCAACCACTTCTACGGGCGCCTCAGTGATTTCCGCAGCTGGCTCAGGCACAGGCTCTTGGGCTTTGGGCGCTGGTGCAGCGGCCTCTTGCGCAGGAGCGTCTGGCGTTTCGATGGCAATCACTTGTGGTTCTGACGCAGCGTCGCCCTGAGCGGACTGTTCGGCGTCAGACGGTGCTGCCTCGGGTGCCTTTTTGCGGCGCGGGGCGCGGCGGCGTTTTTTGGGAGCCGCTTCTTCATCTGTAGCAGCCTCAGGTGTTGCAGCTGCTTCGCCGTCTTCGGCAGATGGCGCGGCTACGCTAGGCGTGTCAGCTTCTGAAGCGTCGTCTTGATCAGAGGTATCTGCGTCATTTTCCGACCCATTTGCCTCATCACCCGCTTGTGATGGCTTGCGCCGACGACGCCGACGACGGCGCTTTTTCGGCTTATCATCGTCATCCTCGGACGGTTCTTGAACGTCTGCGGCCTCTGCGACCTCTTCTTCTTCGGGCTCATCCACGATGATGGTATCAAGCTGAACAACCGGCGCCTGTTTGATCGGGCGCGTTGGTGTCTTGAGCTTTTCGATCGTGAAATCAGGGCTGATTAATGTCACATCTGCTTCGACGCGGATGGAAATACCATAGCGCGCCTCGATTTGCGCAATGTGATCGCGCTTGGCGTTCATCAAATAGTTCGAGATATCGACAGGACATTTGACGACCAATTCTTTGTGACGACCGCGCACGCCCTCTTCTTCAAGTTGGCGCAAAATGGACAAGGCCAACGAGTCGTCGGAGCGCACAATCCCAGTGCCGTGACAATGCACGCAGGGCGCAGTAATCACTTCCATCATACCAGGGCGCAAGCGCTGGCGGCTCATTTCCATCAAACCAAAGCCCGAGATTCGGCCCACTTGGATCCGTGCCCGATCGGTTTTCAGACGATCTTTCATCCGCTTTTCAACGGCATTGTTGTTGCGGCGATCTTCCATGTCGATGAAGTCGATGACAATCAAACCAGCCAAGTCGCGCAGACGCAATTGGCGGGCCACTTCATCCGCGGCCTCGAGGTTGGTTTTCAACGCTGTCTCTTCGATTGATCCCTCTTTGGTCGAGCGACCAGAGTTCACATCGATAGCGACAAGCGCCTCGGTCACGCCAATGACCAAGTATCCACCAGATTTAAGTTGCACCACTGGGTTAAACATCCCTGTGAGGAAACTCTCAACTTGGAAACGCGCAAAGAGCGGCAGTGGATCGTTGTAGGCTTTGACGTTTTTGGCATGCGACGGCATGATCATTTTCATGAAATCTTTGGCCGTGCGGTAGCCGCGCTCGCCTTCGACGAGGACTTCGTCAATCTCGCGATTGTACAAATCGCGGATCGATCGTTTGATCAAATCGCCCTCTTCATAAATTTTCGCGGGGGCGTGAGATTGCAAGGTCAGGCTACGGATTTGTTCCCACAAACGCTGAAGATATTCGTAGTCGCGTTTGATTTCCGCCTTGGTCCGTTGAGAACCGGCTGTCCGAATGATTAAACCAGCGCCGGCAGGCACATCGAACCCACTAGCGATTTCTTTTAACTTTTTACGATCAACGGCGTTGGTGATTTTGCGGCTGATGCCACCACCACGCGCTGTGTTTGGCATGAGGACGCAATAGCGACCGGGCAAGCTGAGATAGGTTGTGAGCGCTGCGCCTTTGTTGCCGCGCTCTTCTTTGACGACTTGCACCAAAATGATTTGGCGGACTTTGATCACTTCTTGGATTTTATAGCGGCGTGCGCGGGGTTTGCGCACTGGACGGATGTCCTCTTCGTCTTCGGTGATCGCTTCGACTGTGGGCGCATCGCCATCTGCATCATCGCTATCAGCGTCTTCACTGTCTGAGCCAGACGCGTCTGCGGCTTCGGTGTCCGTTGTATTGGCGTCTGCATCTGTTGTGCCAGAAGCCGTGTCATCACTTTGCGCCGCTGCGTCCTCGTTTGAGGTGTCGCTGGTGCCAGCATCTGAAGACGCGGCCTCAACCGGCGCCTCTTGGGCCGGAGCGGCATCAATAACGGCTGCCTCTTCGGTTACGGCCTCGGGGTCCGCGGTTGGTGTCGCGTCAACCGCCGTCGCGCCATCGTCGACCAAGGTCGTCTCAGCCACCTCCGCCGCATCATCGGACAGGTCAATCGTTTCCATGCCCGACACATCTGAGGACGGTGCAGGATCAATCACATCAGAGGTTTGAACAGCGTCCTTTGAACGGCTGCGTGAGGCTTGCGAGCGGCGGCGCCGCTTGGGTTTTGGCTTCGGGCCAGAGGCGGCCTCATCGCTTTCATCGGCCTCAGCGGCCAAAGCACGCTCTTCTTCGATCAGCGCGTCGCGATCTGCCTTCGGAATTTGGTAATAATCCGGATGAATTTCGGAAAAGGCCAAAAATCCATGCCGATTTCCACCATAATCCACGAAGGCCGCCTGTAACGAGGGCTCTACGCGCGTAACTTTTGCTAGGTATATACTTCCAGACAGTTGCCGCTTGGACTCTGTCTCAAAGTCGAATTCCTCAACTTTATTTCCATCAACCACAACCACGCGCGTTTCTTCGGCGTGGGTGGCATCGATAAGCATCTTTTTTCCCATAATGTCCACTTAGACAACATCACTGATCTAGGCGGGGGCAAGCCCCGTTTAATGTCAGGTATGTTGTGATTTCGGGCGAACGCATAGTTGCGAGTGCGGATCAGTCCCGTGAGGGAGATCAGCTTGGGCATAAATATGCACACAAACGCACCTAGCATCGCAATTACTCCAACAAAGATATCAAGATGATACCTTCAAAACTATGCCCTATGTCAGGGCCTCTTGCCTTGCGGCGTTCATCGAAAGGAGGCAACCTCAGAGTGTTTATGTCTCTCTGGAAGGCCAACTTTAGTGAATTTCGTCGGATCACTGGTGATCCAATTGATACCATTGTGGATTTTCGCACGGAACACAAGCGCTAAGATCAAAATGCGCGTTTATTTACTGCGTTGCGCAACCAGACGCTGCATGAGGCTAGACGTATCCAACCGGCCGCCACCTGCGTTTTGCACATCTTTGTAGAATTGATCGACCACAGCCGTCACCGGCAAAGATGCGCCGATATCCTCAGCCGCTTGAAGGCAAATCCCCAAATCCTTGCGCATCCAGTCCACGGCAAAGCCAAAATCATACGCGCCATCAAGCATCGTCTCACCGCGGTTGGACATTTGCCAGCTGCCTGCAGCACCTGCGGAGATCACATCGAGCACCGCGCGCCCATCGAGACCGGCAAGCTGCGCGAAATTAAGCGACTCAGATAGCGATTGAACCAAGCCCGCGATGGCAATTTGGTTGCACATCTTGGTCATTTGTCCTGCGCCGCTGTCCCCCATACGTTTGCAAATTTTGGCATAGGCCTGCATGATCGCCTCGGCGCACTCATAGGCCTGCGCATCGCCGCCGCACATGATCGACAGCTGCCCATTTTCGGCACCGGCCTGTCCACCACTGACCGGTGCATCGATAAAGCTGACGCCGCGGGCGCTGGCCTCACTCGCTAACCGCTGCGTAATGGCGGCTGATACTGTTGTGTGATCGACGAAAATGCCGGATGTCATCGTCTCAAAGGCACCGCCCTCGCCCATGGTCACCTGCCACAGATCATCGTCGCGGCCCACGCAGCTAAAGACAATCTCGGCACCTCGCGCCGCCTGTGCAGGGCTTGGCGCGGCGCGTCCACCATAATGGTCAACCCATGCCTGCGCTTTGGACGATGAACGATTGAACACCGTCAAATCATGGCCCGCCTGTCGTAAATGCCCCGCCATCGGGTATCCCATTACACCCAATCCGATAAATGCGAGTTTTGCCATGAGATTTTCCCTGTTTTTCTTGTTCAAATTATACCATAGAACCTATGGCAATTATGCAAAGGCTAACCCATGAAATTGATATTTCAATCACTGTTTGGATCCATTGTCGTTTTTTTAGTGACTGCTGGCGTGAGTATCGGTGTGATTGCTTGGCTCGCCTATCGCTCTTTGCCGAATTACGATAGCCAATTTGCACATGGTGCGATCCAAGATACCGTGACCATGACCCGCGATCCCGCGGGCGTGCCCCATATCTTGGGATCGTCGAACGCGGATGTCATGTTTGCCTTAGGGTACGCCCATGCCCAAGATCGCCTGTGGCAGATGATCGTGGCGCGGCGCACTGTTCAGGGGCGTTTGGCCGAAGTATTTGGGGCGCAAGATGTGCCCTCTGATCGTCTGATGCGGCATTTGGGCCTATATCAACTGGCCCGCCACTCAGTCGATGCCCAAAGCGAAGAGGCGCTGGCGATGCTCACCGCCTATTCGGCAGGTGTGAACGCTCGGCTTGAACGGATCAACAGCCAAAGCATGGGGCGCGGCGCGCCTGAGTTACTCATCCATAATATCCCTCTATCCCCATGGCGCCCAGTGGACAGCTTGGCCTTGATGAAATGGATTGGATTTCAATCGAGCCGCCAAGCTCAATCAGATATCCGATATGCACTGGCCTCCATGCGCCTGTCTGATCCCGCGCGTCTCAAGGATCTTTTTCCGTCGGATCCAAGCGAGACGGTCATCGATCTGGCGCGCTATGATGCTCAGTTTTCTGGGGCAGAGTTTGCCGAGGCCACGCATGACGCGATATCGCCCGTTCTCTTTGAGTCAACTTTGGGCGGTGCCTCAAATGTATTTGCCGCAGCCCCAAAGCGTACGGCACAAGATAAGCCGATATTGGCAAATGACCCGCATGGTTTCCTCAGCGCCCCGACCCCGTGGTATCTAGCGCGGCTGAACCTTGAGGGTGGCGGCATCATTGGTGCGACAGTGCCGGGCATTCCGCTGGTGTTTTCTGGGCGCTCTGAGGCTTTGGCATGGGGCGTGACGGCAAGCTATGTTGATGATCAAGATATCTTAATGGAAGAAATCACACAAAGAGAGCCTCTGACCCTCCGGCGTGCAGATCGTGACGTCATTGTGACCGAGCGCGCCTCGATCATTAATGTCAAAGGCAGCGATCCGATCACATTGACCTTGCCGATCTTACCCCACGGTATGGCCAGCATTCCCCTTGATGTGCATAATGTGAAAAACCTCACCCCCAAGGATCACATGCCAGTTTTACTCAGCCCCGTCCTTGAGGCCGATGATCCAAGTTTTAGCGCATTTTGGGATGTCATGACCGCGCGCACAGTGGCGGGCGCTTTGACCGCGTCCCAGCGCCATATCGCGCCCAGCTATAACCTTATGCTTGCAGATGCCACGACTGTGGCGTTTCGCACGATTGGCGCGATCCCCAAGCGACATGCAAATTCCCTTACGCAAGGGCGCATGCCGGGGCTAGCGTGGCGCGATGTGAACCATTGGATAGGGTACGAGGATCCCACAGCGCATCCGCAAAGGACCTCGCAAGACAATGATATCCTTGTGAACACCAATAACAAATTGACTACCGACAGTTTCCCACGGCATCTCAGTCACAACTGGGGCGATACCCAGCGGATCCGCCGCTTTGCCAATACAATGGAACAGCGCGAAATCCATTCGCGCGAAAGCTTTGTCGAAGCACAGCTCGACACAGTGAGTTACACGGCGCGCGCACTGTTGCCCCTAATTGCCAAAGACCTTTGGTATAATACCCCACCCGCTGAATTAGGAACTCAAGAGCGCGCACGCGCCCATGCGCTCGAGCTTCTCGCTTCTTGGGATGGTAATATGAACGAACATATGCCCGAGCCTTTGATCTATGCGGTATGGGTGAACACGCTCTATCGGATGATGATCCAAGATGAGCTGACGACGCTCGCTCCGCTGTTCACGCAAGTGGATCCGGTCTTTGTAGAGCGCGCCTTTCGGGATATCGAAGGGGCCGCCATTTGGTGTGACATCAAACAGACTTCGCGGACCGAAGACTGTGCGACCTTGTCAAAACGCGCCTTGGATGAGGCAATCATCTTTTTAAAAGAGCACTATCAAAATGACCTCACGGCCCTTCGCTGGGGCGACGCGCATGAGGCAATTCATTTCAATAAAACACTGGGGCGAACCCCTGTGATCAAGCTCTTTGCGAACTTGCGGCAATCGGTCTCTGGTGGCCCGCAAACACTCAATAGAACCATGGGCACAGGGGCGTTGTCACCCGATGGGTACAAGACCATTCATGGCGCCACCTATCGCGGCATTTATGATTTTTCAGATCCAGACAGCTCTTTGTTTGTCACCTCGACGGGGCAATCGGGGCATATTTTATCGCGTCATTACGACGATCTGGGTCAAAAATGGCGCCGCGGTGAGTATATTCCGATGTCTCTGGATGTAGACTTGGCCCGCGCAGGCGGTGTCGGAACGACGGTGATCACGCCTCTGTCGAGAACTGAGCCATAAAGCTCGCCCGATCGCGTTCCGACCAACGGATATGAAGGGAAAAGCCTGTCTCGTCATGCTCTTCACTTAGGACAAGACCCCGCTCAAAGAGCCATGCCCGCTGTGCAGAGGCCGCATAAGGCACGCTACGATGCTCTTCGACGACCGCAGGTGCGAGCGTATCCAGCACCTCGCCAGTCAACAGGTCGAGCCCCTCGCCTGTGTGCGCCGAAATGGCGATGCTCTGCTGTCGAGCAGCTTTGATCAAGAGCGGCTCTTTTTCATCAGGTGTCGCAAGGTCGATTTTATTCCAAATTTCTATAATTGGAACGTCCTCTCGCACACCCAAACTATGGATGATTTCAAGAACATCGCGTGATTGCTGCTCAGATTCGGCATGCGTGATGTCCCGCACATGCAAGATCACATCCGCCGCCAGAACCTCTTCGAGCGTTGCACGAAAGGCCGCCACTAGCTCAGTCGGCAAATCGGAAATAAACCCAACAGTATCCGAGAGAATGACTTTCATCTGCCCGCCCAACTCTATTGAGCGCATCGTGGGATCCAACGTCGCAAAGAGCATATCCTTGGCCACGACGTCCGCGCCGGTCAGACGATTAAACAACGTCGATTTACCCGCGTTGGTATAACCGACAAGCGCCACAATCGGAAACGGCACTTTGGCGCGCGAGGCACGGTGCAATGTGCGCGTTTTCACGACGCGATCCAATTGGCGCCGCAGACGTACCAGATGTTCGTCAATGGCACGGCGATCCGCCTCGATCTGTGTCTCACCGGGGCCGCCGACAAAGCCCAAGCCGCCGCGCTGGCGCTCAAGGTGAGTCCATGCGCGCACAAGCCGCGTGCGTTGATAGCTTAAAGCCGCCATTTCGACTTGAAGAACACCCTCGCGCGTGGCGGCACGATCCGAGAAAATCTCAAGGATCAAGCCCGTCCGATCAAGGATCTTCACGTCCCAATGCTTTTCTAAATTGCGCTGTTGCACAGGCGTCAACGGCCCGTCCACTAGGACTAAATCCACCTCGGCATCGTGCAAAACATCCTTGAGCTCGGCGATTTTGCCAGAGCCAAATAGCGCGCCGGGGTGCGGACGGTCGACGCGCACGACAGTTTTGCCGCACAATTCCATATGCGGCAAGGCCATAGCCAAAGACACAGCCTCTTCTATGGCTTCAACGGCAGAGCGGCGCGTGTGATTTTTCTTGAAATCGGGGTGCAAGACCCAAACGCGGGTTTGCTTGACGGAATGATCCCTCAATTGTCCTCTTCGCCCTCGTAAAGCGAGATATGGGACATTGGCATGATGGTCGAGATCGCGTGCTTGTAGATCAATTGCGATTGGCCATCACGGCGCAATAAAACGCTAAAGCTATCAAACCACGTGACAACGCCTTGTAATTTCACGCCATTTACCAAAAACACCGTCACAGATGTTTTATGCTTTCGCACGTGATTAAGGAAAACTTCTTGTAAGTTTTGCCGATCTGCCGCCATAGGTCCAACCTCTAAATTTATAAACGTGTTTTCACGCATTGTTCGTCAATTGAACTAACTATAGCGCCTTCGCGTTAGCTTCGCCAGAGGTTTGGCGCGAAAAGAGTTAAAATTGCGAGCATTTCAAAGCGACCTGCAATCATAGCCACGCAATACACCCACTTGACGCCTTGCGAAGCTGTGGTCAAATCTGCGCCCATTTCTTGCGAAAATACAATCATTGGACCCGTGGTCGATAAGGCCGAAACTGCGTAGATCATGGCATTTTCAAATCCCAAGCCCAAATACCCAAAGGCCACCGTCGTCACGGCCAATGCAAAGAGAAACATCATCAAAAACACCCATGCCGCCCGCGGCGCTGCTTCGCTTAGGCTAAATCGGGCCAAGTCTTGGCGCGGCACCAAATTCGGCAAGCTGGCCTGCTCTAACTCGCGCCGAAAGGCGACCACCAAAACATAAAGTCGCAACAATTTCACCCCGCCGCACGCCGTGGCCACCCCGCCGCCAACCGTCGCCAGCGCAATCAACAAAATATAGCTGGTCCGTTGCCCTGAAAAATCGGCACTTGTGTTCCAATTGACGCTCACCTCGCCGAAACTTGCGGCGAATGAGGCAAAGGTGTAAATTTGCCCCCACACCATATTTAAAAACTCGACCGCAGGGGCATCAACGCCCAAGCGGACCGCCCATTGCGTATGATAGGCGACAGAAATCAACGTCAACACAGCGATCACAGTGACAAACAGGCGTAACTCTAGATAGATTGTTTGCGCGGTGTGATCTTTTTGAACAGACACTGGAAATGGCAAAAATGCGCGCGTGACCACGCATAAAAGGGCGACTAACGAGACCATCTCAACCAGTTTCATTTGCGTTATATCCAAGCTCGGCCCCACAATGCCGCTTGTTGAGACAATGGCCATGGCCCGCAAAACTGCATTTTCCACAGGCACCGAGGCCACCAAGAGAGCCATCCAAACGACAAAGGTCACCCCCAAATAAAACACCCCCGCAGAGCGTATCGCATCTGCAAGTTGGGGCCGATGTGTGTTTTGACGCCCAGATGCGTGCAAACGCCCCTCATCGCGCGCCCGCAATTCGTAGCCACCAATACTCAGCGGCACAAAGACGTAAATCACCGTGACCCAGAAAAATCCACCGCCCAGCCATGCCACAATCCCGCGCCATATCAAAATTGCCTCGACCTCGGCGGCGGCGGGGCGCAAGGTGCTGGCCCCCGTTGTCGTCATCGCCGAGAGCATTTCAAAATAGGCATTGCTCAACGAGATCGTCTGAACCGCCTCTTGAAAGGGGATCGCAAGCGCGGCAGGCATGAGGGTATAGACAAGTAAAACTTCTCTTAAATGTTGGTATATACCACGATCGCGTGGCACGCTGCCCCCTCTGGCGGCCGCGACGAGATTGATCAAAATCACGAAGGTCACAGCGCCATAAAAGAAACTACGCGCCATGTGATAATCACCGTGGCGCAGTGCAATGAGTGCAGGCACAAACATCGCCACGCCAAAGGCCAGCACCATAACCATAGCCAACGGCCATTGAAGAACGCGCACGATCATCAGAAAAATTCGATCGGCGCCTGCAGCAAGCGATCCACCGTCGGCACATCCTCTTTCAAGGCAAAGAGCACAAGACTATTTCCCGCCTCGAGCAGAGTATCGCCATTGGGAATTGTCGTGCTCTCAGCCTTGCGCACGGCGCCAACCATCACGCCTTCGGGGAACTCAATGTCGCGGATCAATTTTCCGGCCATCGGAGAGTTGTTCAGCACCTCTGCCTCGATCATTTCGGCCTCGCTATCGCCGATTGAATAGACACCGCGCACGCGGCCATGACGCACATGCCGCAAGATCGAACTGACCGTCGTGGCGCGCGGATTGATATGTGCGTTCACCCCAAGTGGGCCCAACAGTGGGATCAACGAGGGATCATTGACCAAGCTGATCGCCCGCTTGGACCCAATCGATACCGCCTGCACCGCCGCCAAAATATTGGTTTTATCGTCATCGGTTAAGGTCAAGATAGCGTCCGCAGTGCTCACACCGGCCTCATCCATAATGGCCGGATCCAGAGCATCCCCATGCAACACAATTGTCCGCTCCAGTTGCTCGGCAATCGTCTCGGCGCGGGTGCGATCCAGTTCAATGACCCGCAGGCGTAATTTATCTTTGACCGCCTCGAGCTGTTGCAACAGGCTAAAGCCAACATTTCCGCCTCCGATGACGACAACGCGCTTTGGCATTTCATCTTTTTTACCAAACACTTCGAGCGTTCTGTTCACGTCATCTGTGTGGGACATCACATAGACATCATCACCTGCAAAGAGCTGATCGTTGGCACTGGGCACAATCAGTTTGCGCCCCCGCCGTACCGCGACCACAATCGCGCGCAACGTCGAAAATAGATCTGTCAATTGACGCAAAGGCGTGTTGATCACAGGGCAGTCCTCAGTCAAATGGAGCCCCAAGAGCTGCACAGAATTACCCAAAAACTCTTCTGAATCAAAGGCAGATCCGAGCCATAATCGCCGCAGAGCAGCCTTTGCAACTTCAATCTCGGGGCTGATCACAACATCGATTGGCATATGGTCGCGCTGATACAAATCCGCGTTCATCGCCTCGAGATAGCTTTGTGCCCGCAGGCGCGCGATTTTGCGATTAATCTTGAAAATCGTATGCGCAATTTGGCACACGACCATGTTGACCTCGTCGGAATGCGTGGCCGCCACGATCATGTCAGCATCTTCGGCACCCGCACGACGCAGCACCGCCGGATACGAGGCAAAGCCAACAAATCCGCGGACATCCATACTCTCGGTGGCTTGGCGAATGAGCGTTGGGTTATTGTCGATCATTGTCACATCGTTGCCCTCTTGGGACAAATGACGAGCGATTTGCCAACCGACCTGACCTGCTCCACAGACGATGACGCGCATATTGAAGACCCCTTTTGATATTCTTGTGTCTTACTTCTGACCGGAGACAACGCCAAGCGTTTTTAATTTCCGGTGCAGCGCGGACCGTTCCATGCCAACAAAACCTGCCGTTTTACTGATATTACCCGAAAAGCGCTCGATCTGAGCCAAAAGATACTCGCGTTCGAAGACTTCTCGCGCCTCTCGTAAAGGTAAGGCGACCAAATGCGACGGCACAGACATATCTGGCCCCTCTGATGCGTGGCTAGCGCCATCGTTTGGAAAATCATCTGGGGTAATCTCACCCGCGCCATCGGCTAGAATCAAGATACGTTCAATGAAATTACGCAGCTGCCTCAGATTGCCTGGCCAGCGCATAACTTCAAGAGATTGCAAGGCGGCTTCAGAAAAAACACGCGGCCGCAGTCCGTGGGTCTCGCTTAATTCGGAGACAAAGTGCTCAACAAGCGCGGGGATATCTTCGCGCCTCTCTGAAAGTGAGGGCACCTCCATCGGCACCACGTTGATTCTATGATAAAAATCGCTTTGCATCTGTCCTTGTTCAACAAGCGTGTTCAAATCTTGCGTTGTGGATGACATCACGCGCACATCCATTGGCACCGCTTGCAGACCACCTCTACGAGTGATGGCGTTATCAACTAAAAACCGCACGAGTTTGGGCTGAATAGACAGGGGCAACGCGTCTAAATGATCAAGGTATAGTGTACCGCCATTGGCTTGTTCAATCACACCTTTGCGCAAAATCGCACCGCGCTCTTCAGCCCCAAAGAGGGTCACCTCAAGGTCTTCATCGGCATGAGAGGCACAATCGAACATCACAAAAGGTTGATCAAACCGCGTCGATTGCTGATGAATAAACCGCGCGGTCAAATCTTTACCCACGCCCGAGCCGCCTTTGAGGACAACGCGCCCGCGCCCTTCAGTCACTTTAGTTAACTGCCCTTTGAAAACGCGCATCACAGGGCTATCGCCTAAAATTTCAATCGGGCCGCCGCCTGTTTTTAACTTGTTGTTTTCTTGGCGCAACGAGGATGCCTCAACTGCGCGGCGCACAACAACGATCAGCTGATCGATGTTAAATGGCTTCTCTATATAGTCATACGCCCCTTGTTTGATCGCCTCAACGGCAATTTCGATATTGCCATGGCCTGAGATGATGACGACTGGAATATGCGGGTGCATCTTTTTAACGCGCATCAAAATATCAATGCCGTCCAATTCGCTATCTTTGAGCCAGATATCCAAAATCAGCAGATCCGGCAGGCTTTGATCCAGAGCCGCCATACATTCAGAGGCACTCGCCACACGGCGCGTGGCATAGCCTTCGTCCTCAAGAATATCGCCGATAAGACCGCGGATATCCTTTTCATCATCTACAACTAATATCTCAGTCATGCTTCAGACCTCTTTGTCTGCTCATGGTCG
Source organism: Paracoccaceae bacterium (assembly GCA_039767595.1). Classification (GTDB taxonomy): domain Bacteria; phylum Pseudomonadota; class Alphaproteobacteria; order Rhodobacterales; family Rhodobacteraceae; genus JBDNBY01. The sequence continues at coordinate 1,103 of JBDNBY010000190.1, read as the reverse complement.
CCCATGTTTTTAAAAATCATCACCGCTTTCGCGCCGCGGTGCCCCTTGGTATCTACAAACTCTGCATCATCGAGATGCATCGTGCCGTCATGTTCTTCGACAATCTTTTTGACAATGGACAGGCCCAACCCCGTGCCTTCGTCCCGCGTGGTCACATATGGTTCAAACAGTTGCCCTCGATCTTGTGGCAGGCCAATGCCTGTGTCTGAAATCGCAATTTCAATCATGTCCACGCCCCGCGTTAACTGTACTTTCACTACCGCCTCAAACACATGCCCCCTGTTGCGGCGGGCTTCGATCGCCTCAACTGCGTTTTTGATTAAATTGATAAACACTTGTGACATCAAGGTGGCATCGCAGACGAAATTCACCGTTGCCTTTGGAATGTCCTCGACAAAGCTCACTTCGCGCGCGGCCACGGATTGCAACGCCAGCGCATCGCGCAACACTTTGGCGATATCCGTTTGCACGCGATCTGGCTCTGGCATACGGGCAAATTTCGAGAAATCATCCACAATCCGGCGCAGATCGTCTGTTTGGCGAATGATCGTATCGGTCATTGCAATCACCGCCTCTTCCTCTTGCGGGAGAGCCTTGGCAAAGCGGCGTTTGATCCGCTCAGCGGACAGTTTGATCGGCGTCAGCGGGTTTTTGACTTCATGCGCGATGCGCCGCGCCACATCACCCCACGCCGCCATCCGCTGCGCTGATACAAGGTCCGTGACATCATCAAACGCCACAACATAGCCAATAAGGGCGTCCGCCTCATCACGGCGTTTGGCGACGCGGACAAGCAAGTTTTCGATGCGTCCACGGCGAACGACGCGCACTTCTTCTTGGTGAGCTTGGGATTTAGACGCTTCGACTTTATCGATCAGTGCGCTGAATTCAGGCACCGCATCTTCGATGGCTTGTTTTGATGAGCCGTCCGGCAAATTCAATAAATCAAGCGCGGCGCGATTGATAAACTCGATCTGTCGCTCTGGATTGACCCCGACCACACCCGATGTCACCGAGCCGAGCACGGAATCAAAGACACGCTGACGATCTTCGATTTGGCGCGTATTGCTCAACAGGGCGTCGCGCTGCGCCTTGAGCTGTTT
>JBDNBY010000189.1:0-15238 GCA_039767595.1 Paracoccaceae bacterium | reverse complement strand
TGGGCCCTTAGCGATGCGATGGTTATTCACCGATATGGCACGCTGCAGTCCGGTGAGATGATCATGATGGTCGCGACGGCCGCCCGCCACCGCGTTGCGGCCTTTGAGGCGGCTGAATTCTTAATGGACTATCTCAAATCCCGCGCGCCGTTTTGGAAAAAAGAAATCACATCCGATGGTGCCACATGGGTGGCGGCCAAGGATGCGGATGAAGACGCCCTATCGCGGTGGTAGGGCGCGCTTATTGATCTTGGTTTAAACTTGCCAAATAGCTGCGCAATTCTTCTGTTTCTAGCCGCGCCTCGCGCAGGCCGCTCATGGCGGCAGAGAGTTCCGCTTCGGTTTGGGCCAGTTGATTGGACAGCTCGTCTTCGCGTTGTTGGGCATAGATGATTGCCTGATCGCGTGTCTCTTCTGCTTCGTGAAGCTCTTGGGCCAAGCGGTCCAACTCTGAGATATCAGATTGGCTGACCCGCGAGAGGCGATGAAACAGCCAATGCACAAACCAGCCCATGCAAAAGGCGATGAATAAAATGATCGTCGTTGCGATGATGAATTGAGTTCTATCCATTGGCGTCACTTTCGTTATCGGACGGCTGAGGCACGTCCTGCGTATTGGTTTGTGGCTCGTTGCTCGGGGCTGGATCCGTTTGATCCGCTGTCTCGGCCTCACGGTCATAGAGGGTGAATTCAATGCGGCGATTGGCTTCGCGCCCCTCTTCGGTGTCATTATCGGCGATAGGGTTTTCTTCGCCCAAGCCTTGGGCGCGGAAGGTGCTGGTCAAAATACGGCGCAACCGCAATTCAGACATGACCGTTTCGGCCCGCTGTTGCGAGAGCGCTTGGTTCATCTCAGCTCTGCCTTGGCTATCGGTGTAGCCGTTGATTTGCAAAGGCAGATCAGGGCAAGGTTTGAGCACATCCGCGATATCGTCTAAAATATCGCGCGCTTGCACATCCAGACGCGCCGAGCCTGGTTCAAAGTTCAACTTGCGCCCGTCTAACGCCGTTTGAAGCGAGGCGAGGCAGGTCTGCGGATCAATCGTCTCAACTTCAACAACGGGGCGGGTCAAGGTGCTGATATTCAAATCATAGAGGCTCCCGTCGCCCAGATATTCAGTGATCAATGCCGTGAGCATTTGCCCCGCGGCGGGATCATAACTGCCGCCGCTGATGGTGAATTGATCGACACTGACCCCCACGTGGCCGTATTCCAAGAGATCGAGTGCGCGCATCGCCGTGAGCACGCGCTGCACCCATGTGGCGGGCACTTGCGGCTCGAGTTCAATTTCGAGGGTCAAGTTATCCGCGCCAAAGGCGGCGGCGGCCACAGAGCGCGCCATATCGCGATCGAGTTCCGTAGCGAGGGCGCCTGCGGCGAGGACGGCGCCGTTTTCATCGCGGGTGATGAGAAATTCAAGCTCCGATAAGATGTCTTCTTTGCTGCGATCAATTCGCGTTGCATAGAGGGCCAGCGGCTCTTTGAGGGCGCGCTCAAGGTTCGAGGTGACACGCTCGTAGAGGTCGGGATCAGCCTGCGCCGTCGCCGTGAGGGCAACATCGGTGTCAATGACATTGAGCTGCCCTTGGCCCAAAGCCCCGAGCGCCTGCGCCGCGGCGATGGCCCCATCGACCCAAGTCACCGTCGGCATGCCCAGCCCAATCGAGCAGGGCGTCTCAGCATCAAGGCCAAATGCGCGGCCCGCCTCAATCAATCGATTGGCCGCGGCCTGATCAGGGGCAGAGCAGGCATCATAGCGATACCCGTCTGCGTCATATACGGCCCGTAGGACGAACGGGCTGATCACAGGGCGGGGCGCTGTAATGTCGAATGTCACATTAAGCCCATCTGGCATGGTGCGCTGCAGTTTACCAAGGCCGGCACTGCGCGCCTGTGCAGAGGTCGCCGTGGCTGTGACACTGACCCCATCTGGGCGGACTGAGACTTTGGCGCGCTCAAACTCGCGGATCGCCGAGACTGCAAAGCCAACCGCTTCGCTCCACAGATCCGGCTCAGGGTGATCGGCAATATCCAATAGATCCGAGACAGGGGCCTGATCTGCCGCATCAGAGACCGCGCGCACCAGCGCATCGCGCGCAATGGTTTTGGGCACCAATCCCATCAACGTGACGCCAGATTTGCTGCGCAGGATTTCAAGCGCATAATCTGATAGGATAAAATCGTTCTTGTCAGCAATGCTCACTTGGTCGATCACTCGCGCGGCGTCTACCACAGTGGATGCCGATGAGATTGCGGAAAACCGCGCCGCCTCATCATTGGCGGTGCCGATGATAAAGACCTGTAGGCCATTGGTATCAACGCTGGCCCATGTGATTCCGTCTTGGGCAAAGGTTAACTCGACTTGCCGCTGCGTGACGCCCTCAAGCAAGGTCACCGACTGGCGCGCGCCTAAAAAGCACGCCAAACCTGCCGCGCAAAAGATCCCCGCCAGTTTCAGCATCATCGAAATTCGCATATTTTCCCCCAACGTGGCGATATATGTACCCAGCGCGCCCGCAAATTGCAATTAACCTATCAATATCGCAGCGCAAGTCCCTGCGGCCAAGCATAGGCCTGCGTTGCGATTTGAGCGAAAAAGCGCCAATAAAATCGTACGGTTGGCCAGTTCGAGTTGGTACAATTGCCACACGAGATGCGCTGTCATCGCGGCGACGCCAATGATCATCAAGACCACAGCACTCCAAGATGCGCCGGGGAGTGTCAATATCGCGATCATCAGCAGCCCGCTCACCCCAACTATAAACGAGGCAAGCCAAGGGCGCGGATGATCGCCAAAGCGGCGCGCCGTGGATTTGACGCCGATCAAAGCGTCATCTTCTATGTCTTGATAGGCATAGATCGTATCGTAAAAGAGGGTCCAGAGGATGCCAGCGGCATAGAGGATCGCGGGCGTCACACTGAACGTGCCCGTCATTTCGACATAGCCGACCCAAACACCCCAATTAAAGGCAAGCCCCAAGAACACTTGGGGCCACCATGTAAAGCGTTTGGCAAACGGGTAGATCAACACAAACCCAATGGATCCAAGCGCCGTGAAAATCGTCAATGGCGCTAATGTGAGCAATAATCCCAAGGCCAGCGCCGCTTGCGCCGCCATCCAAATGAGCGCCGCTTTGGCGCTAACTTGGCCCGAGGGCAGGGGCCGCGATCGTGTACGCTCGACCTGCGCATCGAAGTCGCGGTCGGTGAAATCATTCCAAGTACAGCCCGCCCCGCGCATCAACCACGCCCCCAGCGCGCAAGCACAGCACACCCAGAGCGTATCGATCAGCGGGCGCTGCGCCTCGAGCGCGCCAAAAAACACGCCCCACACGCACGGAATAAACAACAACCACGTCCCAATCGGGCGATCTGCACGCGACAGCCGCAAGAAAGGTCTTGCAAATGGGGGGGCAACGCGGTCTACCCAATTGCCATGAACTGCGTCGGATACCGCGCCTGTGGCGTGCGTATTGTTATCACAAGAGGTCTTTCGTGTCTGCGTCATCGCCCAAAACGCGCCTTTATGTTGAACATGATCTTGCCCAAGGTCAAACCATCGCCTTGCCCAAAGATCAAGCGCATTATCTCATGACGGTGATGCGCCTGTCTGTGGGGGATCATGTCACAGTGTTCAATGGCCGCGATGGGGCATGGCTGGCGCAGATCGCATCGGGCAATAAACGCAATGCCGATCTTGCCGTGATTGCGCGCACCGCGGCCCAAGGGGCGCCGGCGGATCTATGGCTGCTCTTTGCGCCAATCAAAAAGACGCGCACCGATTTTATTGTGGAAAAGGCGGCGGAATTGGGGGTGGCGCGGATTTGCCCTGTGCAAACGGCGCATACGAATTCTGAACGCATCCGCCAAGACCGGCTACAGGCTCATGCCCTTGAGGCGGCTGAGCAATGCGAGGCCACGTATGTGGCGCAGGTGGATGATCTCAAACCCCTCTCGCAAATTATGCGTGATTGGCCCGAGGGGCGCAGATTGTTCTTTGCCGATGAGGCGACTGCGCATGAAGAGGTGCAGATCCAGCCCCAAGTCGAGCGCCCGTCTCTGCCTGCGGGGCCAGCGGCGATTTTGATTGGGCCAGAGGGCGGGTTTTCGCACCAAGAGCGTACAGATCTGCGAGCGCTGCCCTTTTGCCATCGATTGAATTTAGGGCCGCGCATCTTGCGGGCGGATACGGCGGCGGTTGCGGCGATCACGCTTTGGCAATCACAGGTCGGCGATTGGCGCGCCTGAGCGCTGCCAAAGTGGTTGACAGCGCGGCAAAAGCAATACAACCGTCAGAGATTATTTTATAAAGGGGGCAGAAATGTCTATTCCACAATCCGGTGGTGGCACCATCGAAAGCTTTAATGATCTCGCCAGCTATCTCGAAAGCGGCTGCACCCCTAAAAACGATTGGCGCATTGGCACAGAGCATGAGAAGTTCGGCTTTTGCAAAGACACGCACAAGCCGCTGCCCTACGCTGGTGATCGGTCGATCCTTGCCATGCTCGAAGGGCTGCGCGATCGTCACGGCTGGGCCGAAGTGCGCGAGGCAGATAACCTCATTGGATTGACCAAAGGCGGGGCCAATGTGTCGCTCGAGCCAGGGGGGCAGCTGGAGCTGTCTGGTGCGCCGCTTGAGACGATCCATGAAACCTGTGATGAAGTGAACGACCATCTGCGCGAGGTGAAATCCATCGCAGATGAGATCGGCGTTGGCTTTATCGGATTGGGCGCAGCCCCGATTTGGAAACACGAAGATATGCCCGTCATGCCCAAGGGGCGCTATCGTTTGATGACTGAATACATGGACAGTGTCGGCACTATGGGCAAAACCATGATGTATCGCACCTGCACGGTCCAAGTGAATTTGGACTTTGCCTCCGAGGGGGATATGGTGCAAAAACTGCGCACAGCGGTCGCCTTGCAACCTGTGGCGACGGCGCTTTTTGCCAATTCGCCGTTTTTGGATGGCAAACCCAATGGGCATCAAAGCTGGCGGGCCAATGTTTGGCGGCATTTGGATGATGCGCGCACGGGGATGCTACCGTTTATCTTTGATCAAGGGTTTGGATTTGATCAATGGGTGGATTATGCCCTCGATGTGCCGATGTATTTTGTCTATCGCGATGGGGTCTATATCAATGCGCTGGGGCAATCCTTCCGCGATTTTCTAAAAGGTGAGTTGCCTGCGTTGCCCGGCGAACTCCCAACGCTCAGCGATTGGGCCGATCACCTGACAACAATTTTCCCAGAAGCGCGGATCAAGAAATACATGGAAATGCGCGGCGCCGATGGCGGCCCGTGGCGGCGGTTATGTGCACTGCCAGCGTTTTGGGTGGGCTTGATGTATGATCAAGAGAGCTTGGATGCCGCATGGGATCTTTGTAAATCATGGGATGCTGAAACTCGAGAGGGGCTGCGCGTCGTAGCCTCGCAAGAGGGGCTGCGCGCCCGCGTCGGTGATCTGAATATGCACGAGCTGGCCCGCCAATGCGTAGCCATTGCCAAGCGCGGTTTGGCCAAACGGGCGCGTGCGGGCGCCGGTGGCTTGGTCGCGGATGAAACCCATTTCCTCAATGCGCTTGAGGAAAGCGTAGAGACAGGGCGCACGTTGGCCGATGATCTGTTGCACGATTATCAAGAGACGTGGAACGGCGATCTGAGCAAAATCTACGCCGCGCACGCGTATTAAAACTTAACCAATCAGCGCGAGAAAGCGATCTACATCGCTCTCTTGCGTGCACCAGCTGGTGACAAGGCGGCCCGTGATCCATTCATCCGCAGGGCCGTGATCGACATCGTCATGCATCAGGTAATACTGCGCCCCGCCTGCGTGCAGCTCTTGGTGCAAGCGGCGCGGCATTGAGACAAAGATCATATTGGCCTCAACTGCATTGAGGATCTTCACGTCGGATTTCTGCGCCAAGCCCGCCGCCAGACGCGCGCCCATTGCATTGCTATGCGTTGCCAATTCGTGCCAAAGATCACCTGTGAGATAGGCGTTCATTTGCGCGCTTAAATAGCGGTGTTTGGAAAATAAATGCGCCCCGCGTTTGCGACGAAATTCAAAGGACGCGGCCGCCTCGGCATCGAAAAAGACGCAGGCCTCTACACCCATCAGGCCGTTCTTGGTGCCGCCAAAACTGACGCTATCGATGCCCGATTTCCATGTCATGTCCGCGGCGCTACAGCCCAAGGCGGCGATGGCATTTGCAAATCTAGCCCCATCTAAATGCGTGCGGGCCCCATAGCGATGCGCAATGTCGCATAGGGATTGAATGTGATCTAGCGTGTAAAGCTGTCCAAATTCAGTCACTTGTGTGATCGACAGCGCGCCGTGCTGCGGGCCATGCACGCCAAATGTACTCAGATGTGCCATCTTCGCCTCAAGCGCCGGAGGGGCGATTTTATCCTCATCCCCGATCAAGGTAATTTTGGCGCCGCCGGCATAGAACTCTGGGGCGTTGCATTCGTCCACTTGGATATGCGAATTTGGCGCGGCATAGATCGTCTGATAGGGGGCGACCAACGTGCCAAGGATCAAAGAGTTCGCCGCCGTGCCCGTGGCCACAAGATGCACTTCGGCATGAGGGGCCTCAAAGAGGTCACGGATTTGCGCGCGCACCTCGTCCATAATGGGATCGGCGCCGTAGCTGCTGAAATAGCCTTCATTGGCGGCGCTGAGGGCGCTCATGACGTTGGGATGCGTGCCGCTAGCGTTATCTGAGGTGAAAATCATCGCACTTCTCCTATAATATGGTCTTCCCAATCGTCATCATGAATGTCTTCTTCTGAGACAGTCTGACCTTGGAGCGACACACCCGCGTCGTGTACGGAATTGGGATCGCCTGTTTTCAAAGGATGCCAGTCCGGCAGACCCTCACCTAAATACAGACGCCGATAGGCACAGCTGCGCGGCATCCAATAGGCATGCTCGGCGATGGTTTTTTGGCTCATGACAATGCATTCGGGCACAAAATCGTGCCGTGTTTCATAGCTGCGACAGCGGCAGGTTTGGTCGTCGAACAGGCGGCAGGCCACAGAGGTTAAAAACACGCGCCCGTCGTCTTCGTTTTCGATTTTATTCAAACAACATTTGCCGCAGCCATCGCACAGGGCCTCCCATTCGGCATTTGTCATTTGATCAAGGGGCACGGTGTCCCAGAATTTTTCCCTTAGATCGGACATGTGGTTTCCAAAATCGCGCGCGCGGTGGCGCAGTCATGGGCCATTTGATCCATCAACCCTTCGAGCGAGGCAAAATTTTCCTCAGGGCGCAAAAATTCGACCAACGCGATGGAGACTTCGGCCCCATATAGATCGCCTTTGAAATCAAAGATAAAGGTTTCAAGATTGGGCGTATTCTCGCCAAACATCGGCCGCACGCCGAGCGAGGCCGCGCCGTGGTATCGGCCCTGATGGGGGCCATCACAAACCGTGACTTCGACGGCATAGACACCGAACTTTGCCAAATGCAGCCCCGTGACATCCATATTTGCCGTCGGATATCCCAATTCGCGGCCACGCTTTTCGCCGTGGATGACGGGCCCTTGGTATCGGTGGCGATGGCCCAGCATGGCATTGGCCGTGCGCAGATCCCCCTTGGCGAGGGCCGCGCGAATGGTCGATGAGGAAATCCGCCCTCCGTCGAGATCAATTTCGGGCATCACAGTGACATCAAAGCCCAGATCGGCCCCCAGCGCGCGCAATGTATCGGGCGTGCCGGCGCGGCCTTTGCCAAAGTGGAAATCATCGCCGACGATCACATGGCTCAGATCGAGGCCCTCTTTGAGGACATCTTGGGCAAAGGCATGGGCGCTGAGCTGCGCCAGATCCCCGTTAAAGGGGATGTCGAACACGGCATCGAGCCCAAGGGCGGCAAGGCGGGCGTGTTTGGCCGCCGGACTCATCAATTCAAACGGCGCGATATGGGGCTGAAAAAACCGCCGCGGATGGGGGGAAAAGGTCAGCACGCTGGAAGGGCGCCCAGAGCGCGCGGCGATCTGTTTGACATGATCAAGGATCGCAAGATGCCCCTTATGCACGCCGTCGAAATTGCCAATGGCAGCAACGGCATGAGAGAGGGCCTTGGGGCGGTCAAAGAGCGTGCGAATAATCTGCATGGCTAGCGAGGTATCGTGCCAATCGCCCTATGGCAAGCCGTGCGATGCGATCAGTCGAATTTTTGTGACGGAGCGAGAACTTTGGCCTCGCCCATGAGGACCTTTTTGCCATCGACAAAGCAGCGGCAATCGAGTGTGACGCGGCGCTTGGCGTGGTCGATGTCGATCACTTCGACTTCGGCTTTGACCCGATCGCCGGGGCGCACAGGGGCCAGAAATTTCAATGTTTGGCCCAGATAGACGGCGCCATGGCCCGGCAATTGTTCGCCAATCACCGCCGAGATTAATCCCGCCGTGAGCATACCGTGCGCAATGCGCCCTTGGAACATCGTGTCTTGGGCATAGCTTTCATCAAGATGCACAGGATTGCGATCGGTTGACACTTCGGCAAAGAGTTCAATGTCGCGGTCGGTCACCTCCTTGTAGACATGACGGGTCATGCCCATTTCAATGTCTTCGATACAGATTGTTCCACGAGGCATATTGTCCAACATACCGACTCCTCCAGCGATCTTTTCCTACAAGGCGGCGCTTGTTTGTGAAACTTTATTACGCTGCGAGTGCAAAATGATCAAGTCTTATCGTAGGTATCCGATCGAATATTTCGGAAAAATCTGCATTTGCGTAAGATAATGTTGCAAGGCTTGCGGCGCGGGCTGGGTTTGCGTCCGCGTTTCCGTTTTGGCCAATCCACCGGTGATGAATAACACATCTAGGTTTTCGCCAACGGCGCCTTGGACATCAGTGTTGATTCCATCTCCGATGGCGATGATGTCCTGATCGGCGATACTGGGATCAATTTGCGCCAAACGGCGGCGTGCCAGATCATAGATCGGCGGATGGGGTTTGCCGAAATAAAGGCTCTCGCCGCCCATGTCGGTATAGAGCTGTGCCACAGCGCCGGCGCACCATTCACGCCGCTCGCCGCGATCCACGATGATATCTGGATTGGCGCACAGTAGCTTCATTCCGCGCGCGACGCCCTGCAATAGCGTTGGGCGATTGTCCTCGATGGGGGCAAGGGGATCCAGTGGGCCAGTGCAGACGATGCCTTCGGCCTCTGAGAGGGGGGCGGGTGTGATGGTGCGCGGATTGTCTAACACGGCGGGGGCCGTGAAAAATGCCTCTTGCTCATCAGGGGTGCCGATGAAATGCACTTTGTCGCCCACGGTGCCCAAGAACAACGCGACGCGCGCCGAATCTCCAGAGGTGGCGATGGTGTCCCATGCGTCATTTGGCACGTTGAAGTGCACCAATTGCTCGGCCACTTGCGCGCGCGGACGCGGCGAGTTGGTGACTAACACGACAATCCCGCCCTCGGCGCGGAACTCTTGCAAGGCTTTGACCGCCTCTTCAAAGGCGGTGACGCCATTGTGCACACAGCCCCACAGATCGACAAAGGCCGCCCGATAGTTTTGTGAAATTTCCGAAAATTGCGTGATAATCTGCGACATGTGGCCCTCAAAGCGAAGGCGGCCCCAAAGGGGGCCGCTGAGTGAGTGATTAGAGTGTGAGTGCTGGAATAATTTGTTTCTTCCGGCTCATGATCCCATCCAAGACAACGGTGTCGCCCGATACAGTTGCGCCAAAGGATTTCTGCGCCACGGTTTTGACCGTGTCGTTGGGGATAAGCAGCGTCGCCTCTTCGTTGAGGATATCGACGATAAAGAGCAGGACTTCGTCCACGCCATCCTCGCGCGCGACATCGGCCATTGAGGCAAGCAGGCTGTCTTTGCGATCCAGTACCATTTGCGGCGCTGTTGTTTCCAAGACAGAGACGCGGAATTGCGTGCCGCTGACTTCGTATTTCTTGCTGTCCATGCGGATCAAATCGGCATCGGAAAAGGCGCTGACGTCTGATTTCGCCTCGAACATGCGGGCCGCGTAGGCGCCTAGATCGATGTCCAGCTCTTGGGCAAGACGCTGTGCCGTGGCCTTGTCATGCTCTGTGGTGGTGGGGCTGCGGAACTCAAGCGTATCAGAGAGGATGCACGACAGCGCCGCCCCTTTGATCGCGCGGGGCATTTTGGCGGCATCTGCGCCCATCAGATCGATCATGATCGTCGCGGTGCAGGCCAGTGGGCGAATGGTGATGTCGATCGGGCCTTTGGTCTCGAGCCCGCCGACCAATTTGTGATGGTCAATGATCGCGGTGATATCGCAGGCATTGATATTCTCGGGCAATTCTGCGGGGTTATTCGTGTCAACGATTACGACTTGGCTCTCATCGGCCATCGTGTCGATGATCGCAGGTTTCGGCAGATCCCATTCTTTGAGCATAAAGGCCGCTTCGGTGTTCGGCTCGCCCAAGAGGTTGGCCTGTGCGGGGACGCCTTTGATGTCGGACAAATACCACGCCCAAATAATTGGCGAGCCTGTGGAATCGGTGTCAGGTGAAAAATGGCCAAAAACGTGAACGGTCATTGCAGGGTCCTTTGGAGTTAAACTGAATTGCGCCCTATGTGTCGCAAAATGGCACAAATGTCTATGTGCTGCGGGGGATAAATCAGAAGAGAGCCATCACTTTTGGCATGCCCCGAACTTAGACAAATTTTCCTTAGACAGATTTTCGCGCAGACAGGGCCGCCATGATTGTCCCATCATCGAGGTAATCGAGCTCGCCGCCGATGGGCACGCCTTGGGCCAGTGATGTGACGCGAACGCGCTCTTCGATTTCGTCGGCGATGTAATGGGCGGTGGTTTGGCCATCCATTGTGGCGGGCAGGGCGAGGATCACCTCTTGGACTTCATCGGCGGCGAGGCGCGAGATGAGTTCGGGAATGCCAAGATCATCTGGCCCAACGGCATCAAGGGCCGAGAGCGTGCCGCCCAGCACATGATAGAGCCCTGAGAATGCGCCGGCGCGCTCCATCGCCCACAGATCGGCCACATCTTGGACGACGCAAATCAGGGTGCTGTTGCGCTCTGGGTTGCGGCAAAGATCGCATTGGGCGGAGGTCGTGATATTGCGGCAGCGAGTGCATTCGCGGGCCTCTTGCGCCACGCGCGCCATCGCGGCGGCCAATGGCGCCATGGTCGTTGTCCGTTTGCGGATCAAGTGCAACACAGCCCGACGTGCCGAGCGCGGCCCCAGCCCAGGGAGCTTGGACATCATTTCAATGAGTGTGTCGATCTCTTGGGGGCCGCGGCTCATGCGATCCTAGCCCATGCCAGGAATATTCATCCCCGCCGGCAGGCCAAGGGACTCGGTCAATTTTTGCATTTCTTCTTTGGCGCGGTTGGCGGCGGCCTCTTGGGCGGCTTTGACGGCTGTGACGATCAGATCCTCAACGATCTCTTTGTCGTCGCCATTGAAGATCGAGGGATCAATATCAAGGCTTTTGAGATCGCCTTTGGCTGTGCAGCTGGCCTTGACCAGACCGCCGCCCGCTTCGCCTGTGACGATGATATCCGCAAGGCCCTCTTGCATTTGGGCCATTTTGGTTTGCATTTCTTGGGCTTTTTGCATCATGCCGGCCATATCGCCGAGCGCGCCTAATCCTTTGAACATTGATATCTTCCTTATTATGCGTCTTCGAAGGGATCCCATTCATCCTCGACTTCGCCAAGGGCGTCGTGGATAATCTGGGCTGTAGTGTCTTGTGAATTCGTAACGGCGGAAATTTTCGCCTGCGGGAATGTGCCGAGGACTTCGCGCATGATCGGATGGGCTAGGATTTTCGCTGTCTGATCTTGTTTTTCTTTTTCGAGGTTTTCCTTGAGCGTGGCGGCGCCGCCGGAATTGTGTAGGACGATCTGCCAATCTTGATGCGTCCAAGAGCGCAGTGCCTTGCGCAACGTCGGGGCCAAAGTTTGCGGCGCGCCTGCGGCCGGTTCGAATTCAATGACGCCGGGGCGATAGGCGACAAGTTTAACGAAACTTTCAACATCAATGAGCAAGCGCGTGTCGCGCTTTTCCTCGATCAGGGCGAGGACGTGATCAAACGAATGATACCGCTTAAGGGCCTCTTGCGGACGCAGGGCAAGGGCCGCTGCGCCATGAAACTGAGGCCCGCGCGTTTGGCGCAATGTATGGCGATGCCGGCGATCGGGCACGCCGCCGCCACTCTGACCGCCACCGCCATGACCGCCACCACCTGAGGGGGGCGGGGATTGCGTGAGTTTTTGCACCAATTCCTCAGGCGTGGGCAGGTCGGCCACATGGGTCAAACGGATGATGGCCATTTCTGCCGCCATCATGGCATTGGGGGCGATCGACACTTCTTCCAAGGCTTTGAGCAGCAATTGCCATAGCCGCGAAAGGACGCGCATCGGCAGCTCTTGGGCCATGGTCACGCCGCGTGATTTTTCATCTGGTGTGACCGTGGGATCCTCTGCGGCCTCGGGCGAAATTTTGACAACGGAAATCCAATGTGTGATTTCGGCCAGATCGCGCAAAATCGCCATAGGGTCGGCCCCGTCCGAATATTGCGACGACAGATCCCGCAAGGCGCCGGCGGCATCCCCGCGCAAGATCATATCGAGAAGATCCATCACACGGCCCCGATCCGCCAGACCCAGCATAGTGCGCACATCTTCGGCGCTCGTCTCGCCGGCGCCGTGGCTGATCGCTTGATCCAAAAGCGAGAGCGCATCACGGGCCGAGCCTTCGGCGGCGCGGGTGATGAGAGCGAGCGCATCGTCGGCGATCTGTGCCTGTTCCGCATCCGAGATTTTGCGCAGCAATCCCATGAGGACCTCTGGTTCAATCCGGCGCAGATCAAAGCGCTGACAGCGCGACAAGACTGTGACCGGAACTTTGCGGATTTCAGTCGTGGCGAAAATGAATTTCACATGTGCAGGCGGCTCTTCGAGCGTTTTCAAAAGCGCATTGAACGCATTGATCGAGAGCATGTGCACTTCGTCAATGATATAGATTTTATACCGCGCTGAGGCGGCACGGTAATGCACGCTATCGATGATTTCACGTATATCGCCGACACCTGTTCGGCTGGCCGCATCCATTTCAAAGACATCGACATGGCGCCCCTCCATAATAGAGGTGCAATGCTCGCATTCGCCGCATGGCTCAGTGGTGGGGCCACCTGTGCCATCGGGGCCAATACAGTTCATCCCCTTAGCAATAATACGCGCTGTGGTGGTTTTGCCCGTGCCGCGAATACCGGTCATGACAAAGGCTTGGGCGATCCGATCCGCGGCAAAGGCGTTGCGCAATGTGCGCACCATCGCCTCTTGGCCAACAAGGTCGGCAAAGGTCTCAGGGCGGTATTTACGGGCAAGGACGGTATAGTCGGACACACAAAGCGCTTTCGTTGTTTAATGGGAATGTAAGGGGTTGATCGCCTGCCGTCCAGACAAGAAGTTTTGCAAATCTATCCAAATATCGTCGCGAAGCCGTCTCATTCCTGCCGTAATCTGTTGGCATTTTTAGATCTTAGGCGGATCTTGAAAGAGAGTCCCACATTTTGTTTACGTTAGATAACTTCAGAGGGTAAGGGTACCATGAGTATGCGTACGAATTTTATAGCATCACAAAGCGGTGCAATCACTGTCGAAAAAATGGTTGTCATTGGCGGTGTCATTGGGTTGGCTATTGCAACATTTACAGCCATCCGAAATACAACGTCGAGCAATACAATCTATGCGATGAAAGAGTTGTCTGGATCGACCTATGAAACAATTAGCTTTGGTTTGCCTGCTGCATCCAATACGTCATTTGGCGGGTATTACTGGGGGCCCATTGATGGCTGGTCGACGAACACCGGCGCATTAGAGTATCATCGCTACACACGTCCAGATGGATCCGAAGGGTTTGCTCTTGAAGTGGATGGCTGGCAAGGTGCACAGCGTGTGACCAAAGACTTGTCAAATTTGCTTGATGAAACGCCCTATGTCGTATCGTATGATATGGTCTCGGGTGCGAATGACGGTATGGATGTATATTTCGGCGGCGTTAAAGTTGCGTCCTATGCGGCCGGCGCCGACGGCACCGTGAGCACGAAGGAATTCACAGTGGTCGGGGGCATGGGCAATGGAACCAATGAGTTGACATTTGTCAGCCACAAGCCTGGCGACGGATCAAGTTCGCGAGTTGATAACCTTAGGGTGAAATAACACCCTTTTCTTGCATCGCGCGGTGATGCGGGTATACCTCTTTTGTAAGACATGTAGGAGGGGTTATGCCACATAGTAAAGATACATCGATGGCCAATGCCGAATTTCCCATTGCACATTTGCCAGTGGGAGAGGGCACATTGGCCATTTCGCCGTGCCCAGGGGTGAAAACGAGTTACGCGCATGGGCTGCAAACACTGATCACCTTTGCGCCGAGCATTGTCATTTCAATGACCACCCTCGAGGAAATGCGCGATATCGGCGCGCAGAGCCTGCCGGAAGATTTGGCGCGTAATGATATCAAATGGCTGCATTTTTCAGTGCAGGACTATGACGCCGCCAGCCCAGAGGCAGAGCCGATTTGGGCAGTGATTTCGCAAACTGTGCGCATTGCGCTGGGCGAGGGGCAAAAAGTGTTGGTGCATTGCAAAGGGGGCTGCGGTCGCTCAGGCATGGTGGCGTTGCGCATCATGGTCGAACATGGCGAAGATCCGCAAGCGGCCCTCACACGATTGCGCGACGTGCGCCCCTGTGCGTGCGAGACGAAATCACAAACAGACTGGGCGATGATGATCGGTCAGTGATGGCTGCTCGCCCGTCGCTCCCGAGCTTGCGGTGCTTTGGGTGTGGGGTGAGAGGCTGGACAGCGACCCAAACGAAAATCGTTACGGCTGCTTCCTTCCGGACCTGACCGGGTTGGCGAAGCGTTTGCCCGCGCCATCCTCTCACATGTCACATATCGAACTCAGCCAGTCTTGGCAAGTGGCAGCGCATGGAATTATTTCATGGATATTCGGATGATTTCAGAGTTTGTGACAGGCTCAAATCACAGCCGATCATTCATCTGCCGCCTCGCCGTCGGGCTTGGGACCAAACGCGCCCTTGAGCAGACGGACATTGTTGATCACGGCGCTATGGCCATCGGCGGCCGAGAGGCTTTTGATTTCCAGAATTGGAACTGAGAGCCCGCGCTTGAATTTGAATTCAATGCGGTGGGTCATTGGTGTGGTGGATTGAAACGCTGTCCCTCTGAGGCGGC
>JBDNBY010000188.1:0-10345 GCA_039767595.1 Paracoccaceae bacterium | reverse complement strand
TCGAAACTGCCCGATGCCCAAGCGGCCTATGAAAGCGCAAATACATTAAACGCCGCTTTGCTTGGCGGGGTGAACTTTATGTTGCACTCATGCGGTTGGCTCGAGGGCGGTCTTGTGGCCTCGCCTGAGAAATTCGTTTTGGATGCCGATCAATTGGGCATTTTGCACCACATTGCCAAAGGCGTCACCCATGACACCAATGCCCAAGCGATGGATGCGATTGCCGAAGTCGGCCCAGGCGGCCATTATCTGGGCTGCGCACATACGCAAGCCAACTTCAAAGAGGCCTTCTGGCGCACCGAAGTGCTTGATTACAAACCCTTTGAGACATGGCAGGACGAAGGCGCACGCGACTCAATGCAATTGGCCGCGAAACGCGTTGAAACGATGCTGGGCAACTATCAAAAGCCCGGACTTGATCCCGCCACAGAAGAGGCGCTGCGCAGCTATGTCGCCGAGAAAAAAGCATCCATGCCAGATAGCTTTACCTAAAGCGCCCCAAACGGGACCAGAGGCGGGGCGTTAAATACGCCCCACTTCAAACAACATCGCCGTCAAAACGAGGATATGGTGGGATATATCGTACCCCGCCATGCCGTTTTGGCGTTGATCATTTTGCACGCGCTCTTCTTCCATGAGACGAAAGAGTGCCTCGGATGGGCCCAAATTTAGAACGCCCCCCTGTATCACGCGCGAGAGATGCCGTGTGCGATCGTAGCGCTGTAAATTATATCGCGCCGCCTGCATCAATAGCTTTGGCCGACGGATCGATTTCAAAGATGATTTTATATCAAGCATTATAAACCCCCAGTTTTATATGCGTCCCCAAGACACACATTACCCCAACTCTATGAGCCGTTGCGCAAAATGGCTTTGCGCCGTGCGCTGTGGTTACCGGATCTTATTGTTTTCATGTCATCTTTAAGAAAATGGTAGAGTTTTAACCTATCTTTAACTTCACAGGCCCATACTCCGACCTACGGCATTGCGCCGTGTTGCTTGGGGGGGCATCTGCGCAGGAGCGAGCATGTCACATATGACAGACGCGATTGACTTTACACGCGACGGCACACCTGTGGCCGCGAAACATTATTTGGCCCACACGGTCGAGGGACGCTCTTTAAGAGAGTTGGCTCGTGAGGCGGGCTGTCATCCATCAACGATTATGCGCCAAGTGCGCAAAATCGAACAAATGCGCGACGATCCATTGGTTGACGCAGCCTTGAATGCCTTGGGCGCACGTACTGCGGACACCGACGACACTCAAGGCGCAGTCGAACTGTCGCGCCAAGAGCTGCGCATTTTAACGCGCCTGACGGAACGCGGTGCCATGCTCGCCATTGGCGAGGGGATGGACAAGGCGGTCGTTGTGCGCGAATTGGAAACGGGCCATGTCACCCGTACCGCCGTGATTGATGTCAGTGCCGCCGAATCTATGGCGCTGAGCGGTTTGATTACTGCGCATGTCATTGGCAAAATCTCGCGCTACACCATCACCACCGCAGGGCGGACCTATGTGCAATCCGCCAGCGACCATGATGAAGAGGCGCGGCGCCTACATGCGCCAGACCCGCCTGTCATTGCCCTTTCACGGCGCCGCGATAAAAATGGCGAGACGTTTTTGACCACTGAACACGTGAAAATTGCCGAACGCATCCGCGAAGATTATGAAATCGCCGCCCTGACCGATCCTCAATTGTCCCATTGGTCTTATGTGCAAAAGAATATCGAGCAGGCGGATCAATTTGATTTCACCCTCTCTCGCGATAGGTTGATCGCCATTCTATCGCGCCTTGGCCCTAGTATGGGAGAGGCGATCTATCGGTGCTGTTGCCGGCTAGAAGGGTTGGAAAGTCTGGAACAGCGAAAATTTTGGTCTGCGCGTTCGGGAAAGATCGTGTTGCGCATTGCTTTGGAATGCGCGCAGCGGTGTGAAGCAGATATTTATCAGCAAAGCCATGGGTTTCTAGGATAACACAAAAAAGGGCGCTAAACCGCGCCCTTTTCATGTTATATATCATACATTTAGGCGCGGCGGCGACCACCGCGACGACCACCACGACCACCGGCCGTGGTTCCCATCGCAGCCTTCGCCGCCTCAGGGAAGCTGATGCCTTCTTTGGTTTGTTCAAGAACTTTGGAAAACTTAATCCACTCACCGCCATTGGCATCGTGGTTCATCAGCAAATTCGCCGCGTTCACCGCTTCCATTTCAACTTGGCGCACTGGGTTCATAATCGCAGATGTCATGCCCGCGCCGATCGCCATTGGCAAAAACGCCGCGTTGATCCCATGACGGTTTGGCAGGCCAAACGATACATTCGACGCCCCGCAGGTGGTGTTGACACCCAACTCTTCGCGCAAGCGGCGCACAAGTGCGAACACTTGCTGACCGGCCGATGACATCGCGCCAACTGGCATCACAAGCGGATCGACCACTATATCATGGGCTGGGATGCCGAAATCTGCAGCACGCTGCACAATTTTGCGCGCCACTTCAAATCGCACATCGGGATCCTCGGAAATGCCGGTGTCATCGTTCGAAATCGCCACAACAGGCACATTGTATTTCTTAACCAAAGGCAAAACGAATTCTAGGCGATCTTCTTCGCCCGTCACAGAATTGAGGAGAGGGCGCCCATTGGCCGCCTGAAGTCCCGCCTCAAGCGCCGCCGGCACAGAGCTATCGATACATAGCGGCGTATCGGTTAACCCTTGGACCAGTTCCACCATTTTCACCATCAACGGCGGCTCGGTTTCATTGGGGTTGGGGTTGGAGTTATAAACAACACCCGCATTGATATCGAGGATTGCCGCGCCGCAGGCGACCTGCTCAAGCGCATCTTTTTCGACAGTTGAGAAATCACCGGCCTCCAGTTCGGCTGCGAGTTTTTTGCGGCCCGTGGGGTTGATCCGTTCACCGATCACACAAAACGGCTCGTCAAAACCAATCGTGACCGTCTTGGACGCGGATTCAATAACAGTACGTGTCATAAAATATTCCTTACGTTTGAGGCTGCGCGGGAATACCCGAGGCGCCGCCATGATCTGTGGCCCATTGCGCATTGGTTTTTATGCCGCCCAATGGGAAAAAGTGAACTTGCTCGATATTAAAATCGGGATTTTGCGCCTTGTGCGCCGCCAATACCGAAAGCACATCCGTCGGCTCATAGGGCAAAAGCAGCTTGGTCATATCCATCGCTCGCTTTTTTAATACTGTTAAAGAGGGGCCAACACCACAGGCAATGGCAAATTTAATCAAAGTTTGCAACTTGGCCGGGCCTGCAATGCCAATATGAACGGGCAAATCAATGCCCGCCGCCTTGAGGGAATTGGCCCACTCAATGATAGGCAGCGGATCAAAGGCAAATTGCGTCGCCATCGCCATTTTGGCATCTGTGCGCTGCGCAAAATCATTCTTCCAACGCGCCGCATCATCTACATTTTGAGTGGAGCCATCCGGATCAATATCTTTGTTCCCCTCAGGATGCCCCGCAACGTGCAAATGGCTAAAGCCGTGCTGATCAAAGAGCCCCGTTTCCAACAATTGCATGGAGCTATCGAATGCGCCATAAGGCGTCGCCACACCGCCAGCGAGCAACAGAGCCTGTTTCACGCCAGCCTCGGATTGATAGCGGTCAATCCACTCGGCGAGGGTCGCTTTGTCTTTGATGATACGCGCGGGGAAATGCGGCATGACATCATAGCCTTCGTTCGCAATGCGCGCGGCTGTTGCGACCATATCTTCAATCGGGGTGCCCTCGATATGCGCGATATAGACACGGGTGCCTGTGGGCAGAATATGGCGGAAATCTTCGACTTTTGCCGAGGTCCGCGGCATCACTTCGATCGAATAGCCTTTGAGAAAGGCTTCGAGATCAGGATTTACCTCTGGGGCGGCGGGTTTTGGTTTTGCGCTAAAAAGTGCCATCTGCGTCTCCGTTAAGATTGCGGCTCCCAGCCGTCATTGGCAATGAGTTGTTTGATTTTATCTTTGTCATAGGTCTGATCAATCTGGGCGGCCTGAGCGGCGGCAATCTCAGCGGGATCACCCTCTACGCTAAACGGCGCCGCTTTGCGCCATTCGGCCAAATAGGCATCTGAATCGTCTGCACCAATTTTCATAGCCGCGCGATCAATCGCTTGTTCAAAGCGCTCGGGCAGGGGGGCTTTGGCCCCTTTACGGCCTTTGCCGACGATCACTTGGGCGGGAATATCGCGCCAATAGACAATAGTAACTTCAGGCATGATCCGAATCCTTATATGTTGCCTCACCCTATGCAAAGCAAGATCGCAAAGGCGGCTTGATATCGACAATTAAGACAATCACAGCGACCTTCGCCATTCCTTGACGTTAGACAAAGAGACGCAACTCAAAGCTTGCAACTTGACCCGTTCATTCCTATCCTAGAGGCAAGTGTAAAAAGGAGGGCGTGCTATGGCGCCCAAGCGTCCAGCGCGACGCCGCGAACCTCCCCATGTGGTTGAGGCGCGGCTTTCGCAACCTCGGATCGATCCCGCGGACCTATATGGTGCGCTCGATTTGGGGACAAATAGCTGCCGCATGTTGATCGCTCAGCCCAAAGGGTCGAGCCTGCATGTCGTGGATAGTTTTTCGAAGTCGGTCCAATTGGGATACGGGCTAGAAAAACGTGGCCGGCTGAGCCGCAATTCGATGGATCGCGCACTGCAAGCTATTCGCATTTGCCAGCAAAAGCTTGAACGGCACAACGTCAAACGGATGCGCCTTGTCGCGACCGAGGCGTGCCGCCGTGCAGAGAATGCAAAATACTTCATCAAATCTGTGAAAAAAGAGCTTGGCCTCTCACTCGAAGTTATCACACCAGAAGAAGAGGCGCGCCTTGCAGTTATCTCATGCGGGTCGCTGGTGTCAAAAAAGACCGAGCAGTTGTTGGTCGTCGATATTGGTGGCGGCTCAACCGAGTTGGTCTGGCTTGATCTGACCGCAGTGCCGCCGATGGATCGCGCCAAATCCGTGATGCGCCTTTATGCAGGGTTTCACCAAAAAGACAGTCCCTTTCCCGTGGCAAAAGTGGTGGATTGGATCTCTGTTCCGCTGGGCGTGGCGACATTGCGCGATCATTTCAATGATGTCACCGATGACGGTGCACGGTTTGCTCTAATGTCTTGGTTCTTTGAGGAAAATTTATCATCCTTCACGCCTTATGCGAATGAGCAACCGCGAGAAGGGTTTCAAATTATTGGTACATCGGGCACTGTCACAACGGTGGCGGCGTCGCATTTGGGCCTTAAACGCTATGATCGGTCCCGTGTTGACGGGCTGCGGATGACATCGGCGCAAATTGACCGAGTTATTCATGAGTACCTGCGCCTTGGCCCAGCGGGTCGGCGTAATGATCCCCGCATTGGCCAAGATCGGCACACCTTGATCATGTCTGGGGCCGCGATTTTGCAGGCGCTCTTGCGCTGTTGGCCCACAGATCGGCTCTCTGTTGCGGATCGTGGGTTACGCGAGGGGATTCTCTATGCGATGATGTGCGCTGATTCAGTATTGGATGATACAATTTAATGGCCAACCCTCCCAAAAGCTCGGGTCGCGGACAACGTGACCTCAAAGTCAAAGTCAAATCTGCGCGCGGGCGCACGGTATCACAGGTAAAATGGCTGCAACGGCAGCTCAATGATCCCTATGTGCGCCGCGCCAATGACGAAGGCTATCGGGGCAGGGCGGCCTTTAAAATCATGGAAATAGACGATAAATATCGTTTTCTCCTACCAGGCGCCAAAGTGGTCGATTTGGGATGCGCGCCAGGCGGATGGTGCCAAATCTCAGTGCCGCGGATCAACGCCCTTGGTGAGAAAAAAGGAAAATCACAAGGCAAAATCATTGGCATCGATTTGCAAGAAGTCGATCCAATACCAGGTGCCGATATTTTCCAAATGGATTTCTTATCCGATGACGCTGATGAGAAAATCAAAGAGTGGTTGGGCGGAAGCGCCGATGTCGTGATGTCCGACATGGCGGCATCCTCCACAGGTCACAAGCAAACCGATCACCTTAAGATCATGGCACTTTGCGAAGCCGCGGCCTATCTATCGCTTGATATTTTGGCGCCCAACGGAACATTTGTTGCCAAAGTCCTCGCTGGTGGCGCCGAGAATGACCTGCAACATATGCTCAAGAAAAACTTCAAAACAGTTCACCACTTCAAACCACCATCGTCGCGCGCTGACAGTTCAGAAAAATTTGTAATTGCGCGCGGATTTAGAGGGGACAATCAATATAGCGATCAGGGCGCGTAATCTGTCGTTCCATCAGCTAGCTCGGCAATCCCATAATTAATGTTATGTTAAATTATGTGATTAACCTGTGTTCGCTAACAGCTCTTGTTCGCGTAAATTGCGAATTTACCCGCCAAATCAATCATGCTAAGGTTTAGTTCTAGAGTAATATCAACAACCTACGAACACCTATGACAAACGCCAAATTCGCAAATGAAACCTTTCTTGCCATTGCAAGCGCAGAGAACGCAAAAGATCTTTGGGATGTATGGCGCCGTCAAATGGCGCGCTTTGGATTTGATCGCTGTCTGTATGGTTTTTCATTTTATACGTCAGTTCGAACGGGCCACCTGGGCGCTGAAACGGATTTCATTATTTTTTCCAATCATGACAAAGAGTATTTGGACGCCTATTTCAAAGATCTTCAGATAAAACACGCGCCCTTGATCAACTGGGCTATGCGAAACACGGGCGCCATCAGCTGGGCAGAGATTCAACGTGTCAGCAAGGAGCTTAACGACCCTAAAGCTCTTGAAGTTATGAAAACAAACGAACGCTTTGGCGTGCTCACAGGTTACACTGTGAGTTTCAAATCAGTCTCAGAGCGTGCGCGCGGGGCAATTTCACTCTGCGCCAAGCCTGGATTATCGCAACAAGATGTTGAAGACATTTGGATTTCGAATGGCGAAACTATTGTCTCCATTTGTAATTTCGCGCATTTAAAAATGCTCACCCTGCCCTTGGGACTTTATCAATCATCACTGCTCACTCCCAAACAACGCGAAGTCTTGGA
The DNA here is from genome assembly GCA_039767595.1 of Paracoccaceae bacterium. Classification (GTDB taxonomy): domain Bacteria; phylum Pseudomonadota; class Alphaproteobacteria; order Rhodobacterales; family Rhodobacteraceae; genus JBDNBY01. The sequence goes on along the minus strand of JBDNBY010000188.1, from coordinate 3,288 downwards.
ATGGACGGCCGACGGCAAAACCCTGTCGGAGATTTCCGAGATTTTGGGCAAATCCCAAACCATGATTGAAAAACACCTGAGAAATGCGCGCAATGCCTTGAATGTCGTGACAACTGCGCAGGCTGTCCTCAAAGCGATGCAATTGAATCAGCTCTTTCTACCTGAGGACGCAGACAAGTAATTTGCGTCTGGTACTGACATATGTCGACGGATTTCAAGTTTCATTTTTGTAGAAAAAACGCCCAAAGGTCGGGTATCCCTCACTTTCCCGAAAAAGGCGAGTATGATACCCGTAGATTGTCTCGTGAGAGCAGGATTGTCCTGGGGACTTGGGTGGGAAACTATCATTGTGATTTCAATGCTATGGTCACCACGACAGAAGTGGAGATGGTATAGGCATCAGAGCCTTCTTTAACGCAGTACTCCCCCATGTATGTACAGCGTTTGGCGCTCGCTATGAAAATAGCGAGCGCCTTTTTTGTATCGCGTTTGGCTTAGCCTTGTGCGACTTTTGCAACTTCTGCTGCGAAATCTTCTTCTTTTTTCTCAATGCCTTCGCCAACTTGGACGCGGGCATAACCGAGGATTTCAACACCGGCCTCTTTAGCCGCTTGTTCAACAGTGAGGTCAGGGTTGACAACAAATGCCTGACCCAAAAGTGTCACTTCTGCAAAGAATTTCTTAATACGGCCTTCGATCATCTTTTCGATCACTTGCTCAGGCTTACCAGATTCGCGGGCTTGTTCTGTCAAAACAGCGCGTTCACGCTCGATCACGGCAGGATCTAGGTCATCCGCTGACAATGACTGCGGCGCAGCGGCGGCGATGTGCATGGCAACTTGGCGGCCGAATGCTTCGTTATCGCCCTTAAGAGCCACGAGAACACCAATGTTGCCCATGCCATCAGCTGCGGCATTGTGCACATAAGAGGCAACTGTGTCGCCTTCAACAGTGGCCATGCGGCGCACTTGCATGTTTTCACCGACAGTCGCGATTTTGTTTGTCAAAACGTCTTGAACCGTGCCGCCTTCAACTGACGCGCCCATCAAATCTTCAACGCTTGCGACGTTCATCGCTGCGGCTGTGAATGAGGCAACCATCTGTTGGAACTCTGCGTTTTTACCAACAAAGTCAGTCTCTGAGTTAACTTCCAAAGCGACGCCTTTGCCGCCTTCAACTTTGACACCAACGAGGCCTTCGGCTGCTGTGCGGCCTGATTTCTTAGCGGCTTTCGCGAGACCTTTGGTCCGCAACCAATCGATGGCTGCTTCCATGTCGCCGTCATTTTCAGTCAACGCTTTTTTCGCGTCCATCATGCCAACGCCAGTTTGTTCGCGCAGGTCTTTCACCATTGATGCTGTAATCGCCATCATCTTCTCCTTAAATTCAAAATCATCAGGCGCGGCAGATACCGCGCCCTTTATCCTTGATCTGAGTTTACTCAGCGACCGCTTCTTCTGCTGGCGCTTCTTCTAGTGCACCAACATCAACACCGGCCGCATTCATCTGAGCGGACATGCCATCAAGCGCAGCCCGTGTCACCAAATCGCAATAGAGCGAAATCGCGCGTGCCGCGTCGTCGTTACCTGGGATGATGTAATCAACGCCAGCTGGGTTACAGTTCGTGTCAACAACAGCCACAACTGGGATACCCAATTTGTTGGCTTCCGCGATGGCGAGGGCTTCTTTGTTTACGTCGATGACGAACAGCAGCTCAGGCGTGCCGCCCATTTCTGAAATACCGCCCAATGACGCTTGCAGCTTGTCTTGCTCACGCTCCATTCCGAGACGTTCTTTTTTAGTCAGGCCTTCTGCGCCATGCCCCAAAGCTTCGTCAATCGCTTTTAGACGTGAGATAGATTGTGACACTGTTTTCCAGTTTGTCAGCGTCCCACCGAGCCAGCGGTGGTTCATGTAATACTGTGCGCATTTCTCTGCTGCTTCTGCGACAGGAGCCGCCGCTTGGCGTTTTGTGCCAACAAAAAGTACGCGGCCACCTTTGGAAACTGTGTCACGCACAACTTTCAACGCTTGTTCAAGCATTGGGGCCGTTTGTGTTAGATCCATGATGTGGATGCCATTGCGCGAACCATAGATATACTGTGACATGCGTGGGTTCCAACGCTGTGTTTGGTGACCAAAGTGAACGCCTGCTTCAAGCAATTGGCGCATGGTGAACTCAGGAAGAGCCATGTTCATTATCCTTTTCCGGTTTATGCCACGGTGCCGTTGTGAAAGCGAATGCTTCAACCGGTGGACGATTGGGGGCTGTCTGTCCCAATGCCCGACGACACCTGCGGATTTCGTAGGCTCGCTTTAGAACACCTTTGGGCAAATGGCAAGAGCTGGTTATAAGATCGTCCGCTCAATCACCCAATAGATCCCAATAAGGCCGATAATCACCGATGCCGGGATCGTCACAACTGATCTGTACCACTCCTTTTGACCAAAGGGCAGCGCCAACAGCACCCAACATAGGGCCACAACAGCCAGCTGCCCCAACTCAACGCCGATGTTAAATCCGATCAGCGACGGGATAAACTGCCCCTCAGGCAATCCAAAATCCCCTAAAACAGAGGCAAACCCCATCCCGTGCAACAGCCCAAAGCCAAAGATCAAGGCCACCCGCCCTCGGCCAAGCGAGCGGGACCAGATATTTTCAAATGCCACATAGGCGATCGAAGCGGCGATCAGCGGCTCAACCACCGCGCCCGACAGCGTCAAAATACCCAGCGATGTCATGGCCAATGTCACCGTATGCGCAACGGTAAAGGCCGAGATTTGCCATAGCAAATCACGCCACCGGAATGACAATAGAAATAGTCCGATGACAAATAGAATATGATCCAGCCCTTTGGGAATAATGTGATCAAATCCAACGGGAATATAGGACACAAACGCGCTCATTGCTGTTAACGGCAGCACGTCATCAATCTCGACTTGCCCAACCGTTGCCTCGACATAGCGTGCATCCACAACCTCACCCGAGGCTTCGGCAAAGCGCAGCACAAAGTCCCCCAGCCGTTCGGGCCATGTCAGCACCAGACCCTTGGTCGGGGCAAAGGTAAAGGTAAAGACTGTATCGCGGGCCAGCTCACTATTAGGCTGCGGCTCGACATCGACGGCGCGCAAGGCAAACTGCTCTCCTATACTCAATCCCGCAAATGTCGCAGCTTGCGTCTCAAACGCGCGCGCGGCAAGGGCCTCATCATTGAGCAACCGCAGCTCGTCATAGACATGATCCACCGAAGAGAGCGCCGTATCCCCAGAAACAGAGAGGTCCACACC
>JBDNBY010000187.1:0-4384 GCA_039767595.1 Paracoccaceae bacterium | reverse complement strand
TTCCTGGTGGAGTTCTGTGTCGCTGTTGTTGTTTCCTGCACCGGAATCTTCAACATATTTCATGCCAACGATTGCGCCGCCAGTGATTTTGATGTCTGCGGCTGCGAAGCCGGCTGTTGCAACAAGAGCTGTTGTTGCGAGAAGAACTTTTTTCATGATGTTTCCCTCGGTTAGTTATCATGTGCCACGCACAGGTCGTCTGTGTGCGGTCTGACGTTGGTGTGCAACTTTCTGTGCGGCCTCGCAAGTGTGTTGCGCCGACCTGCGGTGCGGCCTGTGCAAATGATGCAACTTTGCCACAGTTCCCCCTAGGCCCCTTATTTTGGCCGAAAACACGCCGAACGGGTCGCGGAGTGGATCGCACTCTTGCCCCTTGGGCGCAGGTATCTTACAAGATGTGCATAGATCGGCATTCATATAAGGGGATCCCTATGAAAACTTGGATCATTGCATCAACACTTGGCTGTGTGCTTGCGCTCACGGGATGCGGTGGATCAGACGATCCAGATGCTGCGCGCCGCGCCGCGCAGCCGCAAAAAGACGAGCGTTCCTCGTTTTGGGATCTGTTTGTCCCCGATCAGCAAGAGCAAACAACATCCGTCAATCGATTCATTTGGCATGCCTCATTAGATGTGTTGGATTTTCTACCTGTTGAATCAGTCGATCCCTATATGGGCACGATTGTCACGGGCTATGGCACGGCGCTGGGATCATCAAGGGCGTATCGCGCGGTGGTGCGCATTGATGACCCTGCCCTTGATGCGCGGTCGCTGGATCTGACATTGACCGATCGCAATGGCCGTGTGCTCGATCCGGCCACGACCCGTGCCGTGGAAGATGCGATTCTCTTGCGGGCCCGTCAGCTGCGCGCGGAACAAGGGCGCTTGTGAGGCCACTCTTCTAAGATCACCCTGACATAACGCGCCAGCGGTGGCGCGTTACAATGGCGCGGGGGCCGCATCCATTTGCGCCAGCGCATCGACCCAAGCCAGTAATTTTGGCAGACACTGTGTCTGTAAATCATACTGCGCCACGACATCGGCACGTGCCGCGGCGCGCAGACCCTCGGTCATATCGCGGTCATCGAGGCATTCATTGACCTGAGCCACAAGAGCTTGAGTATCAAAGAAATCAAAGAGCCGTCCATTCCTCCCCTCTTGAATCACTTCGGTCACGGGGCCTGTACTTGATGCCACAATCGGGGCGCCAAGGCTCATCGCCTCGAGCAAGGACCACGATAAAACAAAGGGATAGGTCAAATAGACATGCGCCCCTGAGATGCTTAGCATCGCAGTGAACGCATCATAGGGCACACGGCCCATGAAATGCACCCGCGCCCAATCTGCGTCAGGGATCGAAGGGCGCACTTCGTCGATAAAGATTTGCTTCCATGTGCTGCCTTTGGGCGGGCGGGCGCCATAGCTGACATCGTCACCACCGACCATCACGACATGCGCGTTTGGCCGTGATCTGAGCAATTCCGGCAGCGCGCGCATAAAGATGTGATAGCCGCGGTAGGGCTCAAAATTACGGTTCACAAAGGTGATCACTTCGTCTTGATCCGTCAAAACGCGGCCCGACGGGGTCGTTAGCTGTGCGTCCGCGCGACGCGTGAGCTGCGCCGTGTCGATGCCATCATGAATCACGGTGATCTTATCTTGCCACGCCGACGGATATGAGGCGGCTTGGAACTGCGTCGGGCTGAGCGCGGCATCGCAAAGGGGCAGGTGAATATCCGAATTCAAATTGCGCACACGCAGCCGCGGTCCGTTGTGCGAGGGGGGGTGATGCTCAAACTCGGGATCAAAGCCCGCATAGGGGTAATCGGGCCGATTGAAGAACTCGCAAAAGAGCCCAATGCGCGCCGCCGGCCAAACATCCTTAAGGAACATGGATTCGCCCCAGCCGAAATGCGCAACAATGACGTCCGGCTCAAACCCTTGGGCGCGCAATTGCAAGGCGGCGTTAAAACAGGCCTCGGCGCGAATGACTTTTGTCTCAAAATCAGCCACCCACGGGTGCATGCCGCGCGTCGATCCGCGGGCAATGCGATAGGGGATCATGCGCACGCCTTGCCAGCGATGGGCCGTTTTGATCTGCGGCGACAAGGCAATCACCTCATCCCCACGCGCGGCCAGAGCAGGGGCGAGATGCTTAAACTGTCCAGGAAAATTTTGGTGAATAAATAAAATCTTCATTTTTGACCTGTATGATGTCGTCTCAAAGCTATTCCAGCACAGGAGCGGATACAACAATCAAAACAACCACAGCCCGCCGTTCTGGGTGATTGAGCACTTTACCTTAGGGGGTCTGCCCCCTACAAAGGGGGCCAATTTAGGAACATCTGTGGGACAACGCATGTCGACATATACGCCAACTGAAATCGAAGCCAAATGGCAAGCGGCTTGGGACGAGAAAAAGCTATTTAACGCCCAGCGCGACGAAAGCCGCGAGAAATACTATGTCTTAGAAATGCTGCCCTACCCGTCTGGCCGCATTCATATTGGCCATGTGCGTAATTATACCATGGGCGATGTCGTGGCGCGCTATAAGCGGGCCCAAGGGTTTAATGTCTTGCACCCGATGGGATGGGATGCCTTTGGCATGCCGGCAGAAAACGCGGCCATGGCCTCTGGTGGGCACCCAAAGACATGGACCTATCAGAATATTGACGACATGCGCGCGCAAATGAAGCCCCTTGGGTTTTCCATTGATTGGGAACGCGAGTTTGCCACATGCGATCCAGAATACTACGGACAGCAACAGGCCCTCTTTCTCGATTTTCTGGAAAAGGGATTGGTCTATCGCAAGAACGCCGTGGTCAACTGGGATCCCGTCGACATGACAGTTCTGGCCAATGAGCAAGTTGAAAACGGCCGCGGCTGGCGCTCTGGTGCGCTGGTGGAGCGGCGCGAATTGACGCAATGGTTCTTTAAAATCTCGGATTATTCAGAGGAATTGCTCGATGCGCTCGACACATTAGACGACTGGCCCGCCAAAGTTAAAATGATGCAGGCCAATTGGATTGGCCGCTCGCAAGGGTTAGAATTTGCCTTCAAAACCGTGAATGCCCCCGATGGGTTCGATAAGATCGACGTCTACACAACGCGCCCCGACACATTGATGGGCGCCTCCTTCGTCGGGATTTCGGCCGATCATCCCCTTGCGCGCGAAATTGAAAAGACAAATGCCGACGCCGCCGCGTTTAATGCCCAATGCCGGCAAATGAGCACAGCGGCCGCTGACCTTGAAAAGGCCGAGAAAAAAGGCTTCGACACGGGGCTGCGGGTGCAACACCCCCTTGATCCCTCGTGGGAGTTGCCTGTTTGGATCGCTAATTTCATTTTGATGGATTACGGCACAGGCGCGATTTTTGCCTGTCCGGCCCATGATCAACGGGATCTCGATTTTGCGCGTAAATATGACCTGCCTGTGCGCGATACGTTCGTGTCTTTGGAGACAGCGGCACCTGTTGAAGATACCGCATTTGTCCCCCCTAAATCCGAAAAGGTGAAATGGATCGATCATTTCGCCGGCCTTGATATCGCCACGGGCGAAGAGGCGATCGCGGCCACCATCGCCTTTGCCGAAGAGAACGGCTGGGGCACAGGGGTGACCAACTATCGCCTGCGCGATTGGGGTCTGTCGCGGCAACGCTATTGGGGCTGTCCGATCCCTGTTGTCCACTGCGATGCATGCGGCGTTGTGCCCGAGCGTAAAGAGAATTTGCCCATCGCTCTGCCCGATGATGTGACGTTTGATCGCCCTGGCAATCCCCTCGATCGTCACCCGACATGGCGTGATGTGACCTGTCCGTCGTGCGGCAAACCTGCGCAGCGCGAGACCGATACAATGGACACCTTTGTCGATAGCTCATGGTATTTCGTGCGCTACACCGCCCCCACAGCGAGCACGCCCACGGATATGGCCGATGCTGAGTATTGGATGAATGTAGATCAATACATTGGCGGGATTGAGCATGCGATTTTGCACTTGCTCTACTCACGTTTCTTTGCCCGTGCGATGCAAATGACCGGCCACTTGCCCGAAAAATGCGCTGAGCCGTTTAGCGCTCTCTTTACCCAAGGGATGGTCACACACGCGATTTACCAAACGCGCGGCACAGATGATCGCCCGATCTATCACTTCCCCGAGGATATTGAGCTGCGCGATGAGGCGGCCTTTGTCAAAGCGACGGGCGAGCAGGCGCAGATCGTCCCGTCGGCCAAAATGTCAAAATCCAAGAAAAATGTCGTCGATCCAGTCGAGATTGTCCGCGCAATGGGCGCAGATACGGCGCGGTGGTTTGTCCTATCCGATAGCCCGCCCGAGCGTGATGTTGAATGGACGGCGTCTGGCGCAGATGCGACCTATAAGCACCTCG
>JBDNBY010000186.1:0-27443 GCA_039767595.1 Paracoccaceae bacterium | reverse complement strand
CGGGGCTGTCAATTTGCACGCCGTTGACAAGGACAAGGCCCGCTGAAATCAATTTTTCAGCATCGCGGCGACTGGCGACACCGGCGCGGGCAATTACTTTGGCAATCCGCTCGCCTTTTACTGTGTCTTGTGGCATGGAGAATGGGCTTTCATAAGGTCAAGTCGGGCACATACATGTTTCGTTCTTATATGTCGATAGCTATAGAGGAGGCGCGTGCAGCCGCCTCGCGGGGCGAGGTGCCAGTTGGCGCCGTGATCGTCAGCGCGTCCGGCGTGGTGATTGCCCAAGCGGGCAATCGCACCCGCGAATTCAATGACCCTTCGGCCCATGCCGAGATGTTGACCATTCGGCAAGCCTGCGATGCGCTGGGGCAAGAGCGTCTCTCGGGCTATGACCTTTATGTGACGCTCGAGCCTTGTGCCATGTGTGCGGGCGTTATTTCGCATGCACGGCTGCGCCGATTATATTTTGCCGCGGCCGATCCCAAATCAGGGGGCGTTCACGTTGGCGCGCGGGTGTTTGATCATACGCAGTGCCATCATGCGCCCGAGGTGTATGAGGGCGATCACGAGGCGGAGGCGGCGCAGCTCCTCAAATCGTTTTTTGCCGGCAAGCGCCGTTAAAGGTCGGCGCTCTCCCGTTATCATGGGGGCACAGCGCCCCGAGAGGGCCGCTGTGCGGTTGTGTCTTTAGCTCAGTGCCGCATCACACCGGCCGCATGTGCCGTCATGAGAATGCGTGCCAACATCGGGTAGGATTTTCCAACAGCGCTGACATTTATCGCCCTCGGCCTTGGCAAAGGTGACGGCGAGACCCGGTACATCCTCGAGGCGAAAGGCATCCTCTGGGGCCGGTTGCGCGGACAAATGAACGTCTGATGTAATGCACAGCTCGGCAAAATTGACGCCGCTGAGCGTGTCCAACATGGCCGCATCACTGACATAGACCTGAGGCGCCGCCTCAAGGGATGAGCCGATGACTTTTTGCGTGCGCTGCACTTCAAGGGCCGCCGTGACGGCGCGGCGGGCTTTGCGCAGCACGGCCATTTTATCGGCCAGCGCCTCATTGCGCCATGCCGTTGGTGTGTCTGGAATATCTACCAAATGCACCGAGGCGCCGGCGTCTGTGTGCCGCTCGAGCCAGACCTCTTCCATTGTAAAGACAAGGATCGGGGCCAACCATGTGGTCAATCTGTCATAGAGGATCTGCATCACGACCAATGCGGCGCGGCGCTCTGGCGTGTCACCATCGCAATAGAGCGTGTCCTTGCGAATGTCGAAATAGAACGACGACAGATCGACAGTTGCAAATTGGAACACCGCTTGGAACATGCCTTGGAAGTCATAGGCGGCATAGCCCGTGCGAACCCGCACGTCCAATTCGGCCACACGGTGCAGGACCCACTGCTCTAATTCCGGCATATCCGCCGCATCCATCGGGGCAGGGGACTGATCGCCCATCGCACCTAGCGCACCGAGGATATAGCGCATGGTGTTGCGCAAGCGTCGATAGCTGTCGGCGACGTTTTTCAAAATCTCAGGGCCAATGCGCAAATCCGCAGTATAATCAGCCTGCGCCACCCAAAGGCGCAAAATATCTGCGCCGTATTGCTTGGTCACATCCTCGGGGCTGACTGTGTTGCCCAAGGATTTGGACATTTTATTGCCCTTCTCATCCAAAGTGAACCCATGGGTGAGAACACCACGATAGGGGGCGTGCCCTTGGGTGCCGCAGGACTGCAGCATAGACGAGTGGAACCAGCCTCGGTGTTGATCCGTTCCTTCGAGGTAGAGATCAGCCAAACCATCGTTTGAGCCATCCTCGCGGTCGCGCAGCACAAAGGCGTGAGTCGAGCCGGAATCGAACCAAACATCCAAAATATCAAACACTTGCGTATAGTCGTTCGCGTCCACGATCCCATCGAGGAAGCGCGCCTTGGCGCCCTCTTTGTACCACGCATCGGCGCCCTCGGCTTCGAATGCGGCGCACACGCGAGCGTTGACCTCGTCATTGCGCAACAGGTAATCGGGATCCGTGGGCAGTGCCCCATTCTTGGTAAAGCATGTCAGCGGCACACCCCATGCACGTTGACGCGACAAAACCCAATCTGGACGCGCTTCGATCATGGAATAGAGGCGGTTGCGCCCAGTCTTTGGGGTCCATGTCACCAGCTCATCAATTGAGCGCAGCGCACGCTCGCGGATGGTTGTGCCATAGGTATCCTTGCCGTCGCCCACCGTGCGGTCGATCGCCGCGAACCATTGGGGGGTGTTGCGATAGATCACGGGCGCCTTGGAGCGCCAAGAATGCGGATAGCTGTGCTTGATCACGCCGCGTGTCAACAGCCCGCCCACTTCGGCGAGCTTGGCCATGATGGCGGTGTTTGCGTCGCCTTCCCATGGGTTGTTTTTGTTTTTCTTGTTGAGTTTGCTGCGCAAAATCGCCTTGCCGCCAAAAAATGGCATGTCAGGGCGCAATGTGCCATCTTCCATCACGTTATATGTGATGACCTGTTCAAGCATGCCCAAATCGCGGTAAAGTTCAAACTCTTCCATCCCATGGGAGGGCGCGCAATGGACAAATCCTGTGCCTTCGGTGTCGGTGACAAAATCAGCGGCGCGGAAATCGCGGATGTCATCCCATTCGCCATTGGCCCCGTCGGCCCCATGGAGCGGGTGGGTGAGTTGGATTTTCGCAAGATCGTAGTTCGTGACATCACGCAGACGGCGATACATCGTCTCGTCCAAGCGGGCCTTGCCCATCACATCTGCGGCCAGATTATCGGCCAAGATATAGCGATCGCCGATGTTGGCCCAACATTCCTCGGGGCGGCCTGTCACTTCGTAAAGACCATAGGAAATCTCTTGGCCGTAGACGACCGCTTTGTTCGAGGGGATCGTCCACGGCGTTGTGGTCCAGATCACGATATGGGCGCTATCCAATGTGGCGTCGCCTGTGTTCACCACGCGGAATTTGACCCAGACGGTAAAGCTTTCTTTGTCTTGGTATTCGACTTCGGCCTCGGCAAGGGCGGTTTTTTCAACGGGTGACCACATCACAGGTTTGGACCCTTGATAGAGCGTGCCGTTCATTAAGAGTTTTTGGAACTCTTCTGCAATGATCCGCTCTGCGCGGTAATCCATTGTAAGATATGGTTTATCCCAATTGCCCGTGACGCCAAGACGTTTGAATTCATCGCGTTGAATGTCGATCCAACCTTCGGCGAATTTCCGGCATTCTTGACGAAAATCAATGACATCCACTTCGTCTTTGTTTTTGCCTTTTTCGCGGTATTGCTCTTCGATTTTCCACTCAATCGGTAGGCCGTGACAATCCCAACCTGGGATATAGCGGGCGTCTTTGCCCATCATTTGCTGACTGCGCACGACCATATCCTTGAGGATTTTGTTCAGCGCATGACCAATATGCAGATGTCCATTCGCATAAGGCGGGCCATCATGGAGGGTAAAGGGCGTACGGCCAGCCGCCTTGGTGCGCAGCTGATCGTAAATGCCAATCTCGGCCCATTGTTTGAGCCATTGAGGCTCGCGTTGGGGCAGGCCGGCACGCATTGGGAAATCCGTTTTCGGCAGGTTCAGCGTCTGTTTATACTCGGGTGTTTGGGCGGTCATGTGCTCATTATCTTTCATAGAACTTGAGAAATTATTAAGGCACCGTGCGATACGCAACGGGCAAGGGGCGTTATATCCCGGCCACTCTCATTCCCGCTATGGGCTCAGAGCGCCGGGCAAATAATTCGTATGATCATGACCCAATTTCTCATGAGGCTGGTTATAGTGGTGGCTCGCCAGATCGTCCAGTGCAAAAGGCAGAGGCGATGGGCCTAGCCTTTGATGACTTTGAGGATCTCAGCGCGGGCAGAGTGCTGACCGGTTTGGGCGGCGCGCTCAATCGCATCGCGCACTTCGCGCAGATCGGTTTGCAAGAGGGCATGCTTGACCGGCCCGACCGAGGCAGGGCGCATCGAGAGCGTGTCGATCCCAATCGCGGCAAAGGCAATCGCCTCGAGAGTACGGCCCGCATCCTCGCCGCAAAACGACAGGCGCGTGTTCCATGTATTGGCCCGCGTGACGATATGCTGAAGAAAGTTCAAAAAGCTTAGGCTCAAGGTATCATAACGCCGCCGCACACGTTCATTTTCGCGGTCGGCGGCGAAAAAGAACTGCTTAAGGTCATTGCCGCCAATCGACAGAAAATCGGCCTCTTGAAACAAGGCATCATGCGCATAGGCCAGCGAGGGCGTCTCGAGCATTGCGCCCACTTGGTTCGCGTCGTGGATGGGGGTGCCAAATTTAGTTTCTCGCGCGACGGCGCGGTCTAATTCGGCGCGCGCATCGCGAAATTCGGACAGCTGCGCAATAAAGGGAAACATAATATTCAATGGCCGCCCATTGGCCGCTCGCAAGAGCGCCTGCAATTGCATGCGCATCACCGAGGGCCGATCGAGTGCGACGCGAATGGCCCGCCATCCCAGCGCTGGGTTCGGCTCGTCTTCGCGTTTCATATAGCCGGTGACTTTGTCCGAACCGATGTCGAGCGTGCGAAAGATGACGCGCTTATCGCCGGCGGCATCAAGGACACGGGCGTATTGCGCGCGCAGCTCGTCGCGTGTGGGCATCCGCGATGACGTGAGAAATTGCAGTTCGGTGCGAAACAGGCCCACCCCTTCGGCGCCAGAATTCTCGAGCGACGGCAGATCTGCCATGAGGCCCGCATTCATCATCAAATGGATCCGCTTGCCGCATTTGGTGCGCGCCTGTGTGTCGCGAATGGCGGCATAGCGGCTTTGGGCGGCGGCATGCATAGCCATTTTGTCGCGGAAGGATTTCGTCACCGCCTCGTCAGGGCGCAAATGGACGGTGGCCTCATCACCATCGACCAAAATGTGATCGCCATTGAGAGCCTCTGTCGTGATCCCCTCTGCTTGGACGATCAGCGGAATGGCCAAGGCGCGCGCCACAACACCGGCGTGCGAGCCGACAGAGCCTTGTTCCAAGACAATCCCGCGCAAGCCGCGCCCATATTCCAGCAACTCCGCCGGACCAATGTTGCGCGCGACCAAAATCGCATCCGTTGGCATTTGCATATCGCCATGGCCGGTTTGACCCGTCAAAATCCGCAGCAGGCGATTGGATAGATCATCTAGATCGTGCAACCGCTCGCGCATATAGGGATCGGGCACTTTGGACAGGCGGGCGCGGGCGGCGGATTGCTCTTTTTCCACAGCCGCCTCGGCCGAGAGGCCGCGCGAGATATCCTCTTCGAGGCGGCGCACCCATGATTTGGAATGGGCAAACATGCGATACGCCTTGAGCACATCGATATGCTCACCCTCTTTGTGATCTTCGCGGGCATCGGCCAAAAGCTCGTCCACGCCTTCGCGCAGTTGATCGATTGCCTTTTCCAGACGTTCAAATTCAAAATGCGGGTCATCGGCCACAGGGTTGGTGACAACAACGCGCGGCTCGTGCAGCCATACATGCCCTTGCGCGGCACCCTCTTGGCCGGACACCCCTTGAAAAATGGCGGCCTGTTGGTGACGGGCGGCCATCGCGTCATTGTCCGAGACAAAAACCCCCAGCTCGGTCATTTCCGAAAGGACCATCGCCACCACTTCGAGGGCATAGATGCTATCGGGGGAAAATTGGCGGGCCTCTTTGGATTGAACAACTAAGACACCGAGCGTCTCGCCCAAGCGTTGCAGCGGAACGCCAATGAACGAGGAATACACTTCCTCGCCAGTTTCGGGCATATAACGAAAGCCGGCCTCTGCAGGGGCGTTGGCGGTATTGATCACACGCGATGTGCGCGCCACGCGGCCAACAAGGCCTTCGCCGACGCGCATGCGGGTCATGTGAACCGCCTCGGCGTTCAGACCAATGGTGGCACAGAGCTCGAGAGTTTCAGCATCGCGGAACATATAGATCGAGCAGACCTCACAGCGCATCGTTGTCGCGATCAACGCCGTGATTTTATCGAGGCGGGTTTGCCCCTCGGCCTCTTCGGCCATGATGTCGCGCAAACCGCTCAGCAATTGGCGCGAGTTGGTATCAATTCGTTGAACCATGGTGCTCTTTCATTGCAGGGGTGCCCTGCGCAACGCTACTCAGAGGCTTTGTCTAACTCAAACGCATCATGCAATGCTTGGACCGCAAGTTCCATATATTTTCGTTCAATCAGAACGGAAATTTTGATCTCAGAGGTTGTAATCACTTGAATGTTGATCCCTTCGTCCGAAAGGATTTTAAACATTTTCGCCGCAACACCGGATTGGCTGCGCATGCCGATGCCGACAACGGACACTTTGCACACGCTATCATCAATAACAAGGCTGTCGTATTCAATGACAGCATTATCGCGCGCGGTTTCCAGCGCTTTTTGCGCGCGCATCATTTGATCCGTGGGAAGGGAAAAGGTCATGTCAGTGACCCCTTCTTCCGAGACGTTTTGAATAATCATATCCACATTCACACCGGCCTCTGAGAGCGGGCCGAAAATGCCAGCGGCCACGCCCGGCTCGTCTTTGACTGTGACGAGTGTGACCTTGGCTTCATCGCGGGAATAGGCGACCCCTGTGACGACATTTGATTCCATGATTTCCTCCTCGTCGCAGATCAAAGTGCCTGCGTCATCTGATTGTTCTTCAAAGCTCGAGAGCACGCGCAGTTTGACATTATGGCGCATCGCCAATTCAACCGAGCGCGTCTGCAACACTTTGGCCCCAAGCGAGGCCAGCTCTAGCATTTCCTCAAGCGAGATTTTATCCAATTTGCGCGCTTTTTCACAAATGCGCGGATCGGTGGTGTAAACCCCATCTACATCGGTGTAGATATCGCAGCGCTCTGCCTCGAACGCCGCAGCAAAGGCCACAGCCGTTGTGTCAGAGCCGCCGCGGCCCAGTGTGGTGATCCGGCCCTCGGGGCTGATCCCTTGAAAGCCCGCCACAACGGCGACGCGCATGCCTTCGGCGAATTTCGATTGGATGTTTTGCGGCGGGATATCTTCGATACGGGCGGCAGAATGCACGGATGTGGTCTGTACCGGCACTTGCCAGCCTTGCCAGCTGCGGGCGGGGATATCCATCTCTTGCAACGTTAGGGCCATCAAACCGGCGGTGATATTCTCGCCCGATGAGACAACCGCATCATATTCGCGCGCATCATAAAGCGCCGACGTTTCATTCACCCAGCCCACCAACTCATTGGTTTTACCAGACATGGCCGAGACAATGACAATCACGTCATAGCCCTTGGCCACTTCAACGCCCACACGTTTAGCAGCACGCTTGATACGATCCAAATTCGCAACAGACGTTCCACCAAATTTCATAACGAGTGTGGGCATTGTTTCTCTATCCTTTTTGCTTGCCCGCGCCATAAATGGAAATGGCCCTAAGTACAAGAGAAACGGCAGAATTAGCGCGAAATTGTTCGTTGAGCTGTGCTGAATTGCGCATGAATTATGGAGGATGTCTAAGTTTTTGGCATCTGTTGTGTGGCGCAGTGGATGCCGCCGCCCAGCTCGCTCAATGTATCGACATTCAGCATGATCACTTCGCGGTCAAAGTAGTGCCGCGCGAGGGTTTGTTGGGCGAGGGCATCGGTGTCGGGGTCGCCGTATTGTGCGGTGATCACGGCGCCGTTGCAAACGTAGAAATTGGCATAAGAGGCCAGAAAATCATAAGAGTTCACGCGGCGTGTATGCGGCTCGGGGATCACGTCTAACTGCACGCCCGCGGCACGGAGGATATCATGTGTATCGAGGGCGGCCATGTGGAAGGGGTCGTCGGGGCCGGGATCATCGGGTAGCTTGATAATCGCCCGATTAGGACCGGTAAAGCGCGCGAGGCTATCGATGTGATAATCGGTGATATCCTCATCCCACACGCCATCGGCCCAAATGATCCGATCCGCGCCATAAGCCGCCAAAAGATGCCCCGAGATGTCATCAAGCGACATGTTTGGATTGCGATTGTCGATCAACCAAGAGCTTTTGTGCGCCATCAGCAAACCGTGCCCATCTTGTTCGACGCCGCCCGGCTCGCCCTTGAGCGCCGTGGGCACATAGCGCAGGCCCAGTGTTTGGGCCACGTGCTTGGCAATTTTGGCATCATGATCATGGGGTTGTTTGTTGCCCCATCCGTTGAACTGAATGCCGCGCACGATCATTTCGCCGGCGTCATTGACCGCAAAGAGCTGCCCTGCATCGCGGCACCATAGGTCATTGGTGGGGATGTCCCACAGCTCGACCCCGCGCGAGAGGCGGGGGCGCAGCGCGGCGTGCTGCGCGCCATCAGCCATGAGGTAGACCGGCTCGAACGCGCTAATCGTATTGGCGATGTTGAGGATGCTCTCTTGGGTCATCCTGAGGAACACTTCGTCGCGATAGACCCGCCGATCATTGGGCCATTGCATAAACGTGGCGTGATGGGGCAGCTCTTCGGCGGGCACGTAAAACCCATCGCCCATGCTTGGCTGTGTCATGCGGCCCCCTGTCTTGCCGAACGCGGGCTGACCGCCTATTACCAACCCGCCAGTGCCCAAAGTGGCAAGGGCGCGTGTGGTAAACTGTCGTCTGTGCATGATATCCCCCGCCAAAGGATCCTGCGGTTGATTGCGCCGCGCTTAGTTCGTTTTGGATTTTGGTGTGAACGGCAGAGGCAGGACAGAGACGCCATCCTCGATCAAGGATTTGGTTTCCTCGGCTGTCGCCTCGCCGTAAATCGGCTTTTCATCTGACAGCCCGTCATGCATGTCGCGGGCCTCTTTTGCGAAATTGCGTCCGACATATGTTGAATTGGCCTCAACATGCGCTTTGAGCGCTTGGATCTTTTGGGCCAGCTGCGCATCACCCGTTGCGGTCGGCGTCGAGGGTACTTGCACCGCGGGTGTCAGCGAGGGGGCCTGCGCCTCCTCAGATGCGCTATGATCGGCAGGCTCAGACGTGCCGACGCTCGGGGCCATCAGCGCCTTTTGCACCTCTGGCGATCCGCAATGCGCGCAGGACAAGAGCCGCGCGGCGTCCAGCTTATCGTAAGCGGCGGAGTTTTCGAACCAACTCTCAAAGATATGCCCGTTTTCACAGGACAAACTATATTTAATCATGCCGTGTCCAATGGATTGCGTCCGCCGAGCATATAGATCATGCCGGCCCCTCGCAAGGGGCGCGGGGGGCTTTGTCTCAATATGTCATCACTTTTTCAAAAACCGCGCGATCCACATTGCCACCAGAGATCAAGGCGACCATGGGCGTGTTGCGATCGGTGATTTTATGGCTGAGGGCCGCGGCCAGTGCAATGGCGCCGCCTGGTTCCGCGACGAGTTTGAGCCGATCAAAGGCGTGGGTCATCGCGCTCCATGTCTCGGGCTCTGAGACAACCAGCGCACCGTCAACGAGGCGCTGCATAATCGGGAACGTTAAGGTGCCGGGGCTTGGCGTGATCACAGCATCCCATAGCCCGCCCGACGTTTGGGCATTGGTCTCGCGCGTGCCAGAAGCCAGTGAGCGCGCGACATCGTCATAGCCCTCTGGCTCGACGGCAAAGACCCGCGCTTGGGGCATCTCGGCCTTCATCGCCGTGGCAATGCCGCTGCATAGCCCGCCGCCGCCAGTGCACACAAGGATATCCGCGGCCTCGATGCCCTGAGCCTTGAGATCCGCGGCGATCTCGAGGCCTGTGGTGCCTTGTCCGGCCATGACATCATAATCGTCAAAGGGGGGGATGAGAGTGAGGGTGCGGGTGGCTTGGATCTGCGCGGCGATATCTTCGCGCCGCTGCGTGGCCCGATCATAAAGGACAACTTCGGCCCCATAGGCACGGGTGTTGTCGATTTTGATTTGCGGCGCATCTGAGGGCATGATGATCACGGCCTCGCGCCCGGCGCGCTGGGCGGCGAGGGCCACGGCCTGCGCATGATTGCCCGATGAATAGGCGATCACGCCGCCCTCAACGCCGCGGGCCGCCAGCTGCGTCATCGCACTACATGCGCCGCGAAACTTAAAGCTGCCTGTATGTTGCAGGCATTCTGGTTTGACAAAAAGGGGGCGGCCCGCGATTTCATCTAAAAACGGTGACGACAGGAGGGGCGTGTGCCGCACCAAGGGGCGAATGCGATCGAGTGCGGCGCGGATGTCTGTGATGGATAAGTCAGATGTCATGTAAATACCTTTCAAAATCAATCAATGAGGGGGCAATACGGTGGGGTGCTGCAAAGAGGCGATCTTGGGGTAGGCCGGCGCGATTGACCCAAATCGTGCGAAATCCAAAACCCGAGGCCCCCGCAATATCCCATCCATTGGATGACACAAATAGAACCTCTTGGGGGGCAATCGAAAACTGCTCTGTCACCATCGAATACACTTGATCGCAGGGTTTGTACCGGCCCACATCATCAATGGACAAGATCACATCCAGATGCGCCGTCAGCCCGCCAGACTGGGCCGCCGCATTGAGCATATCATGCGTGCCGTTCGACAAAATGCCCGTCGGCAGGCCAAGGGACCGTGCGGCTTGCAGGGCAGGGGCGGCATCCTCATAGGCATCCAAATTCCAATACAGATCCAACAGCGCCTGCGCCGTCTCGCCCGCCGTGGGCAGATCATAATATTCCAGCGCATAGGTCAGGCTATCTTGAGTGATTTGCCAAAAATCAGCATGGTGATCGGCAATCGTGCGCAGCCACGAATATTCGAGCTGTTTGGTTCGCCAAATCTGGGCAACCGCGCTCCAATTTTGGGCAAAGAGCGGATCGCGCCCACTCTGGGCCACGCCCCGCGCGGCGGCGTTGACATCTAGTAGCGTGCCATAGGCATCGAAAATCACAGCTTTGGGGCGCATGACATATCCTTTTATATCTGCGATATTAAGCGCCGCTTTGCAGGGCATTGCAATGGCAAAAATCGCCCTGTGCTGCGCTTGGGCGGTGATGGGCGGTGATGGGCGATGATCGGCCTGCGGGGTTTACAATTGACGCGATGATTGTCAGTGTGACCGCGTTAAATATAAGGAAAATATCGTGATCACTTCTGTCCAAAACGGCGATCTTGTGCGCATTCACTATACCGGAACACTCGATGATGACTCTGTCTTTGATAGCTCGGACGGGCGCGATCCGCTTGAGTTTGAAGTCGGCTCAGGCATGGTGATCGCAGGGATGGACGCCGGTGTGCTTGGCATGATCGTTGGACAGAAAAAGACATTGAACATTCCGGTGGATGAGGCCTATGGCCCCATCAATCCCGCCGCACGCCAAGAGATGCCGCGCGATCAATTGCCCGAAGAGATCCCCGCTGAAGTCGGCACCCCGATCCAAGTGGAAACTCAAGACGGCCAAACGATGGTTGTCCAAATTTCTGACGTGAGCGAAGAGACCATTACATTGGATGCCAATCACCCCTTGGCAGGCTTTGATCTGACATTCGAAGTGGAGCTTGTGGCTATTGGGGTTGAGCCTGCGGCGGAAGACGCCGGATCCCAGAGCTAAGGCCAAGCGGTATTTAATTGCCTGACAGCATCTGTTAATAAAAAGGGGGCGACAAAATGCGCCCCTTTTTGTCAATCTCGGTGTGGTGTGTGCGCTAGTCTGCTTTGCGCAGGCGGATAATCACATCGACCTTGGCAATTTCCGCTCCGGCGGGCGGTTTGGGCAGGGCGGCGATCTTGAGTTGATCGGCGGGGGCGTCTGATAGGTGGCCCTCTTCTTCCCAAAAGTAATGGGGGTGATCATGTGTGTTTGTGTCGAAATAGCTTTTGGAGCCATCGACGGTGATCTCTTTGAGAAGGCCCGCATCGCAAAACGTGTGCAATGTATTGTAGACAGTGGCCAAAGAGACAGGCTCCTCACTTTTTTGAGCCGCGGCAAAGACCGTCTCGGCCGTCACATGGCGATGTTTACCATCGCCGATCAAGATCGTAGCGATGTGCCGGCGCTGTTTGGTGGCGCGAATGTGCCCCTGTTCCAGCCAATCTGTGACGTGATCGCCCATTGTATTCTCCTTCGTTGCCTTCACGTTACTGCGCTTTGAACTCAGATACAAGGTTTTGCACTCATTTCATGCAAGGTGGCGCTCTAGGCTTGCACGTCTTTTGGCCATAGTGCTACAAGTGCGCCAAATATGATTGATATAAGGATGACGCCTAGATGGCCCAATACCCCACTTCATTTGATAAAGACGATCTGATCCGCTGTGCACAAGGCGAGCTATTTGGGCCGGGCAATGCCCAGCTTCCGATGCCGCCCATGTTAATGATGGACCGGATCACCGAAATCAGCGAAGACGGGGGCGAGCACGGCAAAGGGCATGTCATTGCAGAGTTTGATATCACGCCCGACCTTTGGTTTTTTGACTGCCATTTTCCAAATAATCCGATCATGCCGGGCTGCTTGGGCCTTGATGGGCTGTGGCAATTGACGGGCTTTAACCTCGGGTGGCGTGGCTGGCAGGGGCGCGGCTATGCGCTGGGTGTTGGCGAGGTTAAGTTGACGGGCATGGTGCGCCCAGATCGCAAAATGCTCACGTACCGGATTAATTTCACCAAGGCTCTTCAAACGCGCCGCCTGACGATGGGCGTGGCCGACGGGATCGTTGAGGCCGATGGCGAAGTCATTTATCAAGTCAAAGACATGAAAGTCGCTCTTTCCGAGAGCTAACTCATCAAAATTTCAAGGAGGCCGAATATGCGCCGAGTGGTCGTAACAGGGTATGGCGTTGTGTCATCCATTGGCAACAATGCTCAGCAGGTGCTGGCATCATTAAAATCAGGGACATCAGGGATCACCGCGAACGCCGATATGGCTGAGCGCGGCTTTCGCTCGCAAATCGCGGGGGATGTCAAGCTCGATGTCGCAGAGCATGTCGATAAACGCACCTTGCGCTTTATGGGGCGCGGCGCGGCCTATGCCTATATCGCAATGGCCGAGGCGATCGAGCGCGCTGGCCTAGAGCCGAGCGATATCTCGAACCCGCGCACTGGTCTGGTTGCCGGCTCTGGTGGGCCATCAACAGCGTCGATGTTTGCCGCGCATCAAGTGGTGCTCAATTCCGGCGCGCCCAAGCGGATCGGCCCCTTTGCCGTGCCCAAATGCATGTCATCGACCATTTCGGCCAACCTTGCGACGGCCTATCAAATCAAGGGGATCAACTATTCGATCACTTCGGCCTGTTCGACATCGTTGCACTGTATTGGGAATGCCTCTGAGCAGATTATGCTTGGTAAACAGGATGTTATGTTCGCAGGTGGCGGTGAAGAGCTAGACTGGACATTGTCATGCTTGTTCGATGCAATGGGCGCGATGTCGTCGAAATACAACGACACCCCTGAAAAAGCGTCTCGGGCCTTTGATGCGGGCCGCGATGGGTTTGTCATTGGCGGCGGCGGCGGAATTGTCGTGCTCGAAGAGCTGGAGCATGCTAAAGCGCGCGGCGCGACGATCTATGCCGAAGTGACCGGCTATGGCGCCACATCAGACGGCGCCGACATGGTGGCCCCTTCAGGTGAGGGCGGCGAGCGGGCGATGCGCGTGGCGCTTGAGACATTGGGCCAAGGGCGCAGCGTCAGCTATATCAACGCCCATGGCACATCGACCCCCGTGGGCGATGTCGGCGAGATCGAGGCGGTGCGCCGCGTCTTTGGCGAGGGCAGCACACCGCCAGTTAGCTCGACCAAATCAATGACAGGGCACAGCCAAGGCGCGACAGGGGCCCAAGAGGCGATCTATTGCTTGCTCATGCTCGAAAATGATTTCATCGCCCCATCGATCAATGTCGAGACATTAGATCCGGCCTTGAAACCAGAGGAAATTGCCACACAACTGGTAGAAAATGCAGGGCTTGATACCGTGATGACCAATAGCTTTGGCTTTGGCGGCACAAATGGTTCAATGCTTTTGTCACGGTTTAAAGGCTAAAACACAGGGGTTACTGATGTCATTGAGTTTAAAGGGGAAGCGCGGCCTCGTCATGGGCGTCGCCAATGAGAGATCCATCGCATGGGGCATTGCAAAAGCGATGGCCGATGCGGGTGCTGAATTGGCATTTACCTACCAAGGTGAGGCATTTGGCAAACGCGTTGAGCCATTGGCGCAATCGGTTGGATCGGATTTCTTAGTGGATGTCGATGTGACCGATGATGCCTCATTGGATGCGGCGTTTGAGGCGCTGGGCGCGCGCTGGCCGACAATCGATTTCGTCGTTCATGCAATTGCCTATTCCGATAAGTCCGAGCTGA
This sequence comes from Paracoccaceae bacterium, assembly GCA_039767595.1. Classification (GTDB taxonomy): domain Bacteria; phylum Pseudomonadota; class Alphaproteobacteria; order Rhodobacterales; family Rhodobacteraceae; genus JBDNBY01. The sequence continues at coordinate 13,194 of JBDNBY010000186.1, read as the reverse complement.
CGGGCCGTGTGTCGAACACCTCGCGCGCCAATTTCAAAAACTCTATGGATATCTCGGTCTATTCCTTTATCGACATCGCGCGCCGCGCGCATCCTTTGATGGCGGAACATGGCGGCACGCTGTTGACGCTGACGTACCAAGGCTCGCAGCGGGTTTGCCCGAACTATAATGTGATGGGCATTGCCAAGGCGGCTCTTGAATCGGCCACGCGGTATTTGGCCAATGACTTGGGCACCGATGGTATTCGTGTGAATGCAATTTCACCTGGTCCGATGAAAACTCTTGCGGGTGCAGCCATTGGCGGCGCGCGCAAAACCTATAAGCACACTGAGCAAAACGCACCTCTTGGATCAAATGCAACGCTCGAGGCAGTGGGCGGCACGGCGGTGTATTTGGCCTCGGAGGCCGGCGCCTATACATCGGGCGAGATTATTCGCGTGGATGGCGGGTTCCATGTTTTGGGCATGCCGCAATACGATAATCTCTAGCGTCTAGATCCAACATCCGTGCGACATCAGCCCCGCCTCGATCAATGCATCAGTGGCGGGGTTTATTTTATGTGAGCTTTCGCAGAGCAGATCCGCGCTTGAGGCGACCGCGTAGTTATGCGTCAAAATCCATTCGGCCCGCTGGGATAAAATCGTCGCCACAGGGGCCGGCCCCCGGTGATTGGCAAAACTGTGCAGGGCAGGGCGCGAGAACTGTCCTGATGGCAACAAAAAGTGTCGCGGGTGAGATTGGATCAACGCGGGGCGATCAATGCGCAAACTGTCCGATGATACATGCGCCGCAAAGCGAGAGCGCAATCCACCGTAAAACCGCTTGACCTTGGGGGAGGTGTCGATTGAGCTGCGATGCAGTTGCCGCGGCTCGGCATGATAGGTGCCGCGATCGGCCATGAGGTGACCGTCATGCGCATAGCAATCCACAACAACCCCTTGGATGCTGAGCCGTTCGGCGCTTTGTGTGAAGCGGATCAAATCCCGTAGGCTACGGGTTTCGTGCTTGGGGTAATAGAGCCTCTCGTTTGGATAGCAGGAATGCACCCATGTGCCGCGCTGCACGCTGGCCAGCACGGCATTGACCGCCGCGCAGTGATGCGCCAAATCCGGCAAGATCGCAGGCACCCAAAGGTCGCTCTGTCGTAGCCCATCCGGCCGCGTCGGGGCAAAGACGACGATGTGGTCAAAGGCCAATTGCGCAAGGTGATCTATTGTGCTGCGGGTATCTTGCGGCGTGTCACACAAAACGATGGCCACTGTACTGGGCTGTGCGGTTTTTCCCCACGCGGCGCGCTGCGTGCGGCGCGCTTGGGCAAGGGCCGCGCGCAAGGCGCGTTCAGTTTTTGGAATCCACCGCAGCATGGCCACCTTTCATTGCAAAGCGTTTCTATCTCATGTATGCGCCTAAGACACTTTGAGGCAAGGGATGAATCCGATGAGCGCATCAGATCGCAAAAAGCTTTTTGTAAAAACATATGGCTGTCAAATGAACGTTTATGACAGCGAGCGGATGGTCGAGGCGCTCGGCACCAGTGGATATGACGAAGTCTCAAGCCCAGAAGAGGCGGATATGATCCTCCTCAATACCTGCCATATTCGCGAAAAAGCCGCCGAAAAAGTCTATTCCGAGTTGGGCCGTTTTAAGGGCCTCAAGGCGGCCAATCCAGATTTGAAAATTGGTGTGGCGGGCTGTGTGGCCCAAGCCGAAGGCCAAGAGATTATGCGCCGTCAGCCCTTAGTCGATTTGGTCGTTGGGCCGCAAAGCTATCACCGGTTGCCCGAGCTGGAGAAACAAACGCGCCAAGGGCAAAAGGCCCTCGATACCGATTTCCCGATCGAGGATAAGTTCGAAGTGCTCAAAAATCGCCCCAAGGCCAAGCGCGCGCCAGCAGCGTTTTTGACCGTCCAAGAGGGATGCGATAAATTCTGTGCTTTTTGCGTTGTGCCCTATACGCGCGGCGCCGAAGTGAGCCGCCCTGCGCAGCGTGTGATTGATGAAGCCAAAGGTTTGGTTGATCGCGGTGTGCGCGAAATCACGTTGTTGGGGCAAAATGTGAACGCCTATCATGGCGCCGCGGATGGCGGGACATGGTCCTTGGCCGATTTGATTTGGAAGCTCAACGAGATTGACGGTCTCGAGCGGATCCGATTTACCACATCGCACCCTATTGACATGGACGATGATCTGATTGCCGCGCATGGCGAGTGTGCCAAGCTGATGCCCTATTTGCATTTGCCCGTGCAATCAGGGTCGGACAAAATCCTCAAACGTATGAACCGCTCGCACACGGCCCAAAGCTATTTGCAAGTGATCGAACGTATTCGCGCCGCACGCCCTGATATTTTACTCTCAGGTGATTTTATAGTCGGCTTCCCCGAAGAGACGGAGCAAGATTTCCAAGATACACTGGAATTGATCCGTGCCGTGCGCTATGGCCAAGCGTTCTCTTTCAAATATTCAACGCGCCCTGGCACGCCGGCCGCCGAGCGCGCGCAAGTCGATGAGGATGTCAAATCCGAGCGTCTGCGTGTGTTGCAAGATCTGTTGGCGCATCAGCAGCGCGAGATCCAAGATAGCATGCTGGGCAATACTGTGCATGTTTTGATCGAAAAGCCCGGCCGCCTCGAGGGGCAAATGGTGGGTAAGTCGGAGTACTTGCACGCGGTGCATGTCAATGATGCGCCCGTTGCCGTCGGCGATATCGTGCCCGTGACGATCACGCAAAGCAAACGTAACTCCTTGGATGGCATAATTGCATCATAATTGTTGCATTAAATGCGAGTTATTCGACTTTCAATCAAAGTATTGTGTCACGCTTAGACACAATATGTGGTGATTTAATATTTGCTCTTACACTTTTGGTTGTGTTTTGGCTTATACTAAAGAGAGTATATAGTTTTAGGAGCATAGCGCCAATGGGTATCATCACATGCGCAAAACGCGGCATCGCCATCGCCGTCAGTATGGCGGCCCTTTTCGTGGCACCGATCGCCTCTGCACAATCCTCAGGTCCGGGGTATGTGTATGACGGGGACAGCTATTCCATTCCCGTGCAGCCGAGCACATCTGGCACATCTCGCACTGTAAAAGGCGAGCGGTACAAGCCGACGATTTGGGTGGATCCTGATGGGTGTGAGCATTGGGTCATGGATGACGGTGCAGAAGGCTTCATGTCACCACATCTCACGCGTGATGGGTTGCCAGTGTGCCGCGATATTAATCTATGCGGCACAGTGAAGGCGGATCATCTTTTCGCGACGAACAAATCTCAGATCTCTGCGGGCAATCGCGAGAAGCTGCGCCAATTCTTTGCCACGGCGGATGCACGGGCCTTCTTGGTCTATGGACACACAGACAGCCGCGCCTCGGATGAATATAACCTGCGCTTGTCTCTGAACCGCGCCAATGCAGTCGCCCGTGTCGGCGCAGAGGCTGGCGCATCGATTGTCGGCGTGCGCGGATTTGGGGAACGCCGTCCCATCGCAACCAATAAAACCGCCGATGGCATGCGCCAAAATCGCCGCGTTGAAATCTTTTGCCTCAAATAAAGGAACAAGACATGACCTATAAACTCTTTCTTATTCCTGCATTTGCGCTTGTCACGGCCTGCGGCGAGCTTGGCGGCATGGTTTCGAGCCGTTCAGATGGCGATAAAGGGACCGACAATGGGCGCGACTCAAAGCATTTGTCGCAATTGGTTGCCGGCATTTGGGTTGATCCCAATGGCTGTGACCATTGGATGATCGATGATGGCGTCGAAGGCTATATGTCTGCGCGCTTAGATCGCTATGGCAAGCCTGTATGCTCTGGTGCGGCGCCACCAGAAGTGGCGACCGGCCCTATAAAAACGGGTGGGTCATCTTTGATTGGTGACCTGATTTAAACGGGACATCACACATGTTTTGCAGCACAGCCGCCTCGGTCGTCGAGGCGGCTTTTTGTGAATTTTTAATGACAAAAGAATAGCACCTATTGCGGTATACTGGGTTTCTTGCCACAATATCTAGAGGTAGCAGAGGAATCGCCCTTTGACGCAAATACAGCCCACTCCTGACACAGCGGCGGCGCAGCCCCGTGATGTCATGCTTGAATTCCCAGACAACCGTCTCTTGGTTGATTTATGTGGCCCTTTTGACAGTCATATCGCCCAAATTGAAAAATCGTTAGATGTTCAGATCGTGCGCCGCGGCAATCAATTGGTTGTCCTTGGGGAGCCCTCTGACAAAAGCCGCGCGGCAGATTTACTGGCGGCGATGTATCAGCGCCTTGGCACTGGCAAAGAAATCTCTGCCACGATCATTGAGCAAGAGCTGCGCAATGGTATCCTGACGGCTGGTTTGCAAACGCAAATGGATATGTTCGGCAAAGATGCCCGCCTTGAGATCAAGACAGGGCGCAAACATGTTGAGCCTCGGACGGCGGCGCAAAAGGCCTATGTGACGCAACTGCTCAAGCATGAGATGTGCTTTGGCATTGGGCCGGCGGGGACGGGCAAAACCTATTTGGCGGTGGCGGTTGGCGTGTCCAAATTCCTCAATGGCGAAGTGGACCGGATTATCCTATCGCGCCCTGCGGTCGAGGCAGGCGAAAAGCTGGGGTATTTACCTGGCGATATGAAGGAAAAAGTCGATCCGTATATGCAGCCGCTCTATGATGCGCTCAATGATTTCTTACCTGATCGTCAATTGGGGAAGTTGCTCGAGAGTAAGAAGATCGAAATTGCCCCTCTGGCCTTTATGCGCGGACGCACGTTATCGAATGCCTTTGTCGTCTTGGATGAGGCGCAAAATACAACGGCGATGCAAATGAAAATGTTCCTCACGCGATTGGGAGATGGCGCGCGCATGGTGATCACGGGGGATCGCTCGCAAATTGATTTGCCGCGCGGCGTGACCTCTGGCTTGGTTGAGGCGGAGCGCATTTTAAAAGGCGTGGATAAAATCGGCTTTACCCATTTTACCGCCACCGATGTCGTGCGTCACCCATTGGTCGCGGCGATCATCCGCGCTTATGAAGATGATACCAAAGATCCCTCAGGCTCAAGATGAGCGTTGACACAGTGATAGAGCATGCGCCGTGGCAGGCGTCTTTGCCCGATTTGTCTCAGCGTGCCTTTGATTACATCTGCGCACATTTTCAACTCTCGCCAGAGTTTGAAGTCTGCGTCATGGGCTGCGATGATGCGCGGATTGCCGCGTTGAACACTCAGTTTCGCGGCAAACCGGTGCCGACCAATGTCCTGTCGTGGCCCAGTGATGCGCGCGCGCCGATAGAAGAGGGCACGCATCCAGATCTGCCTGTCTTTAGCGAGATGGATCCAGAGCTGGGCGATATTGCGATTGCCTATGAAACCTGTGTGGCTGAGGCCGATGCGCAACATAAACCTTTTGATGATCATGTTTTACATCTTTTAGTGCATGGATTTCTTCATCTTTTGGGATATGATCATATATCAGACGCAGATGCGGCCGTTATGGAACGTATCGAAGTTAAGATTTTAAAGGAGATGAACATCCCCGACCCCTATGGGCTGGAGGATGAAATTTAAGACAATGGACGCATCAGACGGGTCTTCTAACGCAGCGCGTAGCGCGCACCACAGCGAACCAAGCGAGGATAGTTCCAGTTTTTGGGGCTCGCTTTTTGGCCGAACCGACCGCAACATCAAGCAGACCGACCCTTTGGGGGATGACATGGTCTCGGACATCGGCGGCGAAAAACGGCAACCTTGGCAAGGGCATTGGCATCTCCGCGGCATCCGCGTGTCAGAAGTGATGACACCGCGGGTCGACATCAAAGCGATCGACAGCCAAGCCACGATGCCAGAATTGATCGCCGTCTTTAAGGAAACTGAACTCTCGCGAATTCCTGTTTATCAGGGCACGCTCGATACACCCTTGGGCATGGCGCATCTTAAGGACGTGGCCCTGCGCCACGTGTTTGTCGACCCTGATCGCGAGGTTGATCTGCGCGATATTGTGCGGCCGGTGATCTTTGTGCCGCCCTCCATGAGCCTCTCTGTTCTATTGACGAAAATGCAGGCCGAGCGTGTGCATATGGCGCTGGTGATCGATGAATATGGCGGGGTGGATGGCCTAGTCACCATCGAAGATCTGATTGAGGAAATCGTCGGTGAGATCAATGATGAACATGACGATGAAACCGAAGAGCTGTGGACCTTGGAAAAGCCTGGCCAATATTCGATCGCGGCCACGGCAGAATTGGTCGAGTTAGAACAAGAAATTGGCCTGCCGCTGCATGATCACCCCGATATTGATGCCGATGATGTGGATACCATCGGGGGGCTTATATTCTTGCTTGCGGGGCGCGTGCCGACCCGCGGCGAGGTGATTTCGCATCCCCTAGGGGCAGAATTTGAAATCATTGATGCGGATCCCCGCCGGCTGAAGCGTGTGAGATTGCGCTTGAGCGGTTCCCAGAGCCAAAGCTAATGATCCTCAAACGGGCCCAGTGGGTATCGCGGGGCATGCTTCCGATTTTATGCGGGGGCGTGATCGCCTTGGGGCAGGCGCCCTATTCTCTATGGTGGCTGTCTGTTTTGGCCTTGAGCTTTGCCATTGCATCTGGCGTCGGGCGCGGGTTTTTCTGGGGCTGGCGTTTGGGATTGGGGTATTTTGGCCTCTCGCTCTTGTGGTTGGCCGAGCCCTTTTTTGTCGATGCTGCCACAGTGTGGATGGCGCCCTTTGCCGTGATCGCCATGGCGGGTGGATTGGCTCTGTTTTGGGGCGCAGCTTTTGTCGGTGCGCGGTGGTATGGCGCTGTGGCAGGGGCCGCGGTGGGTCCTGCGGCGTCCATTGTCGCACTCATCTCTTTGTGGGCTGCGGCGGAATGGGCGCGCGGCGTGGTCCTTACCGGGTTTGCATGGGCGCATATCACCTATGTGATCGAAGAGGCGCCCCTCATTCAGTGGGTGTCCCTTACAGGCACGTATGGGTTTGGGCTCATCTTACTTTTGTCGGCCGCTTTGCCTGCGCTCAGCGTTGCGATGGGGCGATGGATGGGCGGGGGCATTATTGCGATGGGCGTCGCATTTGGCGCGCTTTGGATCGGCGGGGAGTCATTGATGGGGCCACCCTCTGATACGCAGGCGCATGTCCGTGTCATTCAGCCCAATGCCCCACAGGATCTAAAATGGGATCCGCTGCACTATCCGACCTTTTATGAGCGCGCGCTCGAGTTGACCCAAGCGCCGGCGGCGCAGCCGCTGGACCTGATCATCTGGCCGGAGACCAGCTATTCGCCGCGCTATATGCGCATTGAGCAGCCCTTTGACCGGATTGTCGGCGCCGCGGGAAATGTGCCGATCCTCGTTGGATTTGTCGATGTCACTGCGGATGGGGATGTCTATAACACCGCCGCTCAGTTCCGCAGCGCGGTGCAGCCAGAGCATCTCTATCGTAAATTCCACCTTGTGCCCTTTGGTGAATATATCCCATGGGCCGATGTGTTGGCGCCGTTCGATGTCTTTGGCCTTGCGCAATTTGGTGGGGATTTCTCGGCTGGCTCTGGCCCGGAATGGGTGCAGATTGACGGTCTGGGCCGTGTGCAAATCTTGATTTGCTATGAGGCGGTGTTTGCGCGCAATGTTCTGCGGGGGGCTGATCGCCCTGATGTGTTGATCCATATGACCAATGATGCATGGTTTGGAACGCGCTCTGGTCCCTATCAACATTTGGCCCAAGCGCGGGTGCGCGCGATTGAAAATGGGCTGCCCGTGATCCGCGCCGCCAATACGGGCGTCTCCGCAGGGATCGATCCCTATGGCCGCGTTGTGACGCAGATCCCATTGGGGCACGCCGGCTTGGCCGATATCCGCGTACCGCACGCCGCGCCGCCCACATTTTATAGCCAATTGGGCAATTGGCCTTTTGCGGCCCTTTTGCTGATGTGCGGGCTTGCTTTGGCAGTGTATGCTTTTGGATCAAGGTTCATTGACCGCAGTTCGAAAATCCCCTAACAAACCCTACTTGTTGCGCCAACGGCTTCCTGACGACGCAACGTAATTCTAACGGAGCACGACCCCCATGACACGCCAAAACTATATTTTTACCTCTGAGTCCGTCTCAGAAGGGCATCCAGATAAAGTCTGTGATCGGATTTCTGATGCGATCTTGGACGCATTTTTACGCGAAGAGCCAGAGGCTCGCGTGGCCTGCGAAACATTTGCCACAACAAATCAAGTGGTCATTGGCGGTGAAGTGGGGCTGTCTGATCAAGCCAAGCTCACGCAGTACATGGGCAAAATCGAAGAGATCGCCCGCGCTTGCATCAAAGATATCGGCTATGAGCAGGATAAATTCCATCACGCGACCTGCCGCATTGATAACTATCTGCACGAACAATCCGCCCATATTGCCCAAGGCGTCGATGCCTCGGACGCCAAAGACGAAGGCGCGGGGGATCAGGGGATCATGTTCGGCTATGCCTCGAATGAAACCGAGGCATTGATGCCAGCGCCGATCCTCTATGCCCACGCGATGCTAGAGCGTTTGGCCCATGCGCGCAAATCTGGCGAGGAGCCCAGCCTGCGCCCAGATGCGAAATCACAGCTGTCGATCCGCTATGAAAATGGCGTCCCCGTGGGGGTCGAGACGATCGTTCTCTCGACGCAGCACGCAGACGAGGCGCAAACCAGCGATGACATTCGCGCAATTGTCGAGCCCTATATCCTTGAAGTGCTGCCAGACGGTTGGGTCAGTGATGCGACCACATGGCACGTCAATCCAACGGGGACTTTTGTCATTGGCGGCCCAGATGGGGATGCCGGCCTAACAGGGCGTAAAATCATTGTCGACACTTATGGCGGCGCTGCGCCCCATGGGGGCGGGGCGTTTTCTGGTAAAGATCCGACAAAGGTTGACCGCTCAGCCGCCTATGCCGCGCGCTATTTGGCCAAAAATGTCGTGGCCGCCGGATTGGCCGAGAAATGCACAGTGCAGCTGAGCTATGCCATCGGTGTGGCGCAGCCGCTGTCGATTTATGTCGATACCTTTGGCGCCACCCACGCGCCTGTTGAGCGGATCGAAGAGGCGCTTTTTAAAGTGATGGATTTGACCCCGCGCGGCATTCGAACGCATTTGGGCCTCAATAAGCCGATCTATGAACGCACCGCCGCCTATGGTCATTTTGGCCGCGCGCCCGATGCCGATGGCGGCTTTAGTTGGGAGCGTACAGATTTGGTTGAGGCGATCCAAAACGCGATATAATCCATCGCGATCGCGTATTGAGAAAAAGAGCCGCGGGGCCAAACCGCGGCTCTTTTTCTATGTCCTCTTGCGCCTTGCTATCGCGCGCTTTAGACAGTGATCATGACTGAGAAAAACACCCCTTCTGGCGCGCATCCCTCTGGAGCACCGTGGCGCAATTTTTATGGCCGCTTCAAAGGCAAAAGCCTGCGGCCGTCGCAAGAGGTGTATTTGCAAGAGGATCTTGATGCTCTGAGCCCTGGGGCCGTGAGTTGGGAGGACAATCCCAATCGCGATGCCCTTGACATTCAAAGCTTGACGCAAGGCGCTGATCTTTGGTTGGAAATTGGCTTTGGCGGTGGGGAGCATTTGGTGCATCAGGCCGTGCAAAACCCCGATGTCCGGATCATTGGCGCCGAGCCGTTTCTCAATGGTGTGGCGATGCTGCTGGGTAAAATTCGCGACAGCGGTGCGCAAAATATCAATGTGCACGCTGGCGATGCGCGCGATCTTTTTGATGTGCTGCCTGCGGCGAGTATTTCCAAGGCCTTTTTACTTTATCCTGATCCATGGCCGAAAAAACGTCACCATCGCCGCCGCTTTGTTACGGCTGAATACCTCAAACCGCTGGCCCATGTCCTTAAACCCGGAGCCGAGTTTCGCGTGGCTACGGATATCCCTGATTATGTGCGCCAAACTCTGATCGAAGTGCCCAAAGCGGGGTTCGAATGGACCGCGCAGCATGCCGATGATTGGCGCACAGCATGGTCCGATTGGACCCGCACACGCTATGAGGCCAAAGCCCTCCGCGAGGGGCGGGTGCCGCATTATTTGACCTTCATCAAAAAGGATTAAGCATGTCATCTCACGGCTCTGTTATCCCAATGTCTTCTCACAAATCTGGCCCCTTGAGCGGGCAGGCGCATGTGCCAGGGGATAAATCTATTTCGCACCGCTCGATGATTTTGGGCGCTATGACCATTGGCGAGACAACTGTCACGGGGCTGCTTGAGGGGGATGATGTCCTTGATACGGCCAAGGCGATGCGCTCTTTTGGGGCGGATATCACGCGTGATGAGGCCGGCACATGGCATATCCACGGTGTCGGCGTAGGCGGGTTCCAAGAGCCCGATCACGTGATTGACTGCGGCAATGCTGGCACAGGGGTGCGGCTCATTATGGGCACGATGGCCACGACTGACATGGCTGTGACATTCACCGGTGACGCCAGTTTGAACAAACGCCCCATGGCGCGCGTGACTGATCCGCTCGCGCTCTTTGGGGCGCGCGCGATGGGCCGCTCAAAGGGGCGGTTGCCGATGACGATCCAAGGGGCAAAACACCCCGTGCCCGTGCGCTATACGGTGCCCATGCCCTCGGCGCAGGTGAAATCAGCGGTGCTGTTGGCGGGGCTCAATTGCCCAGGCGAGACAGTTGTCATTGAAAAAGAGGCAACTCGCGATCACACGGAGCGGATGCTGCGCGGTTTTGGCGCGACTTTGACCACACAGGCCACAGACGAGGGGCAGGTGATCACACTCACCGGTCAGCCAGAGTTCAAGCCGCAGCATATCACCGTGCCGCGTGATCCATCCTCTGCGGCCTTTCCGGTGTGTGCGGCGCTGATCACCGAAGGCTCGGACGTGGTTGTGCCCAATATCGGCCTTAACCCAACGCGCATTGGCCTCTTTTATGCGCTGCAAGAGATGGGCGCCGATTTAACATTTGAAAACACCCGCGAAGAGGGCGGCGAGCCTGTGGCCGATCTGCGCGCCCGCTTTAGCCCCAATATGAAAGGCATTGACGTGCCAGAGGAGCGCGCGGCCAGCATGATCGACGAATATCCCGTTCTCTCGATCGTGGCGGCCTTTGCCAGCGGTAAAACCTATATGGGCGGGGTCAAAGAGCTGCGCGTTAAGGAATCTGATCGGATCGACGCCATGGCCAAGGGGCTGCGCGCCGCGGGCATCCAAGTCGATGAAGGAGAGGATTGGTGGGCGGTGCATGGCCAAGGGATTGACTGCGTCAAAGGCGGTGCCACTGTGGCCACGCAGCTTGATCACCGTATTGCCATGTCTTTTATGGTGATGGGCATGGCCAGCGCCGCGCCGATGACCTTGGACAATGGATCGCCGATTGCGACTTCGTTCCCTATTTTTGAGGATCTGATGAACGGGCTGGGCGCGGATATCCGCCGTGATACGCTTTGACACGGATACGTCTGCGCGATAACTTGAAACCCTACTCGGCATAAGGGAGCGTGCCACGTGGCATTCACAGTTGCACTTGATGGCCCTGCAGCAGCAGGCAAAGGGACAATCGCCCGCGCGATTGCCGCTGAATTTGGCTTTGCGCATTTGGATACGGGGCTACTCTATCGGGCCGTTGGGCTCAAAACCCTTTCAGGGACCGACGCCGAAGAGGCAGCGCTGAACCTATCTGAGGCGGATCTGTTGGTGGACGGTCTGCGCGGCGCTGAGGCGGCGCAGGCGGCCTCAAAAGTGGCCGCCGTGCCGCAAGTGCGCGCCGCCCTTCTTGATTTTCAACGTGCCTTTGCCCGCCGTGCGGGGGGCGCGGTCTTGGACGGGCGTGACATTGGAACAGTGATTTGCCCTGATGCAGAGGTGAAGTTATTTGTCACCGCTGCGCGCGAGATACGGGCACGGCGCCGTTATGACGAATTCATTTCCCAAGGCCAAGATATTGAATATGAGGCGGTTTTGGCCGATGTCACAGCACGCGATGCCCGCGATGCGGGGCGCGCTGACGCCCCAATGAAGGCTGCCGAGGATGCAGCAATATTTGATACAACATCTTTGGATATCGACACGGCTATTGCGCAAGCCATTGATTTAGTAAGGCAGGCCTATGTTTAATCTTCCCAATCTGATTACAATATTCCGTTTGATGGCGGCGATTTTGATTGGCCTGTGGCCGTCGCCACTGTGGAACCTTGTGCTCTTTACCCTTGCTGCGGGGACAGATTGGCTTGATGGTGTGTTGGCGCGGCGCTGGAACCAAACGACGAAGCTGGGCGCGATGCTCGATCCGATTGCCGACAAGGCGCTGGTGATGATTGCGCTGATTGCGCTGGCGCTTGGCCCGATTGGCGATGCGCTTGGCGTGGTACTGGGGGCGATGGCCACTGTGATTATCTTTCGCGAAGTGCTCATTGCAGGGATGCGCGAGTTTTTGGGTGACGCGCGCAATGAGATCAAAGTCACGCAATTGGCCAAATGGAAAACGGCCCTGCAAATGGTGGGCATTGGACTTTTGTTTTTAGGAGTTTATCTGTGGGATCTGGGGCAATCGGGCGGCTATGATACCTATGTTGACTATCTGCGGGCCCGTTCGATTGATCTTGGGGTGATTGGCTTGGGTCTCGCGGCGCTTTTGACGGTGATCACGGCGGTCGATTATTGGATCAAAGCGCTTCCCTATTTAAAGGATGATGCGCGATGAATGTGCTATATTTTGCATGGGTGCGCGAGCGCATTGGCCTGCCCAAAGAGGCGGCCCCTGAAGGGGTGCATACCGTGATGGAATTGGTCGTGGCACTGCGCGCCCGAGGCGAGCATTATGCGCTAGCTTTTGAGGATCTCAGCGCGCTGCGCGTGGCGGTGGATCAAGAGTTGGTTGAGTTTGATCATCCCTTGAGCGGCGCGTCCGAAGTGGCCTTTTTCCCGCCGATGACTGGAGGCTGATCGATGCGCGTGCGAGTGCACTCAGAGCCGTTTGACTATGGTGCCGAATGCGAGGCTTTCGCGCAAAATGTGCCGCAAAATTCGGGTGCCGTGGTCACATTTTGCGGTATTGTTCGCGATGCTGTGGATGCGCCCATCGACCGTATGGAGATTGAGCATTATCCAGCAATGACGCAGCGCGCGATTGAGGCGTTTGTGACCCAAGCGATGGAGCGTTGGGCCCTTAGCGATGCGATGGTTATTCACCGCTATGGCACGCTGCAGTCCGGTGAGATGATCAT
>JBDNBY010000185.1:0-13569 GCA_039767595.1 Paracoccaceae bacterium | reverse complement strand
TCACGCCCTGAACGCGGATCTGTTCGTCCTTGGGCAAATTGCGCGACGTGAGATACGCGACAGTCGGCGGCCCCCAAATGCCCGCCAACCCTAAAAAAAAACCCGCGGCCCCGCCCTATTGGTATTTAAACCCCCCCTGCGCCCGCGGCGTAGTAAATTGAGGCCCGCCACACATAAAACCAATAGCGTTAGTTTTTTAAACAGCGCTTGATCAATGTGATTGCGAAACACTCCGCCCAGCTGCAAGCCGATCATCGCAGGGATCACCAACGCAATCGACATCACCGCCGTTGAAGCATTGAAAACACCTGATATCGAATGCATCCCCAATAAGGCCACTGCCCCAAGGCCATAGGTCACGCCCTGAACGCGGATCTGTTCGTCCTTGGGCAAATTGCGCGACGTGAGATACGCGACAGTCGGCGGCCCCCAAATGCCCGCCAACCCCCCGAAAAACCCGGCCACGATCGCAAAGCCCGCCTCATAGCGCGGGGCACGCGCAGCGCTGACGCGAAACTCCCACCCCATCAATTGCGAGAGGGTGAACACGGTGATCGGAACGCCAATCAGCAAGAACAACGTCCGATCCGATGTGGCCCCTGTGAACAATGCGGATAAGATCAGCACGACAAGTGCAATCATCAAAAACCGTTTGAAAAACCGCAAAGACTGCATGGCGGCCGCGGGGCCCTGCGCGAACCCTTGGGTGATGTTCGTCACAAGGGTCGGCATGATCAGCCCAGCGATGGCAACTTCGGGCGGGAACACCATGCCAAGGCCCGAGACGAAAATCATCGGCAAAGCAAATCCAACAACGCCCTTGATCGCACCAGCGAGCAGCGCCACCCCTGCGGCAAAGACCCACACGGACACCGAATATTGCGCGAAGATATCAAACATGCATTTGACTTAACGGTTTTTGTTTCTAAGTCCAGACGCAAATAGCCGCGCAATATAATGAAATTTATTGCGCTATAATTTGTATTTTTATTGCGCTGCACTTGCAAAGTATTTACAGTACAGCAAAACGTGGAGAACTGACATGCCAGCCGATGGACAAGCAAACACAATCATTACGCCAATGGATTCAATAACTTTGATCGATCTCGCCACTCAGGCCACCCAAGCGACTCACGCTCTTAAAAATGCTGCACTCGCAGCAGTGCATGCATGTGTCAGCGAAGATGACAAAGTCAGCGCCACCAAATTAGAAGAAGAGCAACACCTCGCGCATGGCCTCGCTTGGTTGGCGACCTATCACGAGGCGCTTGCGCAGATGTTGGCTTGGGGCAACCGCCTGTCGCAAGAGGGGCAGTTTGGCCGCATGGAACAGCTGATTTTGCAAATTGGCTTTGGTGAATACCTCGCTCAGATCCGCGGCGGCATCCCGATGTCCCAAGGTGAGATCGTGCGTCTGAGTGATCTGTCACTGTCCGCCGAGGTGATTGCACAGTTCAACACCCCAGCTGTGCAAACCTTGATCGCCACAGGCAACACCCAAGCCGCGCGCCGCGAACTGATGGATCTGGTGATGGACAATCTCGCCGATACGACATTCGGCAAATCCGGTCTTGATGACGAGCTTGAGATGATCCGCGAGCAATTCCGCCGCTATGCTGTTGAGCGCGTGATCCCCCACGCGCATGAATGGCACCTCAAGGACGAGCTGATCCCAATGGAGATTATCCAAGAATTGGGCGAGCTGGGTGTCTTTGGCCTCACCATCCCCGAGGAATACGGCGGGCTTGGCCTAACCAAAGCGTCGATGGCCGTTGTGTCAGAAGAGCTCTCTCGTGGATATATCGGCGTCGGCTCTTTGGGCACGCGCAGTGAAATTGCCGCCGAGTTGATCCTATGCGGTGGCACCCAAGAGCAAAAGGAAAAATGGCTCCCTGGGTTGGCCTCGGCCGAAATTCTACCCACGGCCGTCTTTACCGAGCCGAACACCGGCTCTGACCTCGGCAGTCTGCGCACGCGCGCCGTCAAAGAGGGCGACGATTACAGCGTCACGGGCAATAAAACATGGATCACCCACGCCGCGCGGACCCATGTGATGACCCTCTTGGCCCGCACCGATCCCGATAGCACCGACCATCGCGGCCTCTCGATGTTTTTGGCAGAAAAGACCGCCGGCACCAATGAGGATCCCTTCCCCACGGCCGGCATGAGCGGCGGCGAGATCGAGGTCCTCGGCTATCGCGGGATGAAGGAATACGAGCTTGCCTTTGACAATTTCCACGTCAAAGGAGAGAACCTCCTCGGCGGGGTCGAGGGACAAGGCTTTAAGCAGCTCATGCAAACCTTTGAGGCCGCGCGCATCCAAACCGCCGCCCGTGCCGTTGGTGTGGCGCAATCGGCGATTGATGTCAGCCTGCAATACGCCCAAGATCGCAAGCAATTTGGCAAATCCCTCATTAAATTCCCGCGCGTGTACAATAAAATCGCCATGATGGTGGTCGAGACGATGATCGCCCGTCAGCTGACGTATTTCTCGGCCTTTGAAAAGGATAACGAGCGTCGCTGCGACCTCGAGGCGGGCATGGCCAAATTGCTCGGCGCCCGTGTGGCGTGGGCTTGCGCAGACAATGGCCTGCAAATTCACGGTGGCAATGGGTTTGCGCTTGAATATGGGATCAGCCGGATCTTATGTGATGCGCGGATCTTGAATATTTTCGAAGGCGCCGCAGAAATTCAAGCACAGGTCATTGCGCGTCGCCTCTTAGGGTAGCATAGTGGGCGTATAATACGCTCAGCTTCTCTTGTGATCCGTGGCGCCCTTGTGGCCGCATCTGTGATGCTCACGATGGCGATGGGCCAGCGCGAGTTTCCCGCTGGTACCGACCTGCCAAATATTGAGCCGGCCGGCACGCTATGGATCATCACGCAGGCCCATCAGGCAACTTGGATGCCCTCGGATCAAATCGCGACCATTGAATTCACGAACGACGATTTCTTTGGCCAAGCGCCGTGCAACACCTATCGCGGACCGCGCCAAGAGCGGGGATTATCCCCGTTCATTATGTCAACGCGCCGCGCCTGCGACCAGCTCAAGGAAGAGGGTCAAATCCTCGGCGCCCTCAAACAAGTGACTGAGCTGCGCTTTAACGCCTGCCATGGCGTCGGGCTAGAAAAAGACGGGCATGTGATCGCGAGCTTTTACCGGGTCAACCCGCCAAAGATTTGCGAGACAACGCGGATGTAACAAACCGTGCGCGCGCTGCGGGCAATTGCCCACTGCGTGTTTCATGCGCCACTTCGCGCGTGAGGAAATGCTCCATAATATCAAAGGCGTTTTTCAAATCCTCGGCCGTGGTAGGCAGTGTTCCCTTCAATAGATCAGGAAAGCCGAACAGCTTGGGCGCCCATGCGCCGGCGCCCTGAGCACTCACGGCGCAGCCCGTGCGCGGGCTAATATAGCGCAACTCATCCAAGCGCCCCGTGACCGCGCAGCTCGACAGATCCAAGCCAAATCCCAAAAACTCTAGTAGCGCCAATTCCCACAACACGTATCGCTCGGGCCATGACTGCGGCTCGGGCGTCGTGATCAAGTCATAGGTGCGATCATAAAACGCGTCCAAGACCAAACGCTCAGGCAAATGTTGATGGGCCATGGCACATAAGGCGGCTAGCCCTGCATTGAGCATCCGGTCATTCAAATAGGGGGGCACATGCGCGCGGATCGGCTCAATCGTATAAGAGCCAAGATGATCCTCAAGCCGCGCAGACCATGTGACGGCGATTTCATTGCCCAATTGCAAATGCGCAGAACGTTTGGATGATGTCGCCCCGCGGACGACGCCGGCGTGGCGGCCATGGGCCTGCGTTAATACTTCGACAATGGCCGAATTTTCCGAGTGGGGCCGCAGAGCGATCACAAGCCCTTGATCCCGCCACGTCATCATTTAGAAAATACCCTTATCTAAGAAATGCCGCCCCCGCGCATCTTCGATTTCGAGAACCCAGATATCGCGATCACGCGCGCATTCTCGGGTGATGTGCGCGTCAATGTCAGCCTCTGGCCCTTGGGCTATATTTTCCCAGATCATATCATCGGCGGCAAAGTCGTAGCGCCGCACATAGAGCGCGGCGGAACCGTCCAATGTACAGACTTTGACCTGCACAGATCCGGCATGGTCATCGCCGTGTTGCCGCACATAGACTGGGATCGCCTCTTGGCCCAGTATCGCAATATAGGCTTGCACCCAAAAATCTGTGCGCAAGCGGGCCACTTATTTGTTCCCGTCTTTGAACTCGAGGCCCATCTGCGCATAGCGTTCCGACTCTTCGAGCCAGTTTTCGCGCACTTTGATTTGCAAAAACAAATGGACATTGCGGCCGAGGAATTCTTTTAACTCTTCGCGCGACGCCTTGGACACGGCTTTGATTGTCTCGCCTTTGTGGCCTAGGATAATGCCCTTGTGCCCATCGCGGGCGACATAGATGATTTGCTCGATCCGCGCAGAGCCGTCTTTGCGCTCTTCCCACGATTCAGTCTCAACGGTTAGCTGGTAGGGTAGCTCTTGGTGCAATCTGAGTGTCAGTTTTTCGCGCGTCATCTCTGCGGCAATCATCCGCATGGGCAAATCGGCAATTTGATCTTCGGGATAATACCATGGGCTCTCGGGCAGCTCGGCCGCCAACCATTGTTTGAGCGCCACAACGCCATGCCCCTTCTCGGCCGAGATCATGAAAGTTGTCTCAAAATCATAGGCTTCATTAAGCCGATGCGACAAGGCCAAGAGCACCTCTGCCTTCACGCGGTCAATTTTGTTAATCGCCAAAGCCACGCGCACATTGGCGCCCTTCATCTCGTTCAACCGCTCGATGATCGCCTCGACCCCTTTGGTGACGCCGCGATGCGCCTCGATCAAAAGGACAACGATATCGGCATCCGCCGCACCACCCCATGCCGCCGTGACCATCGCACGATCTAGGCGGCGGCGCGGCTGAAAAATGCCGGGCGTGTCGACAAAGACGATCTGCGTCTCGCCCTCCATCGCGACCCCGCGAATGCGCGCCCGTGTGGTTTGCACTTTATGCGTGACGATTGATACTTTTGCGCCGACCATGGCGTTGGTCAACGTGGATTTCCCTGCATTAGGCTCGCCAATGAGGGCAACAAAACCGGATTTGGTCATGAGTTTTCTTTCAATTGCGCAAGCAGGCTGGCCGCTGCGGCATGTTCTGCATTGCGTTTAGAATTGGCCTTGGCCTGCGCGGCTTGCCCCGAGGCGACGCGCACTTGAATTTCGAATTGCGGCGCATGATCGGGGCCAGAGCGCGCGATCAGCTCGTATTTGGGCAAGTCTTGCCCCCGCGCTTGCGCCCATTCTTGGAGTGTGGATTTCGCGTCGCGCGCGTCCTCTTCGACATTGTCGATACGGGCGCCCCATTCGCGTATAATCATACCCTTAGCGGCCTCAAGCCCTTGGTCGAGATAGATCGCGCCGATCACCGCCTCCATCGCGTTGCCCAAAAGGGCCTCTTTGCGGCGGCCGCCGGTTTGCTGTTCGCTGCGCCCGAGTTTGAGGACATCGCCCAGCCCGATTTGCCGCGCGACATCGGCGCAGGTCTCTTTGCGCACCAACGCATTAAAGCGCGGCGCCAAGATCCCCTCTTTGGCCTCAGTATCTTGGAGGAGCATCGCCTCGGCCATCACAAGGCCCAAGACCCGATCGCCCAGAAATTCCAACCGCTCGTTGTTACGGCGCATCGCACCCATCACAGACGAATGCGTCACCGCTTGAACAAGCAAAGCGGGATCTTGAAAAAAGACCCCGATCCGCTGTTCAAATTCTTTGAGTTCGTTCGCTATTTTCACTGTATCTTCTTAAAGAACCTGTCGCCGCGCCATGTCCAAAAGAACATCAGCGAGCGCCCTGAGGAGGAAAAGGCAATGCGATCCGCACGGCCAATCAAATTTTCATACGGGACAAAACCAACACCGCCCACAGATTGTAAATAGCGGCTATCGGATGAATTGTCACGATTATCCCCCATCACAAAAACATGACCCTCAGGCACATCAAAGAGGATCGTCTCGTCCGAGCTTTGCCGTGTGGTGTCTAGGATGAGATGCGGGCGACCCGAGGGGAGCGTTTCCTCGATCAAGGTTTTCTCGCATGATCCGCCAACGCCGACGGGATCGTTTTTACACCGCGGGATCAGGCGCATCGGCCCTTGTTGGTCCTTAATCTCGGTAAAGACACCTTTATCAAGCGTAGGCATCACAGCGCCATTGATCATCAATTTCCCTGCCTTAAGTTGAACAGTGTCCCCCGGCAGGCCAATCACGCGTTTGACAAAATCCGTGCCCGTCGTGGGGTGGCGAAAGACAACGACATCGCCGCTTTTGGGCATTTTCCCCAAGAACCGCTCATTATCGCCATCAAACACACCGCAGAGCTTATCAGCACTGAGGTCAACACCAAGTCGCGGGATCACAATCGACGGGCACGAGGCATAGGAATAGCCATAGCTCATTTTATTGACAAAGAGGAAATCACCAATCAACAGCGTCGGCTTCATCGAGCCTGATGGGATCCAAAACGGTTGGAAAAACAGCGTCCGAAACACACCTGCAATCACCAAAGCCCAGAAAACGGTTTTGATCGTTTCCCAAATCCCATTTTCTTTTTTCTGTGCTTGCGCCATAACCGCCCTCGTTGATCCTATAATGGATGCTGCATGCCCTCTTGATGCTGCGAAGTCAACTGATCCGGCACCATCGCGGGGTTATTCGCTCAGTTTGCGCGCCTCAATCACGACAAAGGCTTGGGCCCAAGGGTGATCATCGGTGAGCGTCACGTGAATAATCGCCTCATGGCCGGCAGGGGTCATTTGATCGAGCTTCTCTTTGGCCCAGCCCGAGACATGCATCACAGGCTGACCTGTCCGCAGATTGGTTACCCACATATCTTTCCACGCAATCCCCATCGCCAACCCTGTGCCCAGCGCCTTGGAACAGGCCTCTTTGGCAGCCCAGCGTTTGGCATAGGTGCCGGCGACATCGGCGCGGCTTTCGGCTTTGCGCTGTTCAATCTCTTGGAAGACGCGGTTTTTGAACCGATCACCAAAGCGGTCAAGCGTGCCTTGGATCCGCTCAATATTTGCTAAATCGCTGCCAATACCAAGGATCATCGCACACTCAACGAACGTGTTAAGATCTGAAGGCTCGCATAGCCGAACAATATGGCAAAGGCGCTATCGAACAGGCGCTTCAACTTGCCGTAGCCATGCGCGATGGCCGCGTTGGAAAAGAGCACCGCATATCCCATAAAGACACAAATCGACGTCAAGCTAAGCAGCGCAAACACCAGTGCGATATCAAGCGGCGTACCGCCATTTGGCACGGCGATCGTATAAATCGCCCCCCATGCCAAAATCGCCTTTGGGTTTGTGATGTGGATTAAAAACCCTGTGCGAAAGGGATGGTCGATGTGCCGCGTCTGCTGCGTGATCTGCGTGCCCCAATAGGCGCTGCGCGCCGATTTAAACGCCAGCCAAAGCAGATAGCTCGCCCCGACATAGCGCAGCACATCAAACAGCCACGCATTCGACGCCATCACCCCGCCTAACCCCAGTGCCGCCGCAATGCCCCAAGTGGCACTGCCGCACACAATACCACTGGCAAGGATGAGGCCCGCACGGCGCCCTTGGCTTAACGAAGTGCTCAAAATAGCAAGTGTCGTCGGCCCGGGGCTACCGCCCGCAATCGCCCAGCCAATCAAAATGTAGAGGATATGCTCTGACATCACTAAGTGCCGTTATAAGGTGGCGCCGCGCGCATCATCCATGATACGGCGCATTTCGTGAATGGCGGCCTCAAGACCCATGAACACCGCCTCACCCACGAGAAAGTGCCCGATGTTAAGCTCTTTGACCTCAGGCAGCGCCGCAATGGGGCCGGTGGTGTCATAGGTGAGCCCGTGGCCGGCATGCACTTCGAGGCCCAGCTCATGTGCAAATGTTGCCATATGTGTGAGGCGCTGCAATTCGGCGTCGCGGGCCTCGAATTGCCCGTCGGCGTGATAATCGCAATAGGCCCCTGTGTGCAGTTCGACCACTTCGGCGCCAATGCGGTGGGCCGCCTCGATTTGTTTTTGATCCGCGGCGATAAAGATCGACACGCGGCAGCCCGCATCACGCAAGGGTGCAATGAAATGAGCAAGGCGATTTTCTTCGCGCGCCACTTCGAGCCCGCCTTCGGTGGTGCGCTCTTCGCGCCGCTCGGGCACGATGCACACGGCGTGCGGTTTGTGACGCAGCGCAATCGCCTGCATTTCGTCCGTCGCAGCCATTTCAAAATTCAACGGCACGCTCAGGGCCGCCATCAGCGCATCGATATCTGGATCGGTGATGTGACGGCGGTCTTCGCGCAAATGGGCCGTAATGCCATCGGCGCCGGCCTCTTGGGCGAGCACCGCCGCGCGCACAGGATCGGGATAGGCGCCGCCGCGCGCATTGCGCACTGTGGCCACATGGTCGATATTCACCCCTAAACGTAGATCATTTGGCATTTAACGCTCCTTTGGTAAATCATTTCGGCGGGCCGCCACCCGCATTGCGCGGCGCTTTTGATAGAGCCGGACCGTGGGCACGGTCGCATAATAGCTAAGCAACCCTAAGACAGTACCTATAAATACGCCACCAAAGAGATAAGGCAAAAAGATATCGTCATAAAAATGCGCAGAGGCCCCCCAATCCACAGCCTCGCCTGTGAATTGGGCGAGGGAATTGTGCCAAAGATCCTCGAAAAAGCCACCCGTTTCACGCAAAAAGAGGCGCACGTTGATCTCATCAATTGGCTTGCGCATAATGAGATAACCCACATGCAGCGAGGCACTGGCCAAAAAGGGCAAGGTAAACGGATTGCTGACAAATGTGGTAATCAATGAGGCGATGACATTGCCGCGCAACACTTTGGCCACCACAACCGCCACAATCATATGCAGCCCAAAGAACGGCGAGAAACAGGCAAACATGCCCGCATAGACCCCGCGGGCAATCCGCTCGGGCGGATCAGGCAAACGATTGAGTCGATGCTTCATATACGACAGCGCGCGGCCCCAGCCCCCGCGGGGGTAGATCAAATCAGCCGTGAATTTAACCCACGTTTTGGGCGTGCGACGCTTAAAGACCACGACGGCCCCCTCTTATAACCGAGAAGGCCCAAGCGGCACGCGCGTGACCGTCGCAATGTCTACTTCTGTCTCGAGGTCCAATAACAAAGCATGCCATTGCTCGGCATCTCGCAAGTCTAGGGTAAAGCGCATTTTGAAATAATCCGATTGGCGATCCATGAATTCTAAGTTGCTGATATTCGCCTTTTGCTGGCCAATCAATGTGCAAATACGTCCCAGCACGCCAGCGTCATTGCGCAGGGCCATTTCAACGGAAATATCATAGGCGGTGGCATGGACGCCCTCACTCCAGTGCAAGTCGATCCACCGATCGGTCGCATCTTCGTAATGGGCCAATTGGGCGCAATCGATGGCATGCACGACAACGCCCTGCCCCTCGTAGGTGATCCCAACGACCCGCTCGCCGGGCAATGGGGCGCAGCATGGGGCCCGTTGAAACCGTTGATTGGGCCGTAGGCCGACAATCGCGTGATCGGGATCGATCTGAGTTTCGGCGCTGACCTTGATATCGGGATGGACGGCCTCAATGACATGTTGGGCCCGAAGCTTGGTCTGGCCCAACCGCTCAAGCACGGCATCGGCGTTTTTCAGGCTCAAATTCCGCGCGGCCGCCTCGAGGACTTTGTCCGATAGCGGCTTATTGATCCGCGCAAAGGCCGCGCGCGCCAACTCATACCCAAAGGCCCGCGTTTGCGTCAATTCGGCATCTTTGAGGGATTTGCGAATGGCGGATTTTGCGCGACCCGTGATACATTGGCTCAGCCAATAGCGTTTGGGCACTTGGCCCTCGGCGCAGAGGATTTCAACGGATTGACCGTTGCGCAACTTGGTATCTAGCGGCACACGGCGCCCATCGACATTGGCGCCCACACAGGTCGATCCGATGCGCGTGTGAATGCGGAAGGCAAAATCAATCGGCGTCGCCCCGCGCGGCAAATTTACAACTTTGCCTTTGGGCGTAAAGCAAAACACTTTATCCGCGTACATTTCGAGTTTGAAATCCTCGAGAAAATCTTGGTGATCTTCTGTGGAATTCAAATTATCGACAACATCGGAAATCCAACGACTTGGATCAATAGAAAACGGATTTTCGGCCCGCTCGCCATTGCGATACGACCAATGGGCGGCGACCCCCGCCTCGGCGGCATCGTGCATTTGATGGGTGCGAATTTGCACTTCGACCCGCTTGCCATCTCGTCCTGAGACGGTGGTGTGCAAGCTGCGATAGCCGTTTTCTTTGGGCTGGGAAATGTAATCTTTGAACCGCCCTGGGACCGAGCGCCACCTCTTGTGGATAATGCCAAGCACTTGATAACATTGCGCATCTGTCTCAACTAAAACGCGGAACCCATAGATATCGGAGAGCCGCGAGAAGCCAATATTCTTTTCTTCCATCTTGCGCCAAATGGAATAGGGACGTTTTTCTCGGCCATAGACTTTGACAGTGATGCCGGTCTGAGACAATTAATGGATGATGTCATTGGTGATATTTTCAATCACATCGCCCGATTCTTTTTTCAATTTGGCAAAGCGGCGGATAATCGATTTACGCCCGTCCGGATTGATCACCGCAAAGGCGAGATCCTCTAGCTCTTCGCGAATTTTCTGCATCCCCATGCGTGCGGCAAGGGGGGCGAAAATCTCCATCGTTTCGCGCGCTTTGATCAATTGCTTTTCTGGGCGCATTGAGGCGATCGTGCGCATGTTGTGCAAGCGGTCGGCCAGTTTCACCAAAACAACCCGCACGTTTTTCGCACTGGCAAGGAGCAGTTTGCGCACATTGGCGCCCTGCTTATCCTCAAGACTGTTGAGGGGCAGCTGCGTGAGTTTTGTCACCCCTTCGACCATATGGGCGACATCCCAGCCAAATTTCTCGGCAACGATCGGCGTTTCGGCCTCTGTATCCTCGACCGTGTCGTGCAAAAGGGCCGTGATGATCGTCGCGTCATCAAGGCGTTGCTCGGCCAGAATTTGCGCCACGGCCAACGGATGGGTGATATAGGGCTCGCCGGATTTGCGATATTGCCCATCGTGCATGTCACGCGCAAAAACAAACGCCCGCTCAATGAGGGCGCTGTCAGAGTTTGGATTGTAAGAAGTGACGGTAGAAATCAGCCGTTCTGCTGAGATTTCTAAAACGTCTGGCATGACCTTATGCTCAACTGTCCGATTGCGCGGCCATCAAGGTGCGCAAAAGGTTTTCGTCTGGCATATCGTCCTGCGGCAGGTCTTCGTTGTCGGCACCCATGAGCAACGCCATGGCGTCGTCTTCGGCTTCGTCAACTTCGATCTGAGTCTGGTTTGAAGAGATGAGACGTTCGCGCAGGTCAGAGATCTGCTGCGTCTCCGCCGCAATTTCGCGCAAGGCCACAACTGGATTTTTGTCGTTGTCCCGATCAATCGTCAGCGGGCCACCCGCCGTGATTTCGCGCGAGCGGTGCGCGGCTAAAACCACAAGATCAAAACGGTTGGAAACTTTGTCAACGCAGTCTTCTACAGTTACGCGTGCCATGTGGGAACTCCAGTACTCAGGAAAGGTGAACGCGTAATATAGAGAGAAACTCTTAGAGTGACAAGTCGCTTTGCACAGGTTTCACAGCGTCGATCAGAGATTTATCGAGATTTTTGACCATTTGCGCACAGGTTTGACCCGTTACCGGATGGCGCCACTGCGGCGCGATATCCATCAGCGGCACAAGCACAAAGGCGCGCTCGGCGATTCGCGGATGGGGCAGGATCAATTGATCCGGCACTTGGCGCTGTTGATCCACGAGGGAGAGGCCCTGCCATGTGGCATAGACCTCGGCGCTTGGCACAACATAATCATCGTAACTGATCAAATCCAAATCCAAGCTTCGCGCCGCCCATCGGTGATCTCGGCGACGCTGTGCCTCTTGTTCTATGTCGTGCAATTGCGACAATATGACTTGGGGCACATCAGATGTGCGAATCTCAACGCAAGCATTGACAAAAGGGGGGTCGTTTGGATCTGGAAAGGCAGGCGTGTTGTAGAACCGGCTCACTTTAGAAATCGTTAGGTCCAACGCTGCAAGGCGTTTGAGCGCATAAACTAAAGTTTGGCTTGGATCGCCATAGATCGACTTTAAGTTAGCGCCCATTGCAACAACACAACTATGAGTAAATAAAGCCCGCGCTACCATTTGAAAGGTTTTCCTTGAAACTGCACCCCGGCGCAACTAGCGTCTGAACCGATGGCTCTCTTTATCATGGGGGATAGGGTTTGCCATCATAGATTTGAAAGGTTTATTATGTTTTACAAAGACGAACGTCTTGCGCTATTTATCGATGGGTCAAATTTATATGCGGCCGCCAAAGCCTTGGGCTTTGACATCGATTATCGCCTCTTGAGACAAGAATTCATGCGCCGCGGCAAATTGCTTCGGGCGTTTTACTACACGGCTCTGCTCGAAAATGAAGAGTATTCCCCAATTCGCCCGTTGGTGGATTGGCTCAATTACAATGGATTTTCCATGGTCACCAAGCCAGCCAAGGAATACACCGACAGCATGGGCCGCCGCAAAGTCAAAGGCAATATGGACATCGAACTTACCGTCCATGCCATGGAGCTAGCGCCGCATTTGGATCATATCGTGCTGTTCTCAGGCGATGGTGATTTTCGGCCTCTGGTCGAGGCGCTGCAACGCCAAGGCGTGCGCGTGTCTGTAGTTTCGACCATTCGCTCAAATCCACCGATGATCTCGGACGAGCTGCGCCGTCAGGCCGATAACTTCATTGAATTGATGGAGCTTAAAGACGTGCTCGGCCGCCCACCGCGCGAAGACAACGAGCCCGTCGAAGTCTAGACCAACACGAGATGCAGATGGTCACTCGGCCATCTGCATCGCCCAATTATTTAACACTTGGGCCAGTTTTTCAATTTTCACAGGCTTGGACAGGTAATCATCCATGCCGGCCTCAAGGCAACGATCTGCCTCTCCAGACAGGGCATTGGCTGTAATCGCAATAATTGGCGTGCGTGCTTTGTCCGATCCTTTTTCACTGTCTCGAATGGCTTGGGTCAACTCAAACCCATTCATATTTGGCATATGACAGTCGGTTAATACCACGTCATAGACGCCCTTGCGCCACTCAGTGAGAGCTTCCTCCCCATCAGCCACGATCGTTGCGTCGCATTCCAACTTCTCAAGTTGCTTTTGGATCACGAATTGATTGGTAACATGGTCCTCAGCTACCAAAACTCGAAGTTGACGCCCAAACCTCCGACCGACAGTCAAAGGCCTCTCTGAGGCTGGACGGGGGGCGGTATGCAAAGGGACATCTGTAAGATACGATATTGCACTGAACAAATGGCTCGGCAGCAAAGGCGAACTTTTGAGTGAATAGATGGGTATGACGCAGGTAGGCTGTGGCGTGGCTTCAGGGCTTCGGTTGTCCGTGACGTGTG
>JBDNBY010000184.1:0-8649 GCA_039767595.1 Paracoccaceae bacterium | reverse complement strand
TCGGGGCGTCTCTCGGGCTAGAGGATAAAAACATGAAGGTCTATTTCATGGGCATCGACAGCTCTAAATTCCGCCGGATGGTCGTGCCTGGTGATGTGCTTGAAATGCAAGTGACCACAGTGCGCGGGCGCCCAGGTGGAAAAGTTTGGCGCTTTTCCGGTGTGGCGACAGTCAATGGCGAAATGGCGGCCGAGGCTGAGTTTAACGCGATGATGGAATTCCCAAAGGATGCCCCTGCATGAGCATGATCCACCCATCCGCCGTGATTGAAGAGGGCGCACAGATTGGCAAAGATTGTTCCATTGGTCCATTTTGCCACATTGGCCCGAATGTCCGTTTGGGCGATGGCTGTGAGCTTGCTTCTCATGTCGTGATCAAGGGCGATACGCACATGGGAACGGGCAACTCGGTCTATTCCTTTGCAGTGATTGGTGAGATCCCCCAAGATAAGAAATTTGGCGGCGAGCAAACGCAGCTGATCATTGGCGATAACAACCGGATCCGTGAGCATGTGACGATCAATACCGGCACAGAGGGCGGCGGTGGTGTGACCAAAATTGGCGACAATTGTTTGTTAATGGCCGGCTGCCATATCGCGCATGATGTTGTGCTGCACAATAACGTGATCGTTGTGAATAGCGCGGCCGTGGCGGGGCACTGTATTATCGAGGATGATGTCATAATTGGCGGGCTTTCTGGTATTCATCAATTTGTCCGGATTGGCCAAGGCGCAATTATTGGCGCGGTGACGATGGTGACGAATGATGTCATGCCATATGGTCTGGTCCAAGCGCCGCGCGGGGATCTTGATGGTCTTAATCTTGTTGGCTTGAAACGGCGCGGTGTGGCGCGCGCGGACATTACGGAAATGCGCGCAGCGTTTCAAATGCTCGCCCAAGGAGAGGGCACATTCAATGAGCGCGCCTTGCGCCTTCAGGAGGAATTTAGCTCTGAGTATGTGCGCCAAATTGCTGACTTTATTACGACCGCCTCGGATCGGTCATTCTTGACGCCGAAATAGCATGGCTCGCATTGGCATTATCGCAGGTCAAGGAAACCTGCCTCTCCTCCTAAAATCAGCACATCCCGATGCGTTTGTTGCGGGACTTGCAGGGGCAACGGTGCCAGAGGTCGAACATTGGGTTGAGTTTGAAAAGCTTGGCCATCTGTTTGAGGCATTGCGCGCCGCCGGCGTACAAGACGTTATATTTGCAGGGGCAACGCAGCGCCCGCAATTTGACCCCGCCAAACTCGACGATGTGACAAGGGCGCTCTTGCCGCGATTGATGCCCGCGATGTCCCAAGGGGATGATGCCGTGCTGCGCGTCGTGATGGACGAATTCGCGGCACAAGGGTTCACCATGCGCGGCGCCCATGAGGTGCTGAGCCATCTGACCCTTGTGGATGGGCAGGTTTTTGGAGCTGCTCCAAACGAGGGACAGCATCGGGATGCAAAAATCGGCCGCGATCATTTGGCGCATCTCTCGGCGCTGGATATCGGGCAGGGGATTGTGATCGAAAACGGACTGTGTTTGGGGGTCGAGACCCTCCAAGGGACGGATGCCCTCTTGGGGTTTGTGGGGCAAACCGATCACAGTTTGCGCCGCGGCGCAGGGGTTTTGATCAAAATGCCAAAACGCGATCAAGATTTACGCGCCGATATGCCGGTGATTGGTCGCGCCACTGTTGAAGCGGCGCATCGTGCCGGCCTGAGCGGCATTGCTGTGGCGGCGGGCGCGGTGATGGTTCTGGATCAAGACTGGATGCAGGACGCTCTGCCCAATCTAGGATTTACGGTGTTTTCTGTGCCCCATGGCTAAGATCTATATCATAGCAGGCGAAGCCTCTGGAGATCGGCTTGGGGCGGATCTAATGCGCGCCCTTGGGCTGATGTCGCCAGATGTGGAATTTGTTGGTATCGGCGGTGCCGAGATGACGGCCGCTGGTTTAACGAGCCTTTATCCGATGGAAGAGTTAAGCGTGATGGGCTTGGTCGAAGTGATCAAACACTATCCCCGCCTCAAACGTCGGTTGAATGAGACTGTTCAAGACATCATTGATCATCGTCCGGATGTCGTCCTTACAATAGATTCGCCTGATTTCTGCCTGCGCGTCGCGCGTCAGGTTAAAGAGAAGCTGGGCGTGAAAACAATTCACTACGTCTCGCCAAGTATTTGGGCATGGCGGCCCAAACGGGCCGAAAAGCTCAAGGGCGTGATTGATCATGTCATGACCCTGCTGCCGTTTGAGCCGGCCTATTTACATAAAGAGGGGATTGCCGCGACCCATGTCGGCCATCCCTTGGCGCATACGCCGATCTACAGTGATGCACAGATCGAAGCGACCCTTGCGCGATATGACCTGCGCTCGGCCCCGCTGCTGTTTTTGCCGGGATCGCGCCGCTCCGAAGTGATGCGATTGCTACCGCATTTTTTGCAAGTGGACGCACATTTTGCCAAGGCTGGGCTGTGTACGGCTCTGATCTCCACACCGGCGATGGCCCCTGTGATCCGCGAGGAATGCCGCAAGGCCGGCGCGTCAATTGCAATCATTGATCACGCCACGCGCATGGAAAAAGAGCAGCTCTTTCAATCTGCGCAGGCGGCATTGGCGGCCTCTGGCACAGTGACATTGGAGCTAGCGGCGGCGCGCACGCCGATGGTGGTGGCCTATGACATGTCGTGGCTGACGATGCGGATCATGCGGTATATGGCGCTGATCGATACGGTGACGCTTGTCAATATCATCACGCAAACACGGATCGTGCCAGAGTTTTTAGGGCCGCAGTGCCGCGCACAAAATATTATTCCAGCTCTAGATGCGCTCCTGTCTGACCCGCAGTACATGGATGCCGCTCTGGATCAAACGATGCAGGCCTTGGGCCGAGACGATAGCCCACCGCCCCAGCGCGCGGCGCATGTGGTTCTGGACGTTCTTCGCAGTTAACCTGTTGGTCTATTGCGATATGGCGTTATAGGCTGCGCTAAACCCATTGAGCGAGAGTGGCACTTGAACAGGATTTTGCGGGTCACGGATCGACACAATGGTCAACAATCCTTGTGAGCCCTTTTGCATGGCGCGTAGCTCAAGGGCCGTCAGGCCCACATTGGCAACGCAGCCCTGCGCCGTGCAATACGCGTAAGGGTAAAGTTTCGCCTCACGCTCGTCGATTTGAAATCGCAATGGCGCCTGCAGAGCAGTTTCCAAGGGCACGGTCACAGTGATACCAGCAACCGCAGCGCCACCGTCGGTCAAAGGAACGACCTGCGCTTCGGCTATAACAGAGTCGTTGTTAAAAATGACACGTTGAAACAAATGGCAAGGATCCGAACCCGACTGCAGTTTGACACAGCGGTGGATCCAATCGCCCTCCATGGATTTTACATAAGTTTGACCAGGTTGGGGCGCATCATTGGATGTCGCCGCCTCTTGGGCAATAGCGATATGCGCGCCGAATGTTAGCGCGAAAAGTGATTTCAATACAATGGATTTAAGAGTTTTCATCAGATTGCTCCCTGATGTTAAAGTGCGCTCATATATGACAAAGGGAGCGCGCTGCGCTCCCTTTATACCTCTCCCGCTGGACTTAGCCAACTTAATATTAAGGTTACGCTACGTCTTAATGAACCATCCGTCAACAGGGAAGATTGAATTTTTATGCAAAGCCGTTAAGCTGCGTCGCGTATACAAAATTGCTATAAATTGGGTGGGTATTATGGGGCAGGTTTATATTGGCGGCGGCGGCGTGGATCAGACGGATCCGCAGGCTTTACGACTTGAGTATGCCAATCGGCACGGCTTGATCACAGGCGCGACGGGCACGGGAAAAACCGTGACGCTCCAAATCATGGCCGAGGGGTTCGCGGCCCAAGGGGTGCCGGTGTTCCTGTCTGATGTCAAAGGTGACTTATCGGGCATGATGCAGGCGGGCAGCCCCGAGTTTAAATTGCACGATGCCTTTAGGTCGCGGGCGAATAAAATCGGTTTTACGGATTATGCCTATGCCCCCTGTAGCGTCAGTTTGTGGGATGTTTTGGGGCCACTCCTTATATCGCGGTTGCTCGGCCTGTCCGAGGCCCAAGAAGGGGTTATGAATATCGTCTTTCGCATTGCGGATGAGCAAGGGATGCTGTTGCTTGATCTCAAGGATTTGAGGGCACTTCTGACTGATGTGGCGGCGCGGCGGGCTGAATTAACGATTGCCTATGGTGCTGTGTCCCCGCAATCGATTGGCGCGATTCAGCGCCGCCTACTGACGTTAGAAACCCAAGGGGGAGACGCGTTTTTTGGCGAGCCGGCCCTCGATCTTAATGACTTGATCCGACATGACGCGCGGGGCCATGGCGTTGTGAACATCCTGAAATCAGATGTCTTGGCGCAGCGGCCACAGCTTTATGCGACGGTGATGCTATGGCTCTTATCTGAGTTATTCGAAAATTTACCTGAAGTTGGGGATTTAGATCGCCCAAAGATGGTGTTTTTCTTCGATGAGGCGCATCTCCTGTTTGAGGATGCGCCCAAGGCTTTGGTCGACCGCATTGAAATGGTTGCGCGGCTGACCACGATTTAAAACTGAGGATGTGATTCAAGATCTGGGGGTGGGCGAGGCGATTACGCTATTTTTGGATGAGGACGGCGCGCCCAATATGGTGGAACGGACTTTGATTAGACCGCCGTCGTCACGCTTGGGCCCTGCAACGCAAGAGGCTATTGTGCAAAATCGGCGCAGTGATCCCATGGCGGCACGCTATGAGACACCCGTTGATCGGAACTCGGCCTATGAAATCCTCATGCAGCGCGCCGACCAAATGGCCAAAGAGGCCCAAGACGCCGAAGCACAGGCCGAATCGGCATCCGTGCAAGCGCGCGAATTCAATGCCGCGCGGCGCTATAGCGGTGGGCGCGTGAGGCGATCTTCATCACGCGTGGTCAATGCGCAAACTGTTGGGGCGGCTTTGTCGAGTGCCTTGATCAAAGAGCTGCGCGGCACAACGGGCCGGCGCATTGTACGCGGGGTGCTGGGCGGTTTATTTGGTGGGCGGTAGCTTAGAATGATGAGCGGGACGCCGCGACCTCGCTGAGCCGCGAGCTCCGCGCGCCGCGTTCGCGGTAGGGGGTTGTCTCGTAGTGCGCACGGTAGCATTTTGAAAAATGCGACGGAGAGGCAAAGCCGCAGGCCAAGGCCACATTGATTACGGACATATCCGTTTGCATCAACAAATTGCGCGCTTTTTGTAGGCGCAGTTCCATGTAATACCGCTTGGGGCTGCGGTTTAAATAACGGCGGAACAAACGCTCTAATTGTCGGGTCGACATGCCGACATCCTTGGCCAAAATCGCGGGGCTGATCGGCTCTTCGAGATTGCTTTCCATCATTTGAATGGCTTGGCTCAGTTTCGGATGGCGCACACCAATGCGTGTCGGTACCGAGAGGCGCTGTGTGTCTTGGTCTGTGCGAATGGCGGAATAGATCATTTGATCGGCCACCGCATTGGCCAACTGGTCCCCATGATCATTCGCGATCATTTTGAGAAAGAGATCAATCGAAGATGTGCCCCCCGCGGTGGTCATGTATTTGCCATCAATGACGAACACGGATTTCGTCAGTTCAGTTTCCTCGAATTCCTCGAGAAAGCTATCTTGGTTTTCCCAATGAATGGTACAGCGTTTGCCATCGAGCAGTCCTGTTTTCGCAAGAGTGTAAGCCGCCGTACATAGACCAATGACGGGCAAACTTTTGCGCGACTCGCGGCGCAGCCAATTGAGCAACCGTTTCGTAGTGTTGGTTTTGATATTCATCCCGCCGCACACAACGATGGTATCGTCGCGATGGGTCTCAATCAAATCGCTATCAAGACGAAACTCAGTGCCCGCAGAACAGGTCACGATGTTCCGCTCGGTGATTTCGCCGACACAGGTCCATTCATAGAGGGTGTTTGACGCCAATCTATTGGCAATACGCAGGCATTCGACCGCCGATGCAAAGGATAATAGTGTAAATTCAGGCACAAGCACGAATACCATGCGCCGTGATTTTCCTTCGATAGGATCGAGTTCTGTGGGAACGGTCAGGGTATTTGGTGCGTCCATGCGCTTGGCTCTTTTAAAATGGCAACACCTACCCACACCAGAACTGTGAACAAAGGTCAATACTTACAAATCGTGAAATGCTGTATTCTTGCGGCGCCGACTGCTTTGGGGGTTGGCCTTAAACTGAGATTTGATATAGATCATGGCACACGAAATCTAGCACCGACCTTTTGGGGGATGTCATGTCAAATTGGACCAAGTCAAACTGGCGAAACAAGCCGCGAATTCAAATGCCAGACTATACCGATGTCGCTGCATTGAATGCCGTTGAGGGAAAATTGGCATCCTATCCTCCGTTGGTTTTTGCCGGCGAGACCCAAGCGCTCAAGGCGAAACTTGCGGCCGCAGGGCGCGGTGAGGCGTTTTTACTCCAAGGGGGCGATTGCGCCGAGGCGTTTGATCAGTTCACTGCTGATGCCATTCGCGACACGTTCAAAGTGATTTTGCAAATGGCGGTGATTTTGACCTACGCGGCCAAAGTGCCAGTGGTCAAAGTCGGCCGTATGGCCGGCCAATTTGCCAAGCCGCGCTCTGCGCCCACCGAAACGATAGGGGGCGTTGAGCTGCCCTCGTACCGCGGTGACATTATCAATGGCCTCGAGTTCACACCCGAAGCGCGTATTCCGAACCCCGAAAATATGCTGCGCGGTTATACGCAAGCGGCGGCGACGTTGAACTTGCTGCGCGCCTTTTCAAAGGGCGGCTACGCAGATGTGCATCAAGTACATCGCTGGACCCAAGATTTCATCGCGCAAGAGCCGTCAACACGCTATGATCAAATGGCCAATTCCATTAGCGACGCGCTACAGTTTATGAAAGCGGCGGGGCTCAATTCATCCTCATTGGATGAGCTGAGAACAGTTGATTTCTATGTCAGCCACGAAGGCCTATTGCTTGAGTATGAAGAGGCGCTGACGCGCGTCGATTCGCTTTCAAATAAATGGGTCGCTGGTTCTGGTCACATGATTTGGATCGGGGATCGGACACGGCAACCTGACGGGGCGCATGTGGACTTCTGTGCGGGTATTATGAACCCAATTGGTTTGAAATGTGGGCCAACCACGACCGCAGAGGACCTCAAGGTCTTAATGAACAAACTGAACCCCGACAACGAAGAGGGGCGCCTGACCTTAATCGCGCGCTTTGGGGCGGATCATGTTCAAGATCACCTGCCGCGCCTGATTGAAACGGTGAAATCAGAAGGGGCGAATGTCGTATGGGTTTGTGATCCGATGCATGGCAACACGACGAAATCCTCGACCGGTTATAAAACGCGCAAATTCGAATCTGTTTTGGGCGAAGTGCGTGAGTTCTTTAAAACGCACCGCGACATGGGAACTGTGGCCGGCGGTGTGCATTTTGAAATGACAGGTCAAGATGTGACGGAATGCACGGGCGGTATGGCGACCATTACCGATGAAGATCTATCCGATCGCTATCACACGGCCTGCGATCCGCGTTTGAATGCGTCGCAGTCGCTCGAGCTGGCCTTTTTAGTTGCGGAAGAGTTGACCAACTCGCGCAGCGCATAAGGAGCATGTGATGACGCGTCGAGGTTTGTTGATTTTACTGTCCTCTCCATCCGGAGCAGGGAAATCAACGTTGACGCGTCTGTTGCGCGAGTGGGATCCGTCGATTTTGTTCTCAGTCTCGGCCACGACGCGGGCACCGCGCCCTGGCGAAGAGCATGGGCGCGAGTATTTCTTTGTCGGTCATGACGACTTTGGCGCCATGGTCGATGACAATCGAATGCTCGAGCATGCTGAAGTTTTTGGCAATTTCTATGGCACCCCCGCGGGCCCCGTCGAAGAGGCGATCAGGGCGGGGCAAGACATGCTCTTTGATTTAGACTGGCAGGGGGGGCAACAATTGCGCGCCTCGAGCCTTGGCAAACATGTTCTGTCGATCTTTTTTCTGCCGCCGTCGATTTCGGCCTTAGAAGGGCGGTTGCGCACCCGTGCCCAAGACAGCGACGACGTGATCGCAGATCGCATGAAGAAAAGCCGCGATGAAATTAGCCATTGGTCTGAATATGACTATGTCTTGGTCAATGATGACCTTGCCGCGACTGCCGAACGGTTAAAGACCATTGTGACAGCCGAGCGTCTGCGCCTCTCGCAGCAACCGGATTTGACGGGGTTTGTACGTGGTTTGAATGCTGAATATGATGAATTGCAGCCATGATCTATGCATTGGGTGACATATCTCCCAAGATAGCCGCCTCAGCATGGGTGGCCCCTAGTGCCGATGTGATTGGATCGGTTCAATTGGGCGGGGGCGCGTCGGTGTGGTTCGGTGCTGTATTGCGCGGTGACAATGAATGGATCACGATTGGCGACGGCAGCAATGTCCAAGAAAATGCCGCCCTACATACAGATGCCGGTTACCCGCTGCGCATTGGTGATAATTGTACCATTGGTCATAATGCGATCGTCCACGGCTGTACCATCGGCGATCATGTGTTGATCGGGATGGGCGCTATTATCATGAACGGTGCCGTGATTGGCGATCACTCTATCGTGGCCGCCGGCGCCTTGGTGTCAGAGGGCAAAGTATATG
>JBDNBY010000183.1:0-3352 GCA_039767595.1 Paracoccaceae bacterium | reverse complement strand
GTGTCAAGCAGAACACCATCAAGCTCTTGCCGCCCAAGCCGCGTCCCAGAATATCTGGTGCGCACTTCCTCTAGGAAAGACTGTGCCAGAAATGCCCTGTTTGCCTCGGTCGGCGCGGTTGTCTTGACTGTCGAGGGATTGGCCAATAGGGATTTGAGAACCGCAACGTTCTTGGGCGTTGTTGTCACGCATTGACGCGGGTCTTCGCCCAGTCGCAGCGCAAATTGCGCCATATCCCATGCCTCTTGACCGCGTTTCCATTTGGCCAATTCATCCGCCCATAGCGCGTCAAATTGCGGCCCGCGCAGCGCCTCGGGATCATGGGCCGAGTACACCGTGGCCGTCGCCCCATTGGACCACACCAATTGTCGTCGGCTGGCGCGCCATTCGGGGCGTCGGTCTGGCGGGCTTGCCGCCAAAATACCGCTTTCGCCAAAGACCATAATATCGCGCGCTTGTTCATAGGTTTCCCCGATCAAGGCGACACGCTTTGCGCGGCCCGCATGTAACGGCAAAGGCCCTTCGACTTGGGTGCGGACCCATTCGGCACCGGCGCGTGTTTTCCCCGCGCCCCGCCCCCCAAGGATAACCCATGTGCGCCACTGCCCCTCTGGCGGCAACTGATGGTCGTGGGCCCAAAATTCAAAGAGATACGGGAGAGCCAAAAGCTCTCCCTCTGTGAGGTCATTTAGGAATTTTTCCCTCACGGCAGCATCGCCGGAGGCGAGCCATGCGGCACCCGATCTGAGATCGTGCTGCCTCGAGATCAAGTCCGTAGGGACCTGTGTATCCTCGTTGCTCTTTTTGATGCTCTGCACAGGCGGCCTCCGCTTCTTGTGCGATCCGCACCCAAGTTCTGAGCTCTGTCAAAAACCTGCGCGCATCGCTGCCTTTTTCAATTTCCCCTGACCGGATTTTGCTTTGCAGCTCGTCCAAGTCATGGGAAAACCCACTTAATTGGTCTTTCAGGCGACGAAACTCTTCGCTTAACCTTGAGACCTCTTCCGAGGTGTTTAGGATCATCTAGGAACGTACCCTTTGTTGGTGATCCTCCGCCTAAAACGTCCTTGGGTGGTCCCAAGACACATCCGGCATCAGCAAGGTTAATTTGAGAGAGTTGCAAAGGCGCGAACGCGACGCGCGGTGCATTAAAAAAGCGACCCGAAAGGGGCCGCTTTGCAGTGTCAGAACCGATTATTCAGAGGGATCAGATCAATCTGAAGCGCGTTCCGCCTCGATAGCGCGCCATTTGGCGACATTGTTGTTGTGCTCTGCCAAGGTCTTGGCAAAGGCGTGACCGCCAGTGCCATCAGCCACAAAGTAAAAGTAACCGCTTTCCTCGGGGTTGAGGGCCGCTTTGATGCTGTCCCGCCCCGGGTTTGCAATCGGTGTGGGTGGCAGCCCGCGATTGGTATAAGTGTTCCAAGGCGTATCTTTTTGAAGCTCACTGCGGCGCAATCCGCGTCCCAAGGTGCCCTGCCCTTTTGTAAGGCCATAGATCACTGTTGGGTCCGTTTGCAATGGCATGCCGCGTTTCAACCGGTTGACAAACACGCTTGCCACAAGCCCGCGTTCTTCGGCCAGAGCCGTTTCTTTTTCAATGATGGACGCCATGATCAACGCCTCTTGCGGTGTGTTGTACGGCAGGTCCTTGGCCCGTGTAGCCCAATCAATCATGAGCTCTTCGGACTGGGCCTCGACCATGCGGTCCACAACGGACTGTCGTGTGTCACCCGCACGGATTTCATAGCTGTCAGGCAACAAAACACCCTCGGCCGGCAATTCAATCTCGCCTGTCAGAATGTCAATCGCATCTAGGGCTTGTTTGACCTGCCAAGAGGTCACGCCTTCGGCCATCGCGATACGGTGGCGGGTACTTTGTGACTTGGCCGCGTCTTTGAATGCGCTCGGGGCCTCTTCGCTTGGGGCAAATTCTGCTACTTTGGTCAAACGCTGCGCGCTTGCGTCAAATGTGCGCAACTGAAACGCAATCGCAGCAATCCCCACGCGATAAACAATTTCGGCCCCACATGTGCTTGCCCCGCCTTGGGTAACGATCTGGACAATCTCTTCCATCGAGGCCTGTTCAGGCACAAGAAAGCTCCCCGCTTTTAGAGAGGCGGACTTGCCTGAATACTCGGCGCCAATTCGGAACAGAGCGGCACTTGTGATTGCATTTGCCTTTTCGAGGTCTTCGGACACGCGCGTCATGTTTGATCCACGCTCAACCTCGACGCACATTGCCTCGGTCAGTGGACCAGCTGCGCTGAACTGGTTCTGAAAATAGATCCCAACGCCCGCAACGATAAGGAACCCAACGATCAGAACACTCAACGCATTAGACGCAACGCTGCGCCACATTAGCTTGGCTTACCTAGCAACAAGGATGCATTCGTGCCGCCAAACCCAAACGAATTGGACAGCGCATAGGTGATCTCGCGTTCGCGTTTGGCATTCGGCGCAAGATCCACAGCCGTTTCAACAGCAGGCGTATCAAGGTTGATTGTCGGCGGTGCAACCTGATCGCGGATCGCAAGGATCGTAAAGATCGCCTCAATGGCACCAGCCGCCCCCAAGAGGTGACCCGTTGCTGATTTCGTGGACGACATCGTCACCTTGCCTGCCGCATCCCCCATCATACGTTCAACTGCACCCAACTCGATGGTATCTGCCATTGTGGATGTGCCGTGCGCGTTGATGTAATCCAAGGCGGATGGATCCAAACCGGCTTTTTTCAACGCGGCCAACATGGCGCGTTCGCCGCCTTCTCCGGTCTCGGACGGAGCCGTGATGTGATATGCATCCCCTGACAGGCCATATCCCAAAACTTCGGCGTAAATTTTCGCGCCACGGGCCACGGCGTGGTCATAATCCTCGAGAACCACAATGCCGGCCCCCTCGCCCATGACAAACCCATCACGGTCTTGGTCATAGGGGCGTGACGCCTTTTTCGGATCATCCGCAAACTTTGTCGACAGCGCTTTACACGCGTTGAACCCAGCGATTCCAATCTCACAGATGGATGCCTCGGCGCCGCCTGCGACCATCACATCCGCATCGCCCGTCATAATCAAACGCGCGGCATCACCGATGGCATGCGCCCCTGTGGAACAGGCCGTCACAACCGAATGGTTCGGACCTTTAAAACCGTATTTGATCGAGACCTGACCAGAAATAAGGTTGATCAAAGCACCGGGGATAAAGAATGGCGACACGCGGCGCGGGCCTTTTTCGTGCATCATAATTGTTGTGTTGGCGATTGAATTCAATCCACCAATGCCAGAGCCGATCATCACGCCTGTGCGCTCAAGGCTTTCTGTATCCTCAGGCATCCAACCTGAATCTTTCACCG
>JBDNBY010000182.1:0-11645 GCA_039767595.1 Paracoccaceae bacterium | reverse complement strand
GCCGTGCGCTGGGCCCAAGATCACTTGCGCATTTTATCTGGTCTGTATGGCGTGCTGCGCCCTTTGGATGAAATCGAGCCCTATCGCCTTGAAATGGGCAGCCGCGTTGCATCAGAGCGCGGCACCAATCTCTATGCTTTTTGGAAGGGTCACATCGCGCCCCTTTTGGCCCAAGATGCCGCGCAGGCGCAGACCGACACGCTGGTAAATTGCGCATCCGAGGAATATTTCGGCGCCGTCGACCAAGCGGCCTTGGGCCTCACCATTATCACGCCGAAATTCTATGACATTAAAAACGGCACGCCCAAGATCGTCAGCTTTTGGGCTAAAAAAGCGCGCGGCGCCATGGCCCGCTATATCGTCGAGCATCGGTTAACCAACCCTAAGGATTTGATCGATTTTGACACGGGCGGATATGCCTATGATTGTGATCTGTCGACGCCGACCGCACCTGCCTTTGTTCGAAATCCCGACAGTTAGGTAACATTTCCACGCATTTGCGCGTTTCTTGACACAGCAAAAGGATCGCGCAGATATGATAAAATGGATAACCGCCGCAACTCTTGCGCTGGGCGTGATCGCAGTTGTTCTCTTTCAAGATCGCCTTTTTGGCGCACCCAAGGGGATCATCTCGGTCCAAGTAAGCCTGAACAACACCTGCGCGTTACCGGATCGCGACTTTGTTTTGCGTAATCTGGCAACAGGGCGCTATGCCTCGTTCACAGAAGGCACCGCCACAGTGCGCGCTCTGTACAATACAAAATTCAAATTGGTGCTGGCCCCCAAATATGACGACGTCGAATTTGATGGAACAGAGTTCTTTTTACGCGCCGATCGCACCGTTACCGCAGATTGCGGCAACAGCGAAAAAGAACGCGGCGTGATGGGCGGGCTGAAAGGTCAATTTAGCAATTAGACCCCGTAAGGCACCCAAATTGATTTCACTTCACTGGCCTCGCGCAGGAACCGTACTTCATGCCCCGCCTCATACCAATCCCGCGCATAACCGTGATTGACCCAAGTGCGTTTCAAGTTCGTG
The DNA here is from genome assembly GCA_039767595.1 of Paracoccaceae bacterium. Classification (GTDB taxonomy): domain Bacteria; phylum Pseudomonadota; class Alphaproteobacteria; order Rhodobacterales; family Rhodobacteraceae; genus JBDNBY01. Next base: position 10,606 of record JBDNBY010000182.1, on the reverse strand, counting down.
GCGCTCAATCGCTCTATCGTTTCGCTCAGGCTTTCGGCCCCAAAACACCACAGTGCATCCACATCCATATGCCCCGCCAAATGCGGCGCTAACTCTGCATGGCGGCCGGTGAGCAAATTGACCACACCCGCAGGCACATCCGATGTTTCAAGCAAACTATACACATCGCGCAAAATGGCGCCATATGGCTCGGATGCAAGGGCAACGACCCGCGCGCCCACACTCATCGTCGCACCAATGGTTGTGAGCAATCCCAGCAATGGCGCCTCATTCGGACAAATGACGCCCACGACATCCATCGGCTCAATCACCTCAGTGACCAGCGCCTTGAGCGGGGCTTGACGAACGCCACCGTCAAATTTATCGGCCAGCGCCGCATAGCTCATCAGACGATCAATCGATGCATCGACTTCGGCACGGCCATCTTGGCCTGTCATGGCCTGAACCTGCGCCGCCATGTGATCCGCGCGCGCAGAAAGGTTTTCCGCCATAAAATACAGGATCTGCGCCCGCAGATGCGCCGTGCTGCGGCCCCATGCTTTGGCGGCATGGGCGGCCTCAACGGCATTGCGGATATCCTTGCGATTGGCGCGGGCGGCATGGGTGATATAGGTGCCCTCATGGCTAAAGCATGGATCAGAATACCCACCATCTGGGCGCGTTTGCTTGCCCCCGATAAAGAGCTTTTGCGTATGATCAAGGTGGATTTGCGCGAGCGCTTCGCCCGTGTTGGGCACGATGTCACCCAACTTCTCCGACCCAGTTGCACTATCCGTGCAATAGGCCATCAGCCCAATCGCCCCACCCTCGCGGCCATACCCGCTCTCGCGCACACCGCCAAAGCCGACGGCCGCATCAAATTGATTGGTGCTATTGATCCACACAACGCCGGCCACAACTTTGGACGCGATCTCCATGGCAACACTGATATTTTCCGACCAAATCGAGGCCGCCAGTCCGTACCGAGTGTCATTGGCCAGCGCCACGGCTTCGGCCGGCGTGCGGAACGATGTCGTCACCAAAACAGGGCCGAAAATCTCATCTTGCATAAGAGGGTGCGCCGTTTCGAGATGCTCAATCACAGTCGGCTTGAGAAAAACGCCCTCAGCCGGCATGTCGATGTCCGGCTGGAACACGCCCTGCCCTTGCGCCAAGGCCAATTTTTCGCGGATCACCTCCCCCTGACGCGCATCGATCAACGATCCCATATCCACGGTTTTATCCATAGGTTGACCGACACGCAGCTTGGCCATCCGCAGCTTGAGGCGATCCATAAAGTCGGTGTATACGCTTTCTTGCACGATCAAGCGCGACCCAGCGCAACACACTTGCCCGCCATTGAGCCATATCGCATCCACGACACCCTCAACAGCGCTGTCTAAATCCGCGTCATCAAAAACAATAAAGGGCGATTTCCCGCCAAGCTCGAGGGTGAGCGATTTTTGCTGACCTGCGGTCGCTTCGCGGATCATCCGGCCCACAGCGGTCGAGCCTGTAAAGGCAACTTTATTCACATCAGGATGCGCCGCCAAGGCCGCGCCCACTCGCCCATCGCCAGTGATGATATTGACCACACCGCGCGGCACGCCGGCCTGCTGACAGATCTGAGCAAACAAGAGCGCCGTAAGGGACGTTTGCTCGGCCGGTTTCAACACAACAGCATTGCCCGCCGCCAAAGCAGGGGCCACTTTCCACGCCAACATGAGCAACGGAAAATTCCATGGAATGATTTGTGCGCAAACCCCATAGGCCCGATGATTTGGATACTCCTGATCAAAGAGCTGAGCATGCCCCGCATGGTGATAAAAATGGCGGATGACCAAAGGCACATCAATATCGCGCGTCTCGCGCAACGGCTTGCCATTGTCTAGCGTCTCGAGCACCGCAAAGAGCCGCGCATTTTTCTGAATCAACCGCGCCAAAGCATAAAGCACTTTGGCCCGCGCCTTGCCGCCCGCCGCCGCCCAATCGGGTTGTGCAGATCGCGCCGCGCGCACAGCGGCATCTATATCTCGATCCGTCGCTTGCGAGAGAGTGGCAAGCGTTTCATTGTTAGCGGGGTTCATCGCTTTGAAATCCGCACTATGATCCGTAAAGGTCCCTCCAATGAAATGCCCAAATTGAGAGCCATTATCAACGAGCCACTCAAAGGCATCATCGGCCGCTTCCAACGCAGGACCATATGCCATGGCATCTTTTATCTCTGAAAGGTTCATGACGTTCTCCTTAGCCCATCGCGTGACGGTAATTCGCGGAATAATACCCAGTGACAAAATGTTCGAGTTGACGCTCAATATCCCCCAAAAGGGATGAAGCGCCAAATCGGAACAGCTCAGGCCGCAGCCAATCGTCGCCCAGCTCTTCTTTCATCAACATTAAATAAAGCAGCGCCTCTTTGGTCTTAGAAATACCGCCGGCGGGTTTAAATCCGACGATCTGACCGGTGCGCACGTGAAAGGCGCGGATTTGGCGGATCATCGTCAATGACACAGGCAAGGTCGCGTTCACAGGCTCTTTGCCCGTTGATGTTTTTATGAAATCGGCGCCCGCCATCATGCACACCAAGGAGGCCTGCGCCACATGACGCAGAGTGCCCAACTCGCCCGTGGCCAAAATCGCCTTGACATGCGCCGCGCCGCAGGCCTCTCGAAAGGCGCGCATTTCATCATAGAGCGCTTGCCAATTTCCCGCCAAAACATGCCGCCGCGAAATGACGATATCGATCTCTTGAGCGCCATCCGCAACAGAGGCTTCGATCTCTGCCACGCGCAGGGCAAACGGGCTGAGCCCCGCGGGAAACCCTGTCGAGACGGCCGCAACGGGGATGCCCGTGCCCTCAAGAGCCGCGACAGCCGCCGCCACCATATCATGATAGACACACACCGCGCCCACATGCGGCGCCGTGATGCCCAGCGCAGAGACCAATTCAGGATTGAGCGGATGCTTGGCCTTGGCACATAACCGGCGCACGCGCGCCTCGGTGTCATCGCCTGACAACGTGGTCAGATCAATACATTCCAAGGCTTTGATTAACCATGCCGCCTGATATTCTTTTTTAACCGTGCGCCGTCCCCCGAGCGTGGCGCAGCGCCGCTCCAGAGCGGGCCGATTTATGGCCACAGATTGCACCCAATCCAGATCAAGAGGCATCGGCGCAGGGCGCGCAATAGGGGAAGAGAGCGGATCTGGCATAGTTCATTCCTTTAGACGTCAGTGCAATCCTACACCCCTGATCGATGAGAGCAAGAGATTGCTCTTTATCTTGTGCTGACACCTACAAATCAATAGATGTCAGACGACACAAAAGGAGACTGCCCATGACGACCCCAACAGTTCTATGCATCTTGGATGGCTGGGGTCTGCGTGATACGCTGGCCGACAATGCGCCCGCGCAGGCAACGACCCCGCATTACGATCGATTGATGCAAGACTGCCCGACCGCGACGCTCATCACCCATGGGCGATGCGTTGGATTGCCAACGGGGCAAATGGGCAACTCGGAAGTGGGTCATATGAATATTGGCGCCGGCCGTGTCGTGGCGATGGATTTAGGCCGCATTGATATGGCGATTGAGGACGGCAGCTTTGGCGCCACGCCGCAGATCACGCAATTTGCCGATCGCGTCAGCGCCCAAAATGGCCGCGTGCATTTATTCTCGGTCGTGTCAGATGGCGGTGTGCATGGGCATATCTCTCATCTGAAGGCCGCAGTCGATACCTTTGTGCAACAGGGGTTTGAGGTTCTCATCCATGCGATCACCGATGGGCGCGACGTGGCCCCGCGCTCGGCGCAGCCCTTTATCCAAGACCTTGAGGACATGCTCCCGCAGGGCGCCACCATCGCAACTGTGATCGGACGGTATTACGCCATGGATCGCGACAATCGATGGGAGCGGGTCAAAACCGCCTATGACGCCATTGCCACCGGCCAAGGGACCGCTGCAACGTCGGCACAAGAGGCGATCACAGCGGCCTATGCCGCCGATCAAAGTGATGAGTTTATCCCCGCAACGGTCATCGGCACATATGCCGGCATCCGCGAGGGGGACGGGCTATTTTGCATGAACTTCCGCTCGGATCGCGCGCGAGAGATTATGCAGGCCCTCGCCGCACCAAGCTTTGATGCGTTCGACCGCGGCCCGACCCCGCGCCTTAGTGCATGCCTTGGAATGGTTTCGTATTCGCAAACCCATGACACGTACATGCAAACGGCCTTTCCTAAGGAAAACATTCACAACACGCTGGGCGCTTGGGTCGCGCAGCATGGCAAACGCCAGTTCCGCGTGGCCGAGACGGAAAAATATCCGCATGTGACCTTTTTCCTCAACGGCGGCAAAGAAACCCCAGAAGAGGGCGAAGATCGCGTCATGCCCCCCTCTCCAAAGGTGGCAACCTATGATTTGGCCCCTGAAATGGCCGCGGCACAGGTGGCCCAGCATGCCGCCACTGCAATTGAGCAAGATTATGATCTGGTCGTCGTGAATTTCGCCAATCCAGATATGGTCGGCCACACGGGTGATCTCGAGGCGGCCAAGCGGGCCTGTACCGCCGTCGATACGGGCCTTGGTGTGATCCTAGAGGCGCTGGGCCGGAAGAACGGCACGATGCTCGTCACTGCAGATCACGGCAATTGTGAAACCATGCGCGACCCTGATACGGGCGGGGCGCACACCGCGCATACATTGAACCCTGTTCCACTGATCCTTGTGAACGGCCCAAAAGGTGCTAAGTTATCTCAAGGCGGACGTTTGGCCGACCTTGCCCCCACTGTGCTAGAGATCATGGGGCTCGATCAACCAACGGAAATGACAGGGACATCTTTGATCAACCAATGACACTATGGCGGAGCTTACTCATCGCAGTTTGCCTCATTTGGGGGAACAGCGCCCTTGCCCTAAGCGACATTGAGGCCGACGCCCAAGAGGCCAAGGCCCAATTGCTACGCTCGCAAAGCGCCCTTCAACAGGCGTCCTCCTCGCGCGATCGGGTCAAGGCGCTGACGCAAACGATCCAAGCCTATGAAATGGGCCTCTCTGCGATCCGCGATGGGCTTCGGCGATTGACGCTGCGCCGCTCTGCCATTGCCGATGATTTCAAAGCACGCGAAAGCGAGCTGACCGAACTTCTTGGCACGCTCTACCTGACCACTAATACGCAAAATCCGACAATGATGGTGCACCCCCAAGGGCCGCTGGGCACGGCCCGATCGGCCATGCTGGTGGCGGACGTGACCCAAGGGTTACAGGCCAAGGCGGCCGGCCTACGTGCCGACCTACAAGAATTGACCATTATTACACAGCTGCAGCAGCAGGCCTTTGACGATTTGCGCACGGGGCTCATCGGTGTCCAAGATGCCCGCACAGCCCTCGCCCAAGCGGTTGCCGAGCGTCGCGATCTACCGCGCCGCTTTATCGATGACCCTTTGGAAATGTCACTGCTCGAGGCCAATGCAGAGACGCTTGATAGCTTTGCCGCCAACATTAAACGCATTGCCAAAGACGAGGTCACAGATCCCCTTCCTGATTTGACCCCGCGTTTAGGATCCCTAAATTGGCCGATCATGGGCCGCGTTCTGCGCACACCCAATCAGCCGGACGCCGCCGGAGTGATCCGCCCAGGCGTGATTTTTGCAGCACGGCCTCAATCGATCGTCACAACACCCACCGTGGCCACGGTGCGCTATGCAGGCCAGTTCGCCGACTATGGCCAAGTGGTGATTCTCGAGCCGCAGCCAAATATTTTGTTCATTTTCCTTGGTCTATCGCAAACCTATGCCGAGATCGGAACCGTCCTGCCCGAAGGGAGCCCCATAGGATTATTGGGCGGCACCGTTGAAACTGACGCAGATTTGAGCGAAGATTCGATAAAACAGGGTGGAAACCCACTCTCAGAAACGCTTTATTTTGAAGTAAGAGACAATAACACGCCAATCGATCCGTTTGATTGGCTGAAAAAGGAACAACAGTCATGAAAAAACCACTGCTATATATCGCTGCGGGTCTGACCTTGGGCACAGTGGCCGCCACCACACTTGTTGCCCCTTTGCTGGCTCAGGAACAATCTGACCAAGAGTCGGTTTATGAACAGCTCAACCTCTTTGGCGATGTATTCGAGCGCGTGCGCGCAGAATATGTCGAAGATGTCGATGACAAAGACCTGATCGAAGCGGCCATCAACGGTATGCTCTCATCTCTTGATCCGCATTCCAGCTATCTGCCCCCACAAGATGCCGACGACATGCGCATGCAAACGCGCGGCGAATTTGGCGGTTTGGGGATGGAAGTCACCCAAGAGGACGGCTTTGTCAAAGTGGTTGCCCCGATGGATGACACCCCCGCCGCAGAGGCGGGCATCGAGGCCGGAGATTTCATCACGCATGTGGATGGGGAAAACTTGATGGGCCTCACGTTGACCGAGGCTGTTGATCTGTTGCGCGGGCCCGTGGGCTCGGAAATCGTTATCACAATCGTCCGCGAGGGGGAAAATGAACCCTTTGACGTAACCATCGTGCGCGATACGATCAAACTGACCGCCGCCCGCGCCCGTATTGAGGGCGATGCCATCGTTTTGCGCGTGACGACGTTTAACGATCAAACCTACGCCAATCTCGAGGCTGGCATTGAAAAGCAAATCCAAGAGGCTGGCGGCATCGAGAACGTCGGCGGATTTGTCTTGGATCTGCGCAACAACCCGGGCGGCCTATTGGATCAGGCGATTATGGTGACAGACGCCTTTTTAGATCGCGGTGAGATCGTCTCGACCCGTGATCGCGACGGCCGCGGGGATCGCTTTAACGCCGAGATGGGCGATTTGGCCCAAGGCAAACCGATCGTAGTGTTGATCAATGACGGCTCTGCCTCTGCGTCCGAAATCGTTGCTGGCGCCCTCCAAGATCACCGTCGCGGCATCGTTGTGGGCACCCGCAGCTTTGGCAAAGGCTCAGTGCAATCGTTGATGCCCGTGTCCAACAGTGGCGCAATGCGTTTGACCACCGCACGCTATTACACGCCATCAGGCCGCTCGATCCAAGGGCTGGGTGTCTCGCCAGATATCGTCGTGGAACAACCCCGCCGCCGCATTACTGCCGAAACCGAGGATGAGACATCAAAACGGTTTGAGCGCTCAGAGGCGGATTTGCGGGGATCCCTCGATAACGATTCCCTCACAGAAGAGGAAATCAAGCATATCGAAGATGACCGCGCCAAAGCGGAACAAGCCGCAAAACTGCGTAGCGAGGATTATCAATTGGCCTATGCCATCGATATTCTCACCGGTCTTGCGGCCGTAGATCTCAAATGATCACACCGCAGGAGATTGCACACCTCTCCTATCGGCAAAATGTTGGCGTCATGCTGATCAATGCCGAGGGGCATGTTTGGGTCGGACGCCGCATTGATAATGCCTCTGACGCGTGGCAGATGCCGCAAGGCGGAATTGATCCAGGCGAGGATCCCATCGCCGCCGGCCTGCGCGAGCTGGAAGAGGAAACTGGCATACCTCAATCCCTTGTGACGCTGCGCGCTGTCTCTGAGGGCTGGCTGCGGTACGAGTTGCCCGCCGATCTCATTCCAAAGCTATGGAACGGCGCCTTTCGCGGGCAAGAGCAAAAATGGCTGCTGCTCTCCTTTCAGGGGACAGATGCCGACATTAATATCGCCACCGAGCATCCAGAATTCAACGCGTGGAAATGGCTGCCCCGCGATCAACTGGCTGAGGCCATTGTGCCCTTCAAGCGCGACGTCTACCTCGCCGTGTTAAAAGAGTTTGAAGATGACTTCTAAAGCTTGGGCGACCTCTGTCACCCTTGTCGGAGATACAATCACATTGACCCCAACAACCGCGGATCACACCGCTGGCCTCGCGCGCGCAGCGGCCGATGGTTATCTTAGTGATCTGTGGTACACGTTTGTGCCGCAGTCCAGCGATGTGCCCCAAGAGATTCAACGCCGCCTTGATTTACAAAAAAGCGGTATGATGGTTCCCTTTACTGTGATCCGAAATAGCGATCAGTCCGAAATCGGCATGACCAGCTATTGCAACATCGATCACCCGAATGAACGACTGGAAATCGGGCACACATGGTATGCCAAATCAGTCCAGCGCACTGGCGTCAACACCGAGGCCAAGCAACTGTTGCTCACTCATGCCTTTGACACTTTGGGGGCCATTGCGGTTGAATTTTGCACCCATATCCTGAATTCACAAAGCCGCCGCGCCATTGAGCGGATCGGCGCCAAACAAGATGGCATTTTGCGTAATCACAAACAGATGCCCAATGGCACACGCCGCGACAGCGCCGTGTATTCCATCTGTGATTACGATTGGCCCGCCGTCAAAGCGCATCTCAACTGGCTGCGCAGCCGGCCGTAAAACGCGCCTTGATTTCAATATGATACGCCGCTCAAAGGCACGTCACGCATTGAACAAGAAATGCATAACATCGCCATCTTGGACGGTATAGCTTTTGCCCTCAACGCGCATTTTACCGGCGTCTTTGGCGCCATTCTCACCGTTGCAGGCAATATAATCGTCAAAGGCGATCGTCTCGGCGCGGATAAAGCCACGCTCAAAATCGCCGTGAATCACACCGGCGGCCTTGGGTGCGGACGTGCCTTTGTGAATGGTCCATGCGCGGGCCTCTTTGGGGCCAACTGTGAAATAGGTCTCAAGCTGAAGCAGATCATAGCCCTCACGAATAAGACGGTCGAGACCCGCCTCCTTGAGGCCCAACTCTTCCAAGAAATCCTGCGCTTCATCGTCTTCCAGCTGGCTGATCTCTTCTTCGATCTGGGCGGAGATGACAACAGTGTTTGCCCCTTGGCGCGCCGCCATCTCGGCCACTTTTTCAGATAGGGAATTCCCTGTTCCTGCACTGGCTTCATCCACATTACACACATATAAAATGGGCTTGGATGTCAAAAGCTGCAACATCTTCCACTGTTTTTGATCATCCTCATCGACATCGAGCGTGCGCGCAGGGCGCCCTTCATTGAGCACCTCAAGCGCCGCTTTGAGCAGGCGCTCTTGATCCACGGCATCCTTGTCACCGCCTTTGATCTTGCGTTGCAGACCTTGAAGGCGTTTTTCGATGCTCTCCATATCGGCGATCATCAACTCAGTCTCGATCGTGTCTGCATCGGCCAGCGGATCAATCCGTCCCTCGACATGGGTCACGTCATCATCTTCAAAACACCGGAGCACTTGGGCAATCGCATCCACTTCACGGATGTTGGCCAAAAACTGGTTGCCCAGCCCCTCACCCTTTGAGGCGCCTTTCACAAGACCCGCGATATCAACAAAGGTCATCCGCGTTGGGATAATCTGCTTGGACGAGGCAATCTCGGCCAATTGGAATAGCCGCGGATCAGGCACAGCCACATCGCCAACATTTGGCTCGATTGTACAAAACGGAAAATTCGCCGCCTGTGCCGCTGCGGTTTTGGTCAGCGCGTTAAACATCGTTGATTTACCGACATTCGGCAACCCGACGATACCCATTTTGAAACCCATAAGTGATGCTCCTGCAAAATCTGTGCTGCTTTTAGGCGCGGCGCGCCCGCTTTGCAAGGTTTCGGGATTGCAACTCATATGACTTTTGCGGCAAAAGGATACAAACCCAATGGGGATGAAAGCATGACACGTATCGAAAAAACCTTCGCCGCGCTTGCCGCAGACAACAAAAAGGCCTTTGTCTCATATATTATGGCCGGTGATCCCAGTCTTGAGATCTCGCAAGAAGTGATGAATGGATTGCCCGACGCCGGCGTTGATATCATCGAGCTGGGCCTGCCGTTCACCGATCCGATGGCGGATGGCTCGACCATTCAATTGGCAGGGCAGCGCGCCCTTGAAAATGGCATGACCTTGCCCAAAACTTTAGACATGGTGCGCAACTTCCGCAAAACCAATTCTGAAACACCAATTGTCTTAATGGGATATTACAATCCGATTTATAGCCACGGCGTTGATCAATTCCTCAAGGATGCGACAGACGCGGGCATTGATGGGCTGATCATCGTTGATCTTCCACCTGAAGAGGACGATGAACTATGCATTCCGGCCAATGCCGCAGGACTGAACTTTATTCGCCTTGCCACGCCGACAACGGATAACAAACGCCTGCCCAAAGTCCTCGAGAATACCTCGGGCTTTATTTACTATGTCTCGCAAACGGGCATCACCGGCGCGGCCGAGGCCAACGCCGCCACCGTCGGCCCCGAAGTCGAGCGGATCAAAGCCGCCACAGACCTGCCTGTGATTGTTGGCTTTGGCATCAAAACACCCCAAGCCGCCGAGCATATCGCCAAAGTGGCCGATGGCGCCGTCGTGGGATCTGCCATCGTTGCCGAAATGGCCACAGGCAAAAGCGCAAGCGACGTTCTCGCCATGGTAAAATCCCTCGCCGATGGCACGCACCGCGGATAAAGGAGCCTCACACATGGCGGTTATCACCTGTATTGACGACCTCAAACGGATCTATAAACGCCGTGTGCCCAAGATGTTCTATGACTACACCGAGAGTGGATCATGGACCGAGCAAACCTTTCGCGAAAACACAACGGATTTCGATCTCATTCGCCTCCGGCAGCGGATCGCGGTGGATATG
>JBDNBY010000181.1:0-2823 GCA_039767595.1 Paracoccaceae bacterium | reverse complement strand
GCTATCAAAACATGCGTTGGCCCGACATGGCCGCGCGCATGGCAGGGGTCAGCGCCTTGAACCACGCCTCACAAATTGGCGCGCCGGTCTTGCAACAGATGCGCCGCTTTGGATTAGAGATGTTTCACGACGTTCCCCTCATTCGTCGCCGCTTTATGCATCAGGGCCTCGGGGCGCGCAAAGCGGACCCAATGCGACCTCTTCAGAAAACAAAACAATGTCCTCAACTTGCCCCACGCCGGGCAGTGCCATCACGCGGCGGCGCAACACCCGTTCAAAATCAGTCAAATCTCGCGCCACCACGCGCAGACGGTAATCATAGACACCTAGAATCAACTCAATTGTTTGCACTTCTGGGATCGCTTGCACCGCGCGTTCGAAATCGCCCAAACTCACGCGGCCTTTGGTCGCCAGTTTGACCCCCAAAAACACTGTGACCCCAAAGCCGGCTTGCGCTTGATCAATGTCCAATTGATAGCCCGCAATGATATTTTCTTGCTCCAACCGCTTGATGCGCCGCCACACCGCCGATTGCGACATGCCCAAACCTTGGGCTAATTTTGTCGAGGATTGCGACGCATCGCACGACAGCTGAGCGAGGATTTCGCGATCAAGGGGGTCAATTTCGATCATAGGGGCAAATTCCGATCGTATTTCACGCGGCCCACATGCATCAGCGCCTCAATATCGGCGATATGCGGCAGGCTCAAAATATCCTCGCGATAGAGAGTTTGATAATGCGCCATGTCATAGGCCACAACACCAAGGCGCAGATCCACTTGCCCCAAAAACGTTTGAATTTCAATGATTTCACGAATAGATCGCGCCGCCGCAATACATTCATCAAAAGCCCGTGAAGACGATTTATCCAATGTGACACGCAGTGATACTTCTACTTCATAGCCCAGCGCGCGCCAATTCACGATCGCCCGCGGCGCACCCAAGACCCCCTCGGCGCGTAGCTCTTGAATACGGCGCGTCACCACTGCGGGGGATTGCCCAAGAGCATCGCTCAACTCACTCACACTGGCGCGCGGATTGCGTTGGTAGGTCTTTAAAATGCGGCGATCTGCATCATTGAGCATGAATTTATCCATTTATCACAAATAAACGCATAATATATAATCAAAACGAGGGGAATACTTTATTTTCACCTCTATCTCATGCCTCACCCTTTGGGTAATGTACACCATCACTTATAAGGAGAGAACTCATGCGTGTTTATTACGATCGCGATTGCGATGTTAATTTGATCAAAGAGAAAAAAGTAGCCATCCTCGGCTATGGCTCACAAGGCCACGCCCACGCGCTCAACTTGCGCGATTCAGGCGCAAAGAACGTTGTTGTGGCCCTGCGCGAAGGCTCGGCCTCAGCCGCCAAAGCCGAAGGCGAAGGCCTCAAAGTCATGGGGATCGCCGAAGCGGCCGCATGGTGCGATGTCATCATGTTCACAATGCCCGACGAACTTCAGGCCGAAACATATAAAAAATACGTCCACGACAACATCCGTGAAGGCGCCGCGATTGCATTTGCCCACGGTTTGAACGTGCACTTTGGCCTCATTGAGCCAAAGGCAGGCGTTGACGTGATCATGATGGCGCCCAAAGGCCCAGGTCACACTGTACGCGGCGAATACACCAAAGGCGGCGGCGTGCCATGTTTGGTTGCGGTCCACGAAAACGCCTCAGGCAACGCGCTTGAAGTTGGCCTATCCTATTGCTCTGCCATTGGTGGCGGTCGTTCCGGCATCATCGAGACAAACTTCCGCGAAGAGTGTGAAACAGACCTCTTTGGTGAACAAGCGGTCCTCTGCGGCGGTCTTGTTGAATTGATCCGTTGCGGTTTTGAAACATTGGTCGAAGCGGGCTACGCCCCTGAAATGGCCTATTTCGAATGCTTGCACGAAGTGAAGCTGATCGTCGATTTGATCTATGAAGGCGGCATCGCGAACATGGATTACTCGATCTCAAACACGGCTGAGTACGGTCAATACGTCACCGGCCCGCGGATCTTGCCATATGAGCAAACAAAGAAAGCCATGAAAGAAGTCCTCAACGACATTCAGGCCGGTAAATTTGTGCGTGACTTTATGCTAGAAAACGCCGTTGGTCAGCCAACGATCAAAGCGTCGCGCCGTGCCAATGATGAGCACCAGATCGAAGCCACAGGCGAGAAACTCCGCGGCATGATGCCATGGATTTCAGCCGGCAAAATGGTTGATAAAGCCAAAAACTAAATCCACCTATATCACGAACGACAGGGCCGCCCATTTGGGTGGCCCTTTTTTGTGATTGCACTGCGCTGCACCACATGACACACCAAAATCAACACACAAAAGGATCGCCCCAATGACACCTCAGATCACTTGGACAAGCTGGGCTATGATTGCGATCTTGGGCCTGATCTGGGGCAGCACCTTCATGGTGATCGAATTCGCACTCATGGGCATGACACCTATATGGGTGGCCGCCGCGCGGATCATATTTGCGGCCCCAATTCTTGCTGGATTTTGGGCGTATAGAGGCAAACCTCTGACCGACACTGCGGCGCGCCTGCCCGTACACTATTTAATCATCAACGCGGCGTTTTCTTTTGTCATGCCGTTTTGCTTGATCGCGTGGGGGCAACAATATGTCACCTCGGGCTTTGTTGGCATTTCCATGAGCACGGTGCCAATTTGGCTGTTGCCCATGGCGCATTTTTTTGTAGTGGGCGAGCAGTTGACCTTACGTCGGATGATCGGGGTGACCACTGGCTTTATCGGTGTTTTGATTTTGATTGGCCCTGGCGCCTTGCGTCTTGGCACAGGGATGGAGCTTTGGG
>JBDNBY010000180.1:0-3506 GCA_039767595.1 Paracoccaceae bacterium | reverse complement strand
GGAGCGCCACTTCTACTCACGAGACAAATTCAAGCTCAATCGAACCGCCGCTCTTACTGAGTGGCGCCAACTATTGAGCGCATAGGCTCAGGCTGCGTCAGCAATCTGATGCGAGTTCTCATTCGTCTGACAGCTCCTCTGTGTGTGTTAGTCGATTGTATAGCCGTAGCTGCCTGTGAAATCCTGATCGGCCACTTCGTCAACGGCATTGCGGCGGCCTTCGGTGCGGCCCATTAGGAACAGATCACTTTCTGTGGGCAAGAGTACGTTATCCGTCGGCAAGGCGAGCATGTCGCCCGTTGTCGGCGTAACGAGGGACGGTGTGATAATGACGACAAGCTCAGATTGCGAGCGGGCGTAATCCGCACTGCGAAAGAGGGCGCCGAGAACGGGAATATCGCCCAAAATCGGCACTTGGCTATTTTGATCGCGGAAGTCATCCTGAAGCAATCCAGCAATGGCAAAGCTTTCTCCATCTCGCATCTCGACGGTCGTGGATGTGTTGCGCGTGGAAAAGGCATTGGTGACAATGCCACCAGTCGTAATGGCCGCAGTTGTATCGATTGCAGACACTTCGGTTTTCATCTCAATGCGGATCAGGTCCCCTTCAATAACAGTTGGCTTAAACTCCATTAAAATGCCGATGGGCTTGTAATCGATCGTGATTTCGCCATCGCCGCTGGCGACAGGAACAGGATATTCTGATCCGGCGTGGAATTTTGCGTCTTTACCGGAAAGGGCCGTTAAATTCGGTTCGGCCAATGTCCGGACAAGCCCCTTTGTCTCAAGCGCCTCTAGCAAAATGCCCACTTCGACGGAGCCGTTGCCAAATGAGAAGTTAAACCCACCGGCATTGTCCGATCCCGAGGAAAGATTTCCACCCAGAATAGAATTGGCCGTGGACTGTGAAATAGCCGATCCGGTCCCAACATTCAGTGCCGAGTTTCCGGTGGCACTAGATCCAGGTTTTGCGGCAAAGGCGGACTCAATCGCCTTGCTCACGCTACGCGATACTTCGGCAAAGCGCACTTTGAGCATGACTTGCTGCACGCCGCCCACTTTGAGAAGGTTCGAAATGCGACCCTCTTCGACATAAAGGCTGGCGAGGCTTTGCGCCTTCACGATGGCCTCTTGGCCAGAAACGGTGCCCGACATCACGATGCCATCATTGGCTGCGCGCACTTCAATCTTTTCATTTGGAAGGATCTGACGCAGGCGTTGCTTAAACTCTGAAATATCTGCTGTAACACGCACGTCGATGTTTGTGATCAAACGTCCCGTCGCATCGAGCAAGGTCAACGTCGTCAGGCCCGTTGCGCGGCCCAAAAGATAAATCGACCGATCCGAGAGCGATGAAATATCGGCAATTTCAGGGTTTGCTATGCTCAACTCTGCAAAAGGAATATCACTTTCGACCACCAAAGCGCGATTGACCGAAACGTCAATATAACTGGCTGAGTTTTGGCGAATAACTTTCACATCTTGAGCGTGGGCATGCGGAGTGCCCAATATCATACCAAGTGCAAGGACGGACGCAAAAAATGCGACGGTAATCTGTTTCATGTTGACCTGCCTTAAAGATCTACTGCGGTGTACGCTATTTTTATGAAATTATTGCTTATTTTTGCGAATGTTGCAACAATTCATTCAAGCACCGCGAGATATGATGCTTCTGTGCTACCGTGTGCAGGGAATTTCGATCACCAAAGTTTCCGCGCCGCGTCGTTCGTTGACATAGCATTTTTGCTGCGGAAGCGCCGCGGGTGCATCCGGCGTTGCCTCAGATCGTCCCATGAATGAGTTTTCATTGACCGATATGTCTTTGGCCACTGTATCATCAGACAGACCAATCAAAGAGAGCGTGAGATCGCCTGATTTGTTCGCTTGTGTGAGAATGGCAACTTGTTCAGGGGTCACTTCAACTGTTACCGTCTTGGGAACTTTGACCAATTTCACATCGACATCGGCGGTTTGATCGACGGCGACGATCTGAACATTGCTCATGATCAGCATGGTTTGATCCTCATAACCGCTTCCCGATGCGCGGGCGATATTACCGGACCAGTAAATATCAACGAGATCACCAGGTTTGATAAAACCAGAGACGGCGCTTGTTGCAGAGACGCTAATGGTAAAGGAGCGGCTGCCAGGGGCAAGGCGGGAAATCAGGCCGGCATCCCCACCGACGGGACTGACGAATGCGTCTAATACGGGTTCGTGGGATAAATTTTACGCAATGCTTTGCGATATTTGCCATCGGGGCTAAAGAGCATGCCATCCCCTTCGATAAATGCACCAACAGGTAGGGACGTTTCCGGCCATCTGATATAGCGCACATCCCCCTCGGTCACTTCGCTACCATATCCGATTTCGCGGTTGGCGATCGCGACCATGAGCGTCGGAACCACCTGAGCCGAGATTTTGCGTTCTTCAATCAAGGCGACTTTATATGCGTTGATATAACTTTGCACTTGTTGAACAGCGAACCACGCGAGTGCGAGACCTGCTACCAAAACCAAACCGAAAACGATTCTCATCGAATGGCATCCTTACCATGATCGCACTTGCTCATAACGTGTAGTTGGGGAAGGTGCAATTTTTATGACCACACGATGTCATTTGAATAGTCATTGTGTGGTTGATGGATCAAGTCGTAAGGTGCAAAAAAGCCCCCGCCAAAATTGGTAGGGGCTCAAATCCTGAACTTTGCGTTCGAAGGTTCGACTTATTTAGTAAGTGTTGTATTCACTGATACTTCGTCAAGTTTCGTGTTAGCCTCGGCCGTAAGATCTCTTGTTGTGTTTGTGATCGCTGTCATGGCTGCGATTGCGAGGCCGATGAGGCCAGCGACTAGGACCACCCAGTCTACTGTAACTGCGCCGGATTCGTTTGCTGCGAATGATTTGATTTAGTTGAACATGGTATTCTCCGTCCATTAAAGTTTGCATCATGTGTGCCGCCCGCTGTGAGTGTCGAGCGGTACGACCGCTGTTTTGCTGTGCGACAAGGACGTTATGCTGGCCAATCTGGGCGCAACTGAGGCAAGAATGCGTTAAACTTTTGGGCGAGTGGTAAGGTGCTGAATTAAAACGATAAAAAATCTTAAGATATTTTAATTTTACTTAAGTATATTTTTTCTCTCGTTGGAAAATGGTGGAATCACCCGCGTTTGCCGCAGATGATTCACTTAAAATAGGCGCACGCGGTCTATTTTTTGGCGCGAGTCGTCTTTTTGTTCTTGGGTGTTTTGGATTTTTCAGCAATGAGTTCAAGCCCCAACTCAAGAGTTACGTCCACAGGCACAGAGTCCTTTGGCAACGTTGCATTAATCTTGCCAAATTTTACATAAGGCCCATAGCGGCCATCCATCACATTGATTGCGCCGCCACCATCTGGATGCTCGCCCAATTCCTTGAGCGGTTTGGCCGTAGACGTGCGCGCCCCGCCGCGGGCCGCCTTTTTCGCCAGTTCTTCGACGGCGCGGTTCATGCCAATTGTAAACACTT
>JBDNBY010000179.1:0-4949 GCA_039767595.1 Paracoccaceae bacterium | reverse complement strand
GTCGCCAAAACGAACAGGCCGCCAGCCTCGAGCACCTTTTGCTTTTCTTCGCCTGTCTCGGCCTCGATTTTGGCGCGAAGCTCTGTGGGCTCTGCATCTGGGTTTTGGGCGAGGGCCTCTTGCACTTTGATCTCGACGTTGCCGCCAAGCTGAATATCGGTTCCGCGGCCAGCCATGTTCGTGGCGATGGTCACCGCGCCCAATTTGCCCGCATCGGCGATGATCTGAGCCTCTTGCTCGTGTTGACGCGCATTGAGGACATTGTGCGTGATCCCCGCTTTGGTCAGCAGGTCACTGAGGAATTCCGATTTATCAATTGATGTCGTGCCGACCAACATCGGCTGACCTTTGGCATGTGCCAATTTGATTTCATCGACCACCGCGTCAAATTTTTCGCGCGCAGAGCGGAAGACATGATCATCCTCATCCACACGGGCAATGCCGCGGTTGGTTGGCACTTCGACAACGCCGAGGCCGTAAATCGTGCTGAATTCTTCGGCCTCGGTGACGGCCGTCCCCGTCATGCCGGCGAGCTTATCATACAAGCGGAAATAGTTTTGATAGGTGACCGAGGCAAAGGTGACGTTTTCCGCTTGGATCGCCAAGCCCTCTTTGGCCTCAATCGCCTGATGCAAGCCATCAGAGAGGCGCCGGCCCGCCATCATGCGGCCCGTGAATTCGTCGATCAAGACAATTTGACCATCGCGCACGATGTATTCTTTGTCTTTGGCAAAGAGTTTATGCGCGCGCAGACCTTGGTTGATGTGATGGACGATCGTCGTGCTTTCGGGATCATAAAGAGATTGCTCTGGGCCCAAAAACTCAAGCTGTTGCAACCGCTGCTCGAGGAATTCGTTACCCTCATCGGTAAAGGACACACCGCGCGATTTTTCATCGATGGTGAAATGCTCATCTGCCAATTCGGGGATGACTTTGTCGATGGCCACATAGAGATCAGAGCGATCCTGCGATGGGCCAGAAATAATAAGCGGCGTGCGCGCCTCGTCGATCAAGATTGAGTCGACTTCATCGACAATCGCGAAATAGTGATCACGTTGGAACATCTCGCCAAGGGTGCTGCGCATATTGTCGCGCAGGTAATCAAAGCCAAATTCACTATTGGTGCCATAGGTCACGTCGGCCTCGTAGGCGGCGCGCTTGTCCTCGTCCGAAACGCCGGGATAAATCACACCGGCGGTCATGCCAAGCGCGGCAAACGCCTTGCTCATCCATTCGCAGTCGCGCCGCGCCAAATAATCATTGACCGTCACAACATGCACACCGCGGCCCGTGAGCGCGTTTAAATAGGCCGGAAGGGTCGCGACAAGGGTTTTACCCTCGCCCGTTTTCATTTCCGAAATATTGCCTTGGTGCATAAAAATGCCGCCCATCAGCTGAACATCAAACGCCCGAAGACCCAAGGCGCGGCGCGCGCCTTCGCGGCAATTGGCAAAGGCCTCAGGCAACAGGGTCTCTAGGCTCTCGCCATTGGCGACGCGAGTTTTGAACTCTTGCGTTTTCTCAATCAGCTGCTCATCCGAGAGCGCTTGAAACTCTGGCTCAAGATCGTTGATCTTTTGCACCAAGGGCTGCACTGATTTTACTTTTTTGTCGTTTGCCGTTCCAAACAACTTTCGACCAATGGCTCCGATCCCAAACATGCTCTCTCCGAAACAATAATGCACAAATTTGCGCGAGTCTTCCTTGTCCCGCCCCCTAAGACACCGTAGGTATATCAAAGGTGCTGCGCGACAGGTCGGTTTGATCTAAGCGTGCCTTGGGCCAGTGTCAATGAACTGGGCCGCATCCGAATAGCAATAGGGGTATTTTTGCCGTGATAAAACATAGAATTCTCTCAACCGTTGCACTGTGCGCTTGGATGAGTGGGGCCGCCATGGCCGCGCAAACACCGCAGCCAAGCGACGTTTTGGCCACTGTGGGGGATCATCAGATCACCGCAGGGCACGTGATTGCGGCGATCTCAGCCTTGCCAGAGCAATACCAACGCCTGCCGGATGATATGCTCTTTGATAATGTGCTCACGCAGCTGATCCAACAAAGCGCGATTGCCCAGTCGCCAGATGCCATTTTGTCGAACTATATGGCGCTGGTGCTGGAAAATGATGAACGCACGATGATGGCATCCTCCGCCTTAGCGGCGTTCATGGACAGCGCCGTCACCGAACAAGATGTCAAATCCGCCTATGACGATCAATTCACCGCCGCAGAGCAATCTCCGGAATGGAATGCCTCGCATATCCTTGTCGAGACGGCAGCAGAGGCCGGCGACGTGCTCAAACTCATCAAAGAGGGTGCCGATTTCGCCGAGACCGCCAAAGAGAAATCCACAGGTCCCTCAGGGCCCAATGGCGGGAACTTGGGTTGGTTTAGCGCCGGTATGATGGTGCCAGCCTTTGAAACAGCCGTGCAATCCCTCGAGCCTGGCGAAGTGTCAAATCCAGTGCAAACGCAATTTGGCTGGCATATCGTCAAACTCAATGACACGCGCGACAAAGCTGCCCCAACCTTTGAAGAGGCCGCCCCCCAGATACGAGAAGAGCTCGAGCGCGTCGCCATTGAGGGCTATATCGATGCCGTCGTCGGCACCAGCGCCATTGATCGCGCCGATACATCCGATATCGACCCGTCCTTTATTCGCAACGTGAATGTGTTGAACTGATGAAGCGCTCGCCCCTTGCACCTGCGCATTTCCCCGACATGCCGATTGTGCAAGGGGTGCGCTTTGCCACGGCCAATTCTGGCATAAAATACACAGGGCGTGATGATGTCATGCTCGCCCTGTTGGACGAGGGCACCGTCATCGCTGGCGCCTTGACCACGTCTAAAACGCGCTCGGCCTGTGTTGAGGATTGCGCACGTAAATTGACCCAAGCGGATCGCGGACCTGCGGCGATTGTCGTGAATGCGGGCAATTCTAATGCCTTTACTGGTAAGTACGGCGCCGCCTCTGTCGCCGCGATCACGCAGGCCACGGCCCATGTGACGGGGGTTCAGATCGACCGGATCTTTACCTCGTCCACAGGGGTCATTGGCGAGCCGCTGCCGCATGAGAAAATCATCGCCTGCTTGGACGATCTCACGCAAAACGCCGCGCCCGAGGGGATCCATGCCGCAGCGCAGGCGATCATGACCACCGACACCTATGCCAAAGGGGCCAGTGCGCAGATCACCATTGGCGGCAAACCCATCTCAATCGCTGGCATTGCCAAAGGGTCGGGCATGGTGGCACCGGATATGGCGACAATGCTGGTCTATATCTTTACCGATGCGGCGATTGAACAGGCGGCCTTGCAACATATGGTCAGCCATGTGAACGAAGCCACGTTTAATGCGATCACAGTGGATGGCGACACGTCGACCTCTGACACGTTACTTGTGGCCGCGACGGGCGCCTCAGGCGTGGATATGACGGCCGATCAGACCTTTAAACAGGCCCTCAGCCAAGTGATGCAAAATCTCGCGCATCAAGTGGTGCGCGACGGCGAAGGGGCCAGTAAATTTGTTGAAATCACCGTGACCGGAGCTGAAACAAATCGCGACGCCAAAATCCACGCAATGTCGATTGCCAACTCGCCCCTTGTGAAAACTGCAATCGCCGGTGAGGATCCCAATTGGGGCCGCATTGTCATGGCGATTGGGAAATCCGGCGCCGCGGCCGACCGCGATTTGTTGAAAATCTCATTTGGCGATGTTCTCGTCGCAGAAAATGGCTGGGTCAGCCCCGCATATCGCGAAGAGCACGGCGCCGCTGTCATGCAAGAGGACGAGATTCAGATCACAGTTGATCTGGGCCTTGGCGAGGGGCAGTTCACGGCATGGACCTGTGATCTGACCAAAACATACATTGAAATCAACGCGGACTATCGATCATGAAAATGGTTCTGGTCAGTGCTGTCGCGCTTATTGATGTGGATGGCCGTATTTTATTGGCGCAGCGTCCCGAAGGGAAATCCATGGCGGGGCTGTGGGAATTTCCTGGCGGCAAAGTCGAAGCCGGAGAGACGCCAGAGGCCGCCCTTGTGCGCGAATTGTACGAAGAGCTAGGGATCGAGACGTGGGACAGTTGCCTTGCGCCACTGACCTTTGCCTCGCACGGCTATGCGGATTTCCATTTGCTCATGCCGCTCTATGCGTGCCGCAAATGGAACGGCACCCCGCGCGCCAAAGAGGGACAGACCCTCAAGTGGGTGCGCGCCAATGAACTGCGCGAGTATCCCATGCCAGAGGCCGACATCCCGCTCATCCCTATTTTGCGCGATTGGCTCTAGGCGCGGCGCACAGCGCCCATTTAAAAGGATATCAAACATAAAAAAGGCCGCAGAACGATGCTGCGGCCTTTTTCTATTTCGCGTCTGTTGCTCTTAGAGCGAGCGCTCGATCTCTTGACGTTCAAAGATTTCGATCACGTCATTTGGACGGATATCTTCGTAATTCTCAAATGCCATACCGCATTCTTGGCCAGATTGCACTTCGGCAACTTCGTCCTTAAAGCGTTTGAGCGTTTTGAGCGTACCTTCGTGGATCACGACGTTATCGCGCAACAAGCGGACACCGGCCGAGCGGCGCGCCACCCCTTCGGTGACCAAACAGCCCGCCACTTTGCCAACGCCAGAGACTTTGAACACTTCTTTGATCGACGCATAGCCGATGAAGTTTTCGCGAATTTCCGCAGACAAGAGACCCGAGGCCGCCGCCTTTACATCATCGACCAAGTCATAGATCACGGAGTAATAGCGCAGCTCAACACTCTTTTGGTTGGCCGTGTTCCGCGCCGAGGCATTGGCCCGCACGTTAAAGCCCAAGATCGGCGCATTTGACGCCTCTGCGAGACCAACGTCCGTCTCAGTGATCGCGCCAACACCGGAGTGTAGGACGCGCACGCGAACTTCATCGTTGCCGATTTTTTCCATCGCTTGCACGATGGCCTC
>JBDNBY010000178.1:0-2972 GCA_039767595.1 Paracoccaceae bacterium | reverse complement strand
TTCCCGCCTAACGTGTAAACGCGCCTTGTGCCATGGCGATGGGCGTAACATGTCCATCCTCATAACACTGCGCCCGCACATGAACGACCCGTTCAGACATAAACTCCACGCGCGCCACCGCGATGAGGTCGACGCGATGCGCCGCAGCGCGCAGATAATCAATCCGTAGGTTCAACGTCGCTGTCATCGAGCTCAATTCAGGATGCGCTATCACAGCGGCCCCGCTTGCGGTATCGAGCAGCGTTGAGATCATTGCACTGTGAATGCTGCCTTCGGGCGCCTCCAAAAGACGCTCGGAAAACGGCAGACGAATGTGCACGCCGACGTCATCCTCTGCCTCGAACTGCATCGAGAGGTCTTGCGCCAAGGGCAGCACCCCTAGAAACACTTCCGCCGCGTGGGACATGATGACCTCGTTCGTTTACCCTGCCCCGAGGTATGCCCCTGCAGGGCTCAGGTTGCAACCCATGACACAGCGCGGATCGAGCTCCGCCCTCACATTCCGTAAATCTACCTTACGTCAAGTAACGCAACGTAAAGAAAGAAATCTATTGAATTTACGCAAAATCAGAACAAGGTAAACTAAGACAACTCACGGTAACCGACCTAACGGAGTAAACTTGTGCACAATTCACGCCCGACTGACATGTTTGAGAGTTCCACAGCTGGCCAAGACGCGCATGGCGACGACATTTTGACAATCCGGCAAATGTCCGAGGCATTTGATGTCACCCCGCGTACATTGCGGTTCTATGAGGACAAAGAATTGATCTTTCCGAACCGCGTGGGTCAAAAGCGTCTTTATAACAAAAGCGATCGCGCGCGGCTCACGCTGATTTTGCGCGGCAAACGCTTTGGCTTTAGCCTTGAGGATATTCGCCAACTGCTCAACCTCTATAACATCGGCGATGCGCAGCGCACCCAGATGGAGCGTACGCATATCTTGGCCCAAGAGAGGTTGGTTGATCTCAAACGCCAACGCGTCGCCCTCGATGGAATTATCGAAGATTTACAAGACCAAATCAGTTGGTTCGCCAAAATGCTGGCTTCCATACCGGAAAAAAACCAACGCGATCAACACTCTGAACGAGAGGACCGCCCAAATGCCTAGTTACGCCGCCCCGATCAAAGATATCCAATTCATCTTGCACGATGTACTTGCCACGAGCCATTCCAACATCACTGGCTACGATGAGCTCGACCAAGACACCACCCAAGCCATCCTCGATGAGGCGGGTAAAATCGCGGCACACACATTGGCGCCCCTGAATTTTTCTGGTGACCGCGAAGGCGTGCATTGGGACAATGGCGTCGTGCGCACACCTGCAGGTTTCAAAGAGGCCTTCGCCCAAATGCAAGAGGGTGGCTGGCCCGGCATTGACCTGCCAGAGCAGTATGGCGGTCAAGGCATGCCCTATTTGATGGGCACTGCGGTGGGTGAAATTTTCTCCGCTGCCAATCAATCCTTTACCATGTATCAAGGCCTGACCCACGGGGCCGCGTCGGCGATCTTGACCCATGGCACCGATGCGCAAAAAGACATGTATTTGCCCAAGATGGTGTCCTGTGAATGGACGGGCACGATGAACCTGACCGAGCCCCATTGCGGGACTGACCTTGGCCTTATGCGCACAAAGGCAGAGCCGCACGGCGATGGCAGCTACAAAATTTCCGGCCAAAAAATCTTTATCTCGGCTGGTGAGCATGACATGGCCAGCAATATCATTCACCTCGTGTTGGCCAAAATTCCAGGCGGCCCCGATGGGATCAAGGGCGTATCGCTCTTTATCGTGCCGAAATTCCACGTCAATGATGATGGCAGTTTGGGGGCGCGCAACGGCGTCACCTGCGGCAAGGTCGAAGAGAAAATGGGCATCCACGCCAACGCCACCTGCGTGATGAACTATGACGAGGCCACAGGCTACCTATTGGGCACCGAGCACAAAGGCATGCGCGCCATGTTCACCATGATGAACGAGGCCCGCCTTGGCGTTGGGATGCAAGGGGTTGCCCAAGCTGAGGCCGCCTATCAAAACGCCGTCGCCTATGCCAAAGACCGCCTGCAAGGCCGCGATGTGACTGGCGCGAAAAACCCAGATGGGCCCGCAGATCCCCTCATCGTGCATCCCGATATTCGCCGCAGTTTGATGGATCAAAAAAGCTTTGTCGAAGGGGGCCGTGCCTTTTTGCTTTGGGGTTCCGAGCTCATCGACCGAGCGCACCGTCTCCAAGATGCGCAGGCCGATGGGATGATCTCGCTGCTCACCCCCGTCATCAAAGGCTTTCTTACCGATCAAGGCTACGACATGACTGTCCGGGCCCAGCAGGTCTTTGGCGGGCATGGCTATATCGAAGAATGGGGCATGTCGCAATTCACCCGAGATGCGCGGATCGCGATGATCTATGAGGGGGCAAATGGGGTGCAAGCGCTCGATCTTGTGGGGCGTAAATTGGCGCTTGAGGGCGGCAAATATGTGATGGCCTTTTTCGAAATGGTCAAATCATTTTGCGCCGAACACAAAGACGCCGACGCCGATTATGTGCGTGATTTCATCGACCCGCTCAAAGCCGCGTCAAAGGATTTACAGGCCGCCAGCATGTATTTCATGCAAAACGGGATAAAGAACCCGAACAATGCCCTCGCCGGCTCGCATGATTTCATGCATTTGTTTGGTCATGTGTGCCTTGGCCTGATGTGGGCCAAGATGGGACATGCGGCCCAAGACGCGTTGCAAAATGGCGCCTCGGATGTTGCATTTTACGAGACGAAACGCGCGACAGGGCGCTATTACATGGCCCGCCGCCTGCCAATGACACGGGTCCATTTGGCGCGGATTGAAACCGGCGCTGACACTGTGATGGCTCTGGCGGAGGATGCGTTTTAAATGGACGCCCTACGCCTTCATCGCCGGCAGACCATTGCACTCTCGGAGCGTGCGCAGCGGCGCTTGCGGCGCTTTGCCCAAGAGGCG
>JBDNBY010000177.1:0-7465 GCA_039767595.1 Paracoccaceae bacterium | reverse complement strand
TCAGGGCAATGGTGATGCGGATGTGTTCCGCACGTGGGCCAATGAACGTGATTTCGTGATCTTCTAAAGCCTGCACAAAGCGTTCATTTTCGGACAAAAACCCATATCCAGGATGAACGGCTTGGGCGCCCGTGACTTCGCACGCTGCAATGATCGAGGAAATCGACAGATAGCTTTCTGAACTGGGCGCAGGGCCAATACAAACAGATTCGTCCGCCATGCGCACGTGCATCGCATCGGCATCGGCGGTTGAGTGTACGGCCACAGTGCTGATGCCCATTTCGCGACAGGCCCGAATGACGCGCAGTGCAATCTCGCCTCGGTTGGCAATGAGTACTTTGTTAATCATGATGGTCACGCTTACTCAACGATCACAAGGGGCGTGCCGAATTCGACGGCATCCCCATTGTCGACAAGGACGCGCTTGACCATGCCTGATTTGGGGGCAGGGATGTGGTTCATTGTTTTCATCGCTTCTACGATAATCAAGGTCTGGCCTTGGCTGACTTGCGCACCCACTGAGATAAAGGGCGCGGCGCCTGGTTCGGCTTGCATGTATACCGTGCCAACCATCGGCGATGTCACGGCACCAGGATGGGCGGCGGGATCGTCGGCGGCCTCAGGCGCAGCGGGTGCCGCGGCCGCGGGGGCCGGTGCAGCCGCTGGGGCCGCCGCTGGAGCCGGTGCATATTGCATCATCGGAGCGGCCTGCTGCGGCAACGTCCGCGTCACGCGCACGGCAAGACTATCGTCTTCTCCATATGCTCGTTCGACTTCGATCTCAGCGAGGTCATTTTGTTCAAGCAGTTCTGCAAGCGCCTTGATAAATTCCACGTCATTTTGAGAAGATGTTTTAGCCATATGTTCCATCCGATATTTTTGTTTGCACCCGTATAATCCATGCGAGGGTGGGTGAAAAGCAAAACAAATGAAAAATCGGGACTAAGTGCGGGGAAATATCGATCAAGCGGCCCTTAAAATCTGTGATTTTGGCGTTTTTCCCAACGCGGCACAGATATCGAGGCTGTGCTTGGCGGTATTGAGCGTAAAGAGATGCAACGCACTGACCCCTTCGCCGATCAGTCGATCACAGAGCGTCGTGGTGTGCGTGAGGCTATAGAGTGCCGCGTGCCCATCACGATGGGCCGTTTCAAATCCGCGATCCAACGCGAGCGGGATGGGGATAGAGCATGTTTTGGCAAATGATTTCGCCCTCTCCCAATTGTTGATGGGGAGGATGCCAGGTGTAATTTTGTCTGAAAATCCGCGAGAGACGGCACGATCGCGCAGGCGCAAAAAGGTCTCAATATCAAAGAAAAACTGCGTGATCGCTTCGGTCGCGCCGGCATCAAATTTTCGCGCGAGAAAATCAATGTGTTGATCCAAATTCGTGGCATCAGGGTGCAGATCGGGATAGGCGCCAACGCGGATTGCCCGCGCGCCCGATAGAGCCAACTGTTTAATCAGGCCCAGCACTGTGTCATGACCCTCTGGGTGCGGGGCATAGGCGGTCTTGCCATGCGGTGCGTCACCGCGCAGGGCGACGAATTCACAGATGCCCGATGCGAGGTAGTCATTTATCGTGGCCTCTAAATCCTGAATACTCTGATCGGCACAGGTGATATGCGCCGCTACGGGCGCCGATGTCGCCGATTTTAGGGCAAGCGCGGCGTCGATTGTGCGATCTTGCGATGAACCGCCGGCCCCGCAGGTCATTGAGGTAAAGCGCGGTGACAGCCGATCCAACTGCTGTGCCACATTGGAGAGGCCGAACGCCGATTTGATTGATTTGGGCGGGAAATATTCGAATGATAGAGCGAGTTCGCGCATTGGGTGTCTCCTTTTGTGTCTTGTCACACAGGGTGCTATGTGAGACAACTTCATAAAACTCACAAAGATTATGAGAAATGTTGGATTATGCATTTTGAACTAAGGCATCTGCGATCGATCAAAGCGATTCATGAAACAGGTGGTTTGGCCCTTGCGGCGCAAAGCATGAACATGACGCAATCGGCGCTTTCTCATCAAATCAAAGCGCTAGAGGATCAAGCGGGTGTCCCGCTCTTTATTCGCCGCTCAAAGCCGTTGAAACTGTCGGCGGCCGGCATGCGATTGCTGAGATTGGCGCAGCGCGTGTTGCCCGAAGTGGAGGCGGTGCAAGATGAGTTTTCCTCGCTGCGCTCTGGACGGGCGGGGCGGCTGCATATCGCGATTGAATGTCACGCTTGTTTTGAATGGCTTTTCCCTGTCCTCGAAGAGTTTCGCAAATCTTGGCCGGATGTGGATGTGGATATCCGTCCTGGGCTGGCCTTTGATGCGCTACCGGCGTTGGAAAAAGAGGCGGTTGATGTTGTGATTTCCTCTGATCCCGAGGATTTGGCGGGCATCACGTTTACACCACTCTTTGATTATGCGCCTGTGTTTGTTGCGGCCGCCTCGCATCCATTGGCCCAAAAAGAGTATATTGAACCGCAGGATTTCAAAGGGGAAACCTTAATCACCTATCCAGTGGAGCGGTCTCGACTGGACATCTTTTCGCAATTTTTAAACCCCGCGAAAGTAGAGCCGTCGCATGTGCGGCAAGTGGAGCTGACGGCCATTATCCTTTTGTTGGTCGCATCCAAACGGGGGGTGAGTGTGTTGCCCGATTGGGTGCTGCGCGAAGTGCGTTATAGCGCGGATTATATAACGCGGCCGTTGGGCGCGGCGGGGGTAACACGCACGCTTTATGCGGCGACGCGCAGTGATGATCTTGACCTTTCGTATATTCGTGATTTTATCGGTAACTCGGGCTCAGGCGCCCGCGCGTTGCAAGGAAAGGACACGGCATGAACCTCTATGGGATCACAACATGCGATACATGCCGCAAGGCGCTCAAGGCGCTCGGTGATGTGGAATTCGTTGATCTAAAGAAACAGACATTGCCGACCGAGGTGATCGCCGCGGCGTTTGAGCAGGTGGGCGAGGCATTGGTGAACAAGCGCGGCACAACATGGCGCGGGTTAAGCGATGAGGATAAGGCGCGCGAGGCGATCGACCTAGTTGAGGCCTATCCGATGGTGATGAAGCGCCCGTTGATTGAAGAGGATGGCCGATTTACCGTTGGGTGGCCCCGCGATTAATTTAAATGTAAAAAAAACGGGCCGTACGGGCCCGTTTTCATTTGATAAATTCCTGCAAACCCTTAGCGGATGTCTGGCGGTGTCGCCTCATCTTTGAGCGTTGAGAGTAGCTGCTCGAATGCAATGACTTCTGTCTGCTTTTGGCCCAAACGGCGGACGGTCACGGTGCCCTCGGCGACCTCTTTGGCGCCGCAAGCGAGGATGACAGGCACTTTGCCAACGGAATGTTCGCGAATTTTATAGTTGATCTTTTCGTTGCGCAGATCCAACTCCGCCCGAACTCCTGCGGCGTTGAGCTGTGCGACCAAATCCGTGCAATACTCATTCGCATCCGTGATGATCGAGGCGACAACCACTTGGCGCGGGGCAAGCCAAAATGGCAGCTTGCCTTCAAAGCTTTCGATCAAAATGCCGATAAACCGCTCGAACGATCCAAGCACCGCACGGTGCAGCATGACAGGGCGGTGTTTGCTGCCATCTTGGCCGACATAATTGGCATCCAGCCGTTCGGGCAGGACGAAATCCACTTGAAGGGTGCCGCATTGCCAGTCGCGACCAATCGCATCGGTGAGAACAAACTCAAGCTTTGGCCCATAAAATGCCCCTTCACCTGGGTTCAGCTCGAACGCATAGCCGGCGGCCTGTGTGGCGTTGCGCAAGGCGGCTTCGGCTTTGTCCCAGACCTCATCCGAGCCGGCGCGTTTTTCCGGACGATCCGAGAATTTGATCGCGAATTCTGTGAATCCGAGATCTTGGTACACGGCCGATAGAAATTCGATGAATTTCTTAGTTTCAGTTTCGATTTGATCTTCTTGGCAGAAAATATGCGCGTCATCTTGGGTGAAACCGCGCACGCGCATAATCCCATGGAGGGCACCTGACGGCTCGTAGCGATTGCATGATCCAAATTCAGCCATGCGCAGCGGCAAATCGCGATAGGATTTCAAACCTTGGTTATAAAGCTGAACGTGGCATGGGCAGTTCATGGGTTTGAGAGCGTTCACAGCCTTTTCGCGGGCATGCTCTTCGTCAACTTCGACAATGAACATATTCTCTTGGTATTTTTCCCAATGCCCAGAGGCCTCCCATAGCTTGCGATCCACAACTTGGGGCGTGTTCACCTCGACATAGCCGTCGCGGGTTTGCTGGCGGCGCATGTAATCTTGGAGGGTGGTGTAGATTTTCCACCCATTGGGATGCCAAAAGACTTGGCCAGGGGCCTCTTCTTGCATGTGAAAGAGGTTCATCTCGCGGCCCAATTTGCGGTGATCGCGTTTGGCGGCCTCTTCGAGCATGTTGAGATGCTTGCGCAGCGATTCTTTGTTCAAAAAGGCAACGCCGTAAATCCGTTGTAACATCGCCCGCGCGCTGTCGCCGCGCCAATAGGCACCCGCGACCGACATCAGTTTGAACCCATCTGCGGGCACTTGACCCGTGTGTTGCAAATGGGGGCCGCGGCATAGATCCTGCCATGCGCCATGCCAGTACATGCGCAGCGGCTCATCGCCAGCAATGGCATCAATCAGCTCGACTTTATAGGGCTCATTATTGTCGGTGTAATGGGCAACGGCGCGGGCGCGATCCCACACTTCTGTGCGCACTTCGTCGCGCAAGTTTATGATATCGCGCATTTTTTTCTCGATCACATCGAGGTCTTCTGGTGTGAAGGGCTCTTGGCGATCGAAATCGTAATACCATCCGTCTTTGATCACGGGGCCAATGGTGACTTTGACATCGGGCCAAATCTCTTGCACGGCGCGGGCCATGATATGCGCCAAATCGTGACGGACAAGCTCGAGGGCTTGGGCCTCGTCTTTCATCGTGTGAAGGGCAATAGTGCCATCTGCGACGATCGGCCAAGCGAGATCCCAATGCGCGTCATTATACGTTGCAGAGATCGCTTTTTTGCCAAGGGATGTTGAAATATCCGAGGCGACCTGCGCGGCGGTGATGCCGGCCTCATAGCTGCGCTGATTGCCATCGGGAAGGGTGAGAGTGATCTGGGCCATAAAGCCTCCTCGTCGTTTTGGCGCCCACGGAACGCCCGGTTGCGGGTAAGTTGCTCCTCTAATGCGTGTTTTGATCTGGCCCGTCAAGAGATGGGTAAAATTATGCGTCATCTCTTGAACTTCAGTTCGAAACTGTCACACTGCGTCAAAATGGAGGGTGGCTATGGTTGAGTTTTTCACAACCGCTCAAGGGCGTAAGATTGCCTATGCACATCGCAAAGGTGCGGGGCCTTGTGTTGTAATCTTGCATGGGTTTCGATCCGATATGGAGGGCAGCAAGGCCCAAGCGCTCGATGCATGGGCGGCCCAAACGGGGCGGGCGTTGTTGCGGTTTGATTATTCGGGCCATGGCCAAAGTTCTGAGGCGTTCGAAGATGGCTCGATCGGCAATTGGGCCCAAGATAGCGCCGAGATTATTTCGGCGCTGTGCCCTGATCCTGTGGTGCTGGTGGGGTCATCCATGGGAGGGTGGATTTCGCTTTTGCTTGCACGCCACATGCCGCATAGGATCGCAGGGTTGGTGACGATTGCCGCGGCCCCAGACTTTACCCAAGACCGCATTTTCGCACAGCGCAGCGCTGAGGATGAGGCGCATTTGCGCGATCATGGCTATTTTTATGTCCCTTCGGATTATGGCGAGCCGTATAAAATCACCGCCACCCTTTTGGAAGATGGCCGTGCGCAGTCGATATTTGATCGACCGTTATCCTTGCCAATGCCTGTGCGGTTCTTGCAAGGGGATCGCGATCTTGCGGTGCCTGTGAGCAAAGCGACGCGCCTGTTTGAGCATGCCGAGGGCGAGGATATGCGCCTCACGCTTGTATCTGGTGCCGATCATAGTTTTTCAACCGCGTCCTGTCTCGATTTGATTACAGCGGCCATTCTTGAAGTTAGTGAATAAAATGGTGAAACGGATGATTTTAGCGGTTCTTGCATGTATTGGAGCCATCGCGATATGGCTGATTTGGCCCGCCTCTGTGGATCACGCCGCCGTTGAGACAACGCGGCAAACTTATGCAAAATGGCGTGAGGTGGCGCAGTGGGATCTTGGGGCTTTGGCCGCGCAGATTGCAAAGGACGAGGCGCAATACGCAGATCTTCGGCCCAGTGCGGCCGCGCGGGTTGTGTGGGCCTCGGATGAGGCCACGCGAACGCCCATCTCGATTGTCTATTTACATGGGTTTTCCGCCAGTTCGATGGAGGTTGATCCCGTTGTGGATCGTGTGGCCGCGCAGCTTGGGGCCAATGTGTTTTATCCGCGGTTTGCCGGTCATGGGCGCAGCGGCGATGCTTTGGGGGCGGCGCGGTTTGAGACATGGTATGCCGATGCCGAAGAGGCGATTGCCTTGGCGGCGCAGTTGGGCGAGCGTGTCATTGTGATTGCCACATCAAACGGCGGCGCGTTGGCGCATATGGTGTCTCAACTCAGTCCTCTGCGCGAGGATATGGCCGGGCTGATCCTCGTCTCGCCCAATTTCGCGGTCAATAATCCAATGGCGGATGTGCTGGCATGGCCCAAAGCGCGTGTGTGGGTGCCATGGATCATGGGCAGCGAGCGTTCATTTGAGCCGCGCGGCCCCTTGCATGCCGAATATTGGACGACGCGCTATGGCACCGCGGCTGTTGTCGAAGTGGTCAAAACAACCAAAGCGGCCCAGGCCGTGCCGCGCAAGGCGGGGCTGCCGACGCTCATCATTGGATCGTCCCAAGATAAAATCGTACGGGCGGATCTGGCCAAGAAAATCGGCACCGAGATCGGCGCGACATGGGTTGAAGTGCCCCTCGAGGGGGCGGTTGATCCCGATGCCCATGTTGTCATGGGCGATAGTGTTTCGCCGCAAAACACCGATTGGGCCGTCGCCGAGATGACATCGTTTATTGTCAAAGATATAAAGAGGTAATTTTTACCACAAAGGGACTCAACCTTTAGGTTTAAAACGGATAAGGTAAGCGTGTGAGCCGGTAGAGTGGGAGGAGCATTCGTTCATGAATGATCCGATTTTATTTATTCCAGATGTATTTTGCGATTCTGAAATTTTCGCGCCGCAATTAGTGGCACTTGGGCATGAGTATGACGTGGTTTTGTCGCGGGCCTTAAGTGCGGATCGCGTGGTGGATATGGCGCGGCGGCTGGCATTGCATTTACCGCGGCGCGTGAGTGTTGTGGGCTATGGTCTTGGGGCGCATGTTGCTCTTGAACTGGCACGGATCGCACCAGATCAAGTCACGCGCGTGGCCCTAATTTCAGGTGATATTTTCGCTCAACCTCCGCAAGTTGCGGCGCAGCGTGAAACGCGGATCATTGATATCCGCTCTGGTCGGTTCGACTTTGCT
>JBDNBY010000176.1:0-5209 GCA_039767595.1 Paracoccaceae bacterium | reverse complement strand
CACCGCAACGTGCCTAAATTTTAATCAATTTGGAATTCCAAACCCACCGGTGCTTAAATTTTATGGCATCACGGCGGTAAATGCTGCATTCGCAGGCACACCTGAAACGGAGGATTTCTGATGGTTGCTGCAGATACAGCGTGGATCATCGTCGCAACGGCGCTTGTTCTACTTATGACATTACCGGGGCTTGCGCTCTTTTATGGCGGGCTTGTACGCTCGCGCAACGTGCTTAGCGTGTTCATGCATTGCTATGCCATCGCATGCGTGATGAGCGTGCTTTGGTTTGCCGTTGGCTTTTCTATTGCATTTGGCCCTGGTGAGAGCGGCTATTGGGGCGGTCTATCCTTGGCGTTCTTGAATGGCGTCACAGCGGACACAGTCTCGGCCACAGCAGGCAACCTTCCTGAAGTGCTGTTTTTCGCATTTCAAATGACGTTCGCGATCATCACCCCTGCGTTGATTGTTGGCGCGTATGTCGAGCGGATCAATTTCGCCTTTGTCCTCATATTCTCAAGCCTTTGGATGCTCTTGTGCTATGCGCCAGTGGTGCATTGGATTTGGGGCGGCGGCATTTTGGCCGACGGCGGTATTCTTGGCGAGACAGGTGTCAGAGACTTTGCCGGCGGCATTGTCGTTCACGAGACGGCCGGTCTGGCGGCGCTGTTGCTCGCGATTGTTTTGGGCCCGCGCAAAAACCGCACAACCCCGCCTCACAATCCAGGAATGGTGATGATGGGCGCGGCCTTTTTGTGGGTCGGCTGGTTCGGCTTTAACGGTGGTTCGCAATTGGCCGCAGATGGCGGCGCCGCGATGGCGATTTCTGTGACGCATTTGTCGGCGGCGATGGCGTCCCTGACATGGGCCGGCTGGGAAAAGTTCAAATACGGCAAAGCCTCTCTTGTGGGCCTCGTCACAGGGACGATTGCCGGACTTGCCTCAATCACGCCTGCCTCTGGCTTTGTCGGCCCCATCGAAGCGCTGATCATTGGCGCGGTCGCAGGGATCTTGTGCCAAGAAGCGGTTAACGTCATTCGTAACACATTCAAAATCGATGACACGCTGGATGTTTTTGCGGTGCACGGTGTTGGCGGCATCTTTGGTACGATCATGATCGCGGTCTTTGGCGCAGGTGCGTGGATGGCGCAACTCGGCGGGCTTGTCGTAGTGGGCATTTTCACAATCGTGGTGACGTTCATTTTGATCAAAGTGACCCAAGCGATTGTGCCGCTGCGCGTTGATGAAGAGACAGAAGTCAATGGTCTCGACCTCGCCGTGCATGGTGAGCGGGCCTATGATATGAATTCGTAAACCCTCCCCATAGGGTTACGATTTTACGGCGCTCAGGGGGAACCTTGGGCGCCGTAAATATTTGCAGCGCGCGCTTCAAAGGCCCGCACGATGCGATCCATCGCCTCTTGGAAAAAGAGGCCGATCATTTTTTGCAAAACAAAATTTCTAAATTCAAAATCAACGTGAAAATCGACACGGCAACCGCCCTCAACATCGGTGAAATTCCACGTCGAATGCATATGTTTGAACGGGCCATCGAGATAGTCTGTGATGATCTCACGGCTTTGGGGATAGAGCTGCACTTTGCTGCCAAAGCGTTCACGAAACACTTTGAACGCAATCACCAGATCCGCCGCCACCTCTTCGCCAGTCTCGACGCCCGCCTCTGTGCTATCCCCTGTGCCCCGCTCGATCGAGCTGCGCGTGCGAATACGCGCGGCGGCGCACCACGGGATAAACTGGGGGTATTGGGCAATATCCGCCACCAGATCATACATCTGCTGGGCGCTATAGGGCAGGATTTTGGAATCGCTCGTTTTTGGCATGGCGCTGTGCTGCCTCAATTTACGCTACAAATCAATGGTGCGCTTAGCCGCGCTGTGCGGCCAGCTTTGCCTCGCGCGCATCCCGCAGGCGCGCGAAATCATCGCCCGCATGATACGAGGAGCGCGTCAATGGCGAGGCTGAGACCATCAAAAATCCCTTGCCAAATGCGGCTTTTTCATAAGATGCAAACTCATCAGGCGTCACAAACCGATCAAGCACATGGTGTTTAGGTGTCGGCTGCAAATATTGACCGATTGTTAAAAAATCCACATCAGCCGCGCGCAAATCATCCATGACTTGATGCACAGATTCGCGATTTTCGCCCAACCCTACCATCATGCCAGATTTGGTAAATAGGCTTGGATCCAACTCTTTGACGCGCTGCAAAAGGCGCAAGGAATGAAAATACCGCGCACCTGGACGCACCGAAGGATAGAGCCCGGGCACTGTCTCAAGGTTATGATTAAAAACGTCTGGCCGTGCTGCAACGACAGTTTCAAGCGCGCTGTCTTCGCATTTGAGGAAGTCTGGCGTTAAAATCTCGATCGTTGTTTGCGGGCTGCGATGGCGCACGGCGCGGATGGTTTGGGCAAAATGCTCTGCCCCACCATCGGCCAAATCATCACGATCCACAGAGGTGATCACAACGTGATTGAGGCCTAGCTTTTGCACCGCATCCGCAACGCGCCCTGGCTCAAACGCATCCAGAGTGTCGGGCTTGCCCGTGGCAATGTTACAAAATGTGCAACCGCGCGTACAAATGCCGCCCATGATCATCATCGTGGCGTGACCTTGGCTCCAACATTCGCCAACGTTTGGGCAGCCGGCCTCTTCGCACACTGTAACCAGACCATTGTCGCGCATGATATCGCGGGTCTGTTTGTACCCTTCGGATGTCGGGGCTTTGACGCGAATCCAATCGGGTTTTTTGGGTTGTGCGTTATCGGGACGATGCGCCTTTTCTGGGTGACGTAGATGTGGAACTGTGATGTCTTTTTCCATTTTCTCCCCGCGACGAATAGCAAGATTTTTTACATACATAGGCCAGTGCGAGAGGAGTTGCTAGTGTGGTTATTGCAACATCCCCTCGGTAAAGGTACCTCTCGCATCCCAATCCTGTACATCAAAGGCACAACAAGCTCGCTCCCCTCTTGTTTGCGGTAGGGCAAAGCGATTAGATACTCGTTAACTGAATAATTGTTTTTCTAAGGATACCGCGCAACATGACACAGGATCTGTGGCACGAAGGCCGCCCCAAGGCGCTCACGCTGTTTGGCATGTCGGGGTTGGGTAAAACGCATATCGCAAAACTGTTGCGCCACGATGCGGGGTGGTTTCACTACAGCATCGATTACCGCATTGCGACGCGCTATATGGGCGCGATGATTGAGGACGACCTCAAAGAACAGGCCATGGACCTGCCCAAGCTGCGCGAGCTGTTGCTCTTGGATGCGATCACAGTGCGCTCTAAGGTGAGCTTTGACAATTTGGCGCCGATGTCGGCCTATTTGGGCAAACCGGGCGATAGCGCAAAGAACGGCTTTGCCTATGATACCTACATGGCGCGCCAAGAGCAGTTTCGCCAAGCCGAAGTTGCGGCCCTGATGGATACCGGACATTTCAAAGCGCGGGCCAAAACCCTCTATAACAACCCGTTTTTCGTCTGTGACACGGGCGGCTCGGTCTGTGAGCATGTTGATCCAGAGGATCCCAGCGATCCCATCTTGACGCATTTGGCCGCGCACAGCGTCCTTGTCTGGATCAAAGGGGACGACAGCCATGTCGACGCGCTCATCGAACGGTTCAACAAGGCGCCCAAGCCAATGTATTACCCGCCTGCATATTTGGCCAAACGTTGGGCCACATATGGGGCGCAGGTTGAACCCAATCCCGCCAAAGTGGATCCTGATCACTTTGTCCGCTGGGTCTATGCCGATGCGATCAAAATGCGCCAGCCCAAGTATGCCGCGATGGCGAAACATTGGGGTGTGGCCATTGGGGCCGCCGATCTTGCAAACTGTGCGCATCCCCAAGACGTGCTTGATCTTGTCAAAGCGGCCCATGACGCTTAACTACGTTGTCCACTAAGATTTAGGAGTTTACCCTTATGCCGATCCGCCTCCCATCCGACTTGCCTGCGTTCTCCGTCCTCCAAGACGAAGGCGTCATGGTCATGTCACGCGGCCAAGCGGATCGTCAGGACATCAGACCTCTGCACATCGCTTTGTTGAATTTGATGCCAAAGAAAATTCAAACTGAAAATCAATTTGCACGGCTGATCGGCGCAACGCCCATTCAAATTGAGCTGCATTTAATGCAGATGAGCCATCACACGTCGAAGAACACGGCCCAAGACCATATGCAGAGCTTTTACCGCACCTTTGAAGAGGTCGAGGCCTCTGGCGATAAATTCGATGGGCTGATCATCACT
Organism: Paracoccaceae bacterium; assembly: GCA_039767595.1. Lineage (GTDB taxonomy): Bacteria > Pseudomonadota > Alphaproteobacteria > Rhodobacterales > Rhodobacteraceae > JBDNBY01. The sequence continues at coordinate 939 of JBDNBY010000176.1, read as the reverse complement.
GGTGCCCCAATTGAACATTTGGATTTCCAAGATGTGTCCTATTGGGACGAGCTCACGCGCATTTTTGAATGGTCGCAAAGCCATGTGGCAATGACAATGGGCGTGTGTTGGGGGGCTATGGCCTTGATCAACCATATGTCTGGCGTGCCCAAGCATCACTTGGATGCCAAGGCCTTTGGCTGCTATCGCCATGAAAATATGGCGCCTAAATCACCATATTTGCGCGGATTTTCCGATGATCTTGTCGTGCCCGTCTCGCGTTGGACGGAAATGCGTCAAAACGAATTGGAGGCCGCTGGCCTTGATATCCTTGTCACATCACCAGATGTCGGGCCGGCCTTGGCCGAGGATAAAGCGCGCCGGATCTTGTATAATTTCAACCACTTAGAATATGATACCGGCACATTGGGCGAAGAGTATAAGCGCGACGCCGAGGCCGGCGAAGCCCCGCAGCTGCCTGTTGCGTATTACCCAAATGATGATCCAAGCGAAACCCCGCGCAATCGCTGGCGGGGTCATGCGCATTTGCTGTTTGGCAATTGGATCAACGAGATTTACCAATTGACCCCCTATGACCGCGCTCAAATTGGCGCGACCCCATTAACGCGGCAGGCCGAGACATGATCCCCTTAGACGGTGCCATCAGCGCCTATTTTCAACAGCACGCCCCCGCGAGCGTCCAAGAGGCGATCACCTCGGGCAAGAAGAAAGACATCCTCGATCAAGGTTTTCCCTATGATCGTCAGTGGCCACGCCAAGAGTATGAGGACGCCCTAGAGGCCCTCCAACTTGAGTTGGTCAAATTTCAGCACTGGGTGAAAGAGACGGGCCAACGGATTGCGATCGTTTTTGAAGGGCGCGATGCGGCGGGAAAAGGCGGTACAATCAAGCGCTTTCGCGAGAATCTCAATCCTCGCTCGGCCCGTGTTGTTGCCCTGT
>JBDNBY010000175.1:0-3807 GCA_039767595.1 Paracoccaceae bacterium | reverse complement strand
TCGTCTGCAGTTTGACACTAAGGATGCGGCTGTGGACTATGCGGAACGTCACGGTATTCAAGCCACGATTGTGGAGCCGCAAAAGCGGGCAACAAATATACGTCCTGGCGGTTATGGGGAAAATTTCGCCACAAATCGTCGTGGTGTATGGACCCATTAGGTTTCTGTCCGATCAGGGTAGGGAAGTCGCCTCCATCGCCAGTGGGGGCGTTGTCGCAAAAGTTCAATTAAATCAACCATAATTAATAAAATTTCATTGATTTTGTCCTTTACAGGTCAGATCGCATTTGGTTAGATTGACGTGGGTTAGGTGGGCAGTTGTATTTTAGGAATTCGCTATGGATTCGCCCAGTCGAGTATATTTTGGTCGTTCAAACCCATCTCATTTTCAGTGTGAACATACGTCATCGCAACCGATTGCCGCCGAGTTGACCCCAAGGGCGCTTGGGGTTTGTGACGCGCCACACCAGGTCTTTGCGCAAGAGCGTCCTCTTTATGAAATTGAAGCTATGTCCCTCATCCACGGGCAGATTGCGCGATTGGCTTGGCCAAGCATTATGGCTGCCAGTCGCGGGAAATTGTTGGCTCTTGACGCGCGGCGCCCAGGCTATTTCGCTTGGGGCCCGCTCTTGGTCTCTGCTGGTGCACCTGAGGGCGTAAGTTTTGTTTTGCGGCGCATCCTCCGGCTGAAATCAGCGCGGAGTTTCTTTCCGAATTTATCTATTGAGGGAGGAAGGGTTGTTCTCATTTCAGAATGGGGCTCTGCGAATTTGGAAGAATGCCTCTGGGACCCCAGCGACCCGGAAGCGGAGCAAGATTGCATGTTGATGCGCGAGTACCTCAATCCGACGCCAAAAAGACCAATGACAAAACCGCATCAGAATGTCACCAAATTCATAGCCTGGGCTCAGGCAGATCCGGAAATGCTGCGTGAGACGGTGCGCGGTTCGTTGCAATGTTTTTCATATTTTTTGAAACTTGCGTGCTGCTCGGTGCCGAACCAAAACCTTGCTGTAAAGCTGCGTTTGTCTTTTGCCGATGCTTTATTGCGGCGCGTCCTCTCGGCCGGTGCTCTCACGCGTTTGGCCATGTCGAAAAGCTATAGCGAGCTTGCCGAATTGGCAGAGCATTTGGCACAAGCGGACAGAACCGAGGCCGATTATGCCGTGTTCCAATCCTGCCTTGAGCGCCTGACGGAAGATGGCGTCTTTTTTGACGCTGCGGCGGAGGGATTTTAATCTCCGATCGTCGCGGCCAACATCATCTCGGCCAATTTTTTCCTCTGAATTTTTCCCGAGGGGCCTTTGGGTAGATCCTCGAGCACATAGACCGTCTCGGGAGCTTTGAACGCACCGAGGCGGCGGGTGCACATATCGATCAATTCGGCCGCGGTGACCGAACTGCCGGCACATAGGGTGACGGCTGCGACCACCCGCTCACCATAGGTGGCGCAGGGCTGCGCGAAGGCTGCAGCTTCGACAACATCCGCATGGGCGTAAAGCGCTTCGTCCACTTCCCGCGGCGCAATATTTTCACCGCCCTTAATGATCAACTCCTTCAAACGCCCTGTGACAAACACATATCCGTCTTCATCTCTATGTCCGAGATCACCAGAGAGCAGCCAGCCGTCGGGTGTGAAGCTCGCGCGTGTCGCATCGGGATTTTTGAGATACTCTTTCATGACATTGGGGCCGCGGATGGCAATCTCCCCCTGTTCATTGTCCCCAGCCTCCGAGAGGTCGGACCGCAGGATGGCCACTTGATTGCCCATGGCGATGCCTGGAGAGCCGATTTTGCGGGGCGCGGGGGGCAGCGGGTTTGACAGCATCTGCGCCGCGGTCTCTGTCATGCCCATTGTTTCAATGATCGGCACACCAAAGCGGTGTTCAAAGGCCGTCTGCACGTCTGGCGCCAAAGCCGAACTGGCTGATCTGCCAAAACGCAGCTGCGCCTTTACCGCATCGCTGGGATCCTGAGCACAATGCAGGACATGTGAAATGATGGTCGGAACAACCGAAAACCAAGTGACGGCGCCCGCTTCAATATCGCTCCAAAACCGGCTGCTGGAAAACTTAGGGGCCAGTAGCAATTGCCCGCCTGAGATGAGACATCCCATGACGCTGACACATAGCCCATTGATGTGACAGATCGGCAGCACGCAATATCCGCAGTCATGTTCGGTTAACGCATGGGCGCTGGCCGTCGTCCAGCCCCCAGCGAGAAGGCTGCTATGGCTGTGCACCACACCTTTGGGTTGCCCGGTGGTGCCAGATGTATACATCAGCAAAGCGTCATCCCCAGGGCTGAGGGAATGCAGGGGCACTTGCGCCCCAAGGTCAAGATCATCGGGCAGTGGCCGCAGGCCATCGGGGCAGGTGGCGGCAAACTGCGCCTGCTGATCTGGGCCCACTGAGGCAAAGCGCGCTTCACAATGCTCAAACGCATAGGCAATGGCATCATTGCCTGCGGCCAGATTGATCATCGTGACCCGAAACCCGCCATAGAGCCCGGCAAAAAGAGTCTCCAATGCTGCGCGGCCGTTGGGCATCATCACAGCGAGGCTTTCACCCTTGGTCATGCCGAGCGCTGTGAGGCCCTGCGCCTGGGCGCGAGCGATATCGCGCAAACCTGCCCAAGAGAGGTCAGCGGCGCCATCTGTGAAGCGATAGGCGACACGATCTCCTCTGACTTTGGCTTGCTGATCCAGCCAATCGCGCACGGTGCCTTGTGGCGGAGCTTGGTTGAATGCAATCATTTTCCGGCTCGCGCCCAATAATGTGCGAAGATATCTTCGAGCGCGGGTTCACGGGGTGGAATTTCGCGGGTCACTTTGGTTGTTTGCACAAAGTGGCGCCAATTGAGATTGCCATCGATCGAATTCCCCCCCCAACTGCCGCATCCCATTGAGAGCGAAAAGGGCAGCCCGTTGTTGAAGGCGCCACCCGTGGCAAAGCAATGGGCTTGGTTCACGATGACCCGGCAGGTTGGCACGTCGCGCCCCAATTCTAAAGCGCGTGCTTCAAGGGTGGAATGTATCCCAATGGAATGGCCCGCGCCTTGATGGGTCAGGATACGGCAGGCAATCGCTTTTGCATCCGCAAAATCTTGCGCACGATAGAGGGCTACGACGCGCGAAAGCTTTTCACCGGAGAGGGGATGATCTGGACCAATACCAGAGGTTTCAACGGCGAGGAATTTCGTCGTGGCAGGCACTTTGCCCACCATATCCAGCGCCTCAAGCATCTTGTCGGCATCCTGAGCAATAACAGAGCGGTTCAAATGCCCATCAGGCCAGAGTTTGGCAATAATGGGTGCTTCATCGGCCACCAGGGCCCCGCCTTCTTGCGCCATGGCCTGCACAAAGGCGTCATAAATTTCATCCACCACCACAAGCGCGTTTTCCGACGAGCATGATGTGGCGTTGTCAAAGGTTTTTGAGGCGGTGATCTTCGCGGCGGCCTCGGCAAGATTGGCCGTTTCATCGACGATCACCGTCACATTGCCCGCTCCCACCCCAATCGCGGGGGTGCCGCAAGTATAGGCGCGACGCACATTGTTTTGACTGCCGGTGACCACAACCAAATCAGTCGTCTCAAGCATGCGTTGGGTCTTGGCCTTTGAGCCGGGCGCTGGCAGCATTTGCACCAGATCACGATCAATTCCGATCTTATCAAATTCTGCATATATATAGTCCAGCAACAGTTCACAGGAGGCGACCCCTTTGGGAGAGGGTGAAAGCACAATGGCGTTGCCAGATTTCAGGGCATTGATGATATTATTGGCGGGCGTTGCCGCAGGGTTGGTTGA
>JBDNBY010000174.1:0-11990 GCA_039767595.1 Paracoccaceae bacterium | reverse complement strand
CGCCTATTCTCAAAGATAGCGACGGCACCATCATCGACACAGACAAAAGCACATACGGCCTGTGCCGCTGCGGGTTGTCGAAAAACAAACCATTTTGCGATGGCACCCATCACGATGTGAAATGGAAAAGCAGATGATGTAATCACTGCGTGCCGCTGTACCATTGGCGCAGCGGCACGTTATGCCATCAAAGTAGATTTTAGACCGACAGCATTTCATGCATAAAGACAGCGCGCTTTTCCTCAATAGAGCGCTGTGCCGCCATGCCCATCATGACGGCAATTTTTCCGTCATTCAGGCTCACCTCAGGGGCCGCAAGCGTGCCGCGCACCAGCTCTAGGAATTTTTGATGCTGATAGAACGTGGCGCCGTTATGATCCCCCGCGGCCAAGAGGGCCGGATCCACAGGGATATCACGGATCACGGGGCCCTTGGGCTGGCGCGGGCTGATGGTGAGCGTGGGCACTGGCGGCGCCCCTAAGTGATCGGGCCAAAACCGGCCGGGACCGGGCACTTGTGCCTCGATCTTGCCCTGCGGGCCGGTCGCGCTGAGTTCCTCTTGATAGCGGGCCCCTTCGGCGAACATGCACAGCTCGAGCATCGCGCGCGTGCCATTTTCAAAGCCAACGATCACATAGCCATTGTCTAGGATATCAGGGGTTTGGCCTGCATATTCTTCGTCCAGATGGTTCACATCCTGCCCGCCCATCGCCATCACATAGCTCGGCTCGGATCCCAGCGTAAAGCGCATCAAATCGAAGAAGTGACAGCATTTTTCAACGAATGTCCCACCCGTTTTATGATTAAACCGGTTCCAATCGCCCACTTTGTGCAAAAATGGAAAGCGATGCTCGCGCAATGTGAATTGGACAATGCCACCTGTGGCCTCTTGCGCCTCTTGGACAAAGGCCGCGATCGGCGGCATATAGCGATACTCCATCGCGACCCACACAGGGGCCCGATAGCTTTGTTCAAACGCGGTCATTTTGGCGATATCCGCCGGATCGGTCAAAAGGGGTTTTTCCACTAAAATCGGCACATGCCGCAGCGCTGCGATCTCGTGAAGTTGCTCCACATGCAGATGGTTGGGACTCACAATCACCAGCGCATCCACATCGGGATGCTGCACCACCTCCGCCACCGAGCGGCACAGCTGCGCGCGCGGCTCGATCGCGAGGGCGCCGGCGGCCATTTCCGCGTCAGGCTCAAATATCGCGACGACTTGGGCATCGGGCAGCAGGGCAATATTGTGCATATGCTCATGCCCCATCATGCCGCATCCAATAATGCCGTAACCTGTAACTGAGGACATGCTCTCTCCTTAGGATAAACGTTGAATATAGACCGCGCGCATGGGATCAAACCATGTGCGGGAAAACTCGATCGGGGTGTCATCTTGGGCCCAGCTCAAACGCTCAATATAGCCCAACAGATCGCGATGTTCAGGGGCAAACGCGGCTGGGGCCATATCGGGCCGGCGGGCAAGGCGCACACGATCCTCGGCCCGCGTGATCCACAGGCCGAGCTGCGTGCTATAGGTATGATAGAGCGAGTCGCTCACATCCTGTGGCCCCAAATGCCCTGCGCGACCATCGAGCCAGATCTCTTCGAGTGCAATGAACTGATCATCCAAATAGCGATGACGCTTGATGCAGGTGACCTCAAGTCTGTCACTGATCAATGGGTGATCTGCCGGCTTGGCCACCCGTGATACCGACTGCACCTGAGCCGTCGGCAGCCCCCCGCCCGAGGGCAGCTCAAGGCGGAACATCGAATAGAGGGACCGCACGGATTTATTATGTTTGATATAGTTGCCAGAGCCTTGGACCCGCTGCAACAGACCCTTATCCACCAGCACATCAAGAGACTTGCGCAACGTGGTCACGGTTGTGTTCATCTGCGCGGCCAAGTCACGCTCGGGCGGCAAACGCGCCCCATCAATCAACCGGCCCGCGGCAATATCACGGATCAACCGCTCGGCGATCTGGATATACAATGGCAAAGAAGAGGACGGCGGTGACATGTAAGGCCTATAAAATTGATACACTATTGATTTACATTTTTACCCCTGCTACGCAAGAGCAAATCAAAGAGGTGTTTCATGACCGTTGTCCCCATTACATCCCCCGATCTTGATGCCGCCGAGGTGTCTTGGTTTTCTGCTTTATGCTCGGATGATTTTCAATTTCTAGGTCAGCCTGACGGGGCGCTACGCTCGTCTTGGGCGCATTGCTCGAATATCGTGACGCAGGCAGAAACGCTGGGGTTTCGCAATATTTTATGCCCCTCATCCTATCAAGTGGGCCAAGACACGCTCAGCTTTGTCGCAGGCTGCGCGCCGATCACGAAGTCCATCAACATGCTGGCCGCGGTGCGCTGCGGCGAGATGCAACCCATCATGCTCGCGCGGACCTTGGCGACGCTGGATCATATGCTCGAGGGCCGTTTGACGGTGAATATCATTTCCTCGGATTTTCCAGGCGAAAAGGCCGAGAGTAAGCTGCGCTATCAACGCTCGCGCGAAGTAGTGGAAATCCTCAAACAAGCGTGGACCCAAAACGAAATCAATTACCAAGGCCAAGTCTATGACTTTCAAGGGCTTAGCACCGCCCCCGCCGTGCCCTATCAAACGGGGGGGCCGCTGTTGTACTTTGGCGGCTACTCGCCCGACGCGCTCGAGCTGTGCGGTCAGCATTGCGATGTTTATCTGATGTGGCCCGAGAAAAAAGAAGAATTGGCCGCGCGGATGACCGCCGTCAACGCCGTCGCCGAACGCTATGGCCGCACGTTGGATTATGGCCTGCGCGTGCATGTCATTGTGCGCGATACCGAGGCCGAGGCGCGCGAATACGCTGATTACATTGTCTCAAAACTTGATGACGAACAGGGCCGCGCCATCCGCGAACGCGCCCTTGATGCCACCTCGTTGGGTGTGGCCCATCAGGCCAAAAACCGCGATGTCGCAGATGATCACGGCTATATCGAGCCAAACCTTTGGACAGGGGTCGGCAGGGCGCGCTCTGGCTGCGGCGCGGCTCTTGTCGGATCGACAGATCAAGTTATGTCCAAATTAGAAGAGTATCAAAACATGGGGATGCGCGCCTTTATCCTATCTGGATATCCTCATTTGGAAGAGGCTCAGCATTTTGGAGAGAAAGTCTTACCCTTGATGAAAACCTGCTCGCTGCCCCATGCCTATGGCCGCGTGCCCGCCTCAACACCTGCAACACCACTTGGAATTGGACCCCGTACATAATGAACCGCATTCAACTCTCCGATAGCTTAGAATTCACGCAACTGATTTACGGCATGTGGCGTTTGGCCGATGATAGCGACACCTCGGCACAGCATGTGATCCGCAAGATTGAGACCTGTCTCGATCAAGGCATCACCACCTTTGACCAAGCGGATATTTATGGTGGCTACACCGCCGAGGCCGTCCTTGGCGAGGCGCTGGCCACCGCCCCTCATCTTCGTTCGAAAATGGAGATCGTCACAAAATGTGACATCGTCGCGCCCATTGGTAAATTCGCCGATGCACCAGTGAAATATTACGACACGTCGCGCAGCCATATTTTGGCGCAGGTCGACGCATCACTGGCCAATATGCGCTGTGACTACATCGATTTACTGCTCATCCACCGCCAAGATCCGATGATGGATCATAACGAGACCGGCGCCGCGCTGGACGAGCTGATTGCATCAGGCAAAGTGCGCAACATTGGCGTGTCGAACTTCCGTCCATGGGATTGGGAGTTGCTGCAATCTGGGATGAAAAACCCACTATTGACCAATCAAATTGAGCTATCTTTGCAAGAAATCTCGCCCTTCACCAATGGTGATCTGGCCTTTCACCAGCGTCACGGACACGCCGTTATGGCATGGTCGCCCTTGGGTGGCGGCGCGCTGATGACGGATTATGGTCAGATGGGCCAGCGCCTTGATGAGATTGCGCGCCAGTTTGATGTGGATCGCGCGGCTGTGGCCACGGCCTTCCTCTTGGCGCATCCGGCCAAGATTTCCCCAGTCTTGGGCACAAATAGCCTTGAGCGGATCGCCAAGATTTCTCAGGCCCTCAAAGTTCAGTTTGATCGTCCGATGTGGTTCTCTTTGTATGAGACGGCTCTTGGGCATGAGGTGCTTTAATGACACACGCCTTTCGTCCAACGCCTGAGACAAAGCGCGAGCTGCGCACGGCCTTTGGACAATTTGCCACTGGGGTGACGATCGTGACTGTTGCCTCAGACGAGGGGCCCATTGGCATCACCGCCAATAGCTTTGCCTCGGTGTCGTTGGATCCACCGCTCTTGATGTGGTGCCCTGACAAAAATTCGCGCCGCTATGCGCATTTTGACAAGGCCACGCATTTCGCCGTTCACATTCTAAGCCAAGATCAAGGCGATCTTGCGATGCAAGTGGCCAAAGATAGCGCCGCTCTGAGCGCGATGGCCCTTGGCCAAAATGACAATGGCGTGCCGATCCTAGGCGATTGCATGGCGCGATTTGATTGCCGCGTGCATGCCACCCATGATGCAGGCGATCACGTGATCAGCGTCGGAGAGATCATCCATGTCAACATGCCGCAAAACGCAGATGCGCAGCCCCTGACGTTTTTCAACGGAGCGGCGGGCAGCTTTATCCCCGCCAGCAAAGGCTGACAACTTCATCGCCACAGGCGAACATCAAAAGGGCGCCCCATTCAAGAGGGCGCCCTTTTGCAATCTATGCGATCCGTTGGTTAGAACAGATGCGCCTTGGCCGCGTCAAAATCAAACGTTGCCTCATCCCCGATATTCAAATCAAAGGGCTGCGTTGAGACAAACCGAAACACGCTCTCTTCTTTCGAGACCAACTCAACAACAGTTTCCGTGCCCAGACGCTCGATCAATGTGATATGTCCGCTCAGCGGCCCCTTGGGATCCAAGACAAGGTGCTGCGGACGCACACCCAATTTTACGGTCGCCCCTGCAGTTTTCTCAGAACTCACAAGGCGAATGCCCCCTTTGTCGAGGCCTTGCCCCGCAAAGGCCCCCTGCGCCCCCTCAACCGTGCCCAAAACACCGTCGAAAAAGTTCATCTTCGGCGAGCCGAGGAAGCTGGCGACAAATTCATTGTCCGGCTCATTAAACAGTGTCATCGGCGAGCCGACTTGCATCACTTGCCCGTCTTTGAGCACGACAATTTTATCGGCCAAGGTCATCGCCTCAACTTGGTCATGGGTCACGTAAATTGTTGTGGCGCCCAATTGTTTATGCAGCTTTGAAATTTCAACGCGCGTGTCATGCCGCAAGGCCGCGTCCAAATTCGACAGCGGCTCATCAAATAGAAATACCTCTGGATTGCGCACAATCGCGCGGCCGATGGCAACGCGCTGACGCTGCCCCCCCGAAAGGGCGGCGGGGCGACGATCCAATAGGTTTTCCATTTGCAAAATCTGCGCAGCGGCCTCGACCCTTTGTTGAATTTCGGCCTTGGGCAGCTTTTGCAAAGTTAAGGAAAACGCCATGTTATGGAACACGGACATATGCGGATACAGGGCATAGGATTGAAACACCATTGCAATGCCGCGCTCTGATGGGGGCAAATCCATCACAGGGCGATCTGCAATCACAATCTCACCTGACGAGAGCGTCTCGAGCCCCGCAATCAAACGCAGCAATGTCGATTTGCCGCATCCCGATGGGCCCACAAAAACAACAAACTCACCTTTGTTAATTTCCAAATTCACATCGCGAATAACATCTACTGATGAAAATGATTTATTAACGTGATTTAATTCAACCTGAGCCATTTATACCTCTTCGAATGATGCGCTGAGCGTTTCAAAATTGAAACGACAGCGTAGGACTTGTTGATCGCTTTTGCGCTCAAAAACGATTTCATGAGCATCGCCAGACAGATCAGAGATCTCATTATTGTGCATGAAGGCAGGCTGCTCTTTGCGCCATGCCAGAAATTGAGAAAAGCGTTGATAGACAGAGCCTTGCCGCGCCGCCTCATCAAGAGCGGCCCGCGACAGGTGCCGCTGCGCCACAGGCAGCCATGTGCGATCGGCCGTTGAAAATCCGCCATGTGCCTCGTCGGCGCGCCAGACCATCGGCGTCCGACATGTATCGCGCCCTAAAAACACAGGGGCAAATTCAATTCCCCACGGGTCTTGCATTAACTCAATTGGGATATCGCGCACATCCTCTAGGGCCAGTTCTTCGCCTTGGAAAATACAGCACGAGCCGATCAAACAGGCCTCAAGTTTGAGCAACAGCAATTGCAACGCTTCGCATTTATCCTCGCTCAGACCCAATGCCGCAAGCTGACGGGTGGCCAAACGGGGCACATCATGGTTGGAAAACGCAAATGACAAGCGCCCCGTTCCATTAAACGCGCTGACCGCCGAGGTGATCGCCTCTTTGAGGCCCGCAACACTCAGCCCATCCCATGCCAACAAGTTGAAATTATACGTGGCGTGCAGCCGTCCCTCTTCGGTAAAGCGGCGGCTGGCGGCAATCGGATCATCCCCGTGCAATTCCCCCATCAAATAGAGATCCCCCTCATAGCTATCGGCGCAGGCGCGATAGCTCTCGGAAAAGCTTTGGATGCTGGGTTGATTAAGCTGCGCACTATCGTGCAGCTGCCGGAAAAACGGCTGTTGCTGCTGCGGCAAATCCCCCGGAACAAAATCAAGATTTGGCGCGTTATTGGCATAGGGCGGTGTATCGGCGTTGATTGTGTGCACAGCATCCAATCGAAACCCATCCACGCCGCGATCAAACCAGAACCGCGCAATTTGCACAAAAGCCTCGCGGACGTCGGGGTTGGCATGGTTGAGATTGGGCTGCTCTGGCAGGAAGTTATGCAAATAATATTGCTGCCGGCGCGGCTCCCACGTCCACGCACGTCCCCCAAAGAACGAGAGCCAATTGGTCGGCGCGGATCCATCGGGCAACGGATCAACCCAATGGAACCAATCCGCCTTGGGATTGTCACGCGACTGGCGGCTTTCTTGAAACCATGCGTGTTGATCCGAGCAATGCGCCGGCACGATATCGATCATTAATTTGAGGCCGCGTGCATGCACGCCGGCGATCAACTCATCAAAATCGGCAAGGGTCCCATACTCTGGGTTGATGTCGCAATAATCGCTGACGTCATAACCAAAGTCTTTTTGCGGTGATTTGAAAAACGGACTGATCCAAATGGCATCTACACCAAGCGCCGCGATATAATCCAATCGCGAAATGATCCCTTGCAAATCACCAATGCCGTCCCCGTTGCTATCTTGGTAAGACCGCGGGTAGATTTGGTAAATGACGGCAGTTTCCCACCATTTTAACTGTGTCACGTCCTAGCCCCCTTTGACCGAACCAGCCAACAGGCCACGCACGAAATATTTCTGCATCGAGAGGAACACAATCACTGGCACAATCATCGAAATCACCGCCGAAGCATTGAGCAAATGCAGTTGATCCTTGAACGTGCCCAATTGCTTTTGCAACCGGATCGGAAACACCAGATCCTCGGCATTATTCGGCCCAATATAGAGCGCCACGATCAGATCGTTCCACACCCATAGGAATTGGAAAATACTAAACGACGCCAAGGCCGGCACCGAGAGTGGCACAATCAGTTTGGTGAAAATTTGCAAATGGCTCGCGCCGTCAATGCGCGCACTTTGAAGCAATTCCTTGGGCAATCCGACGATATAATTGCGCAGCAGATAAATCGCTAAGGGCAAGCCAAAGGCCGTATGCGTGATCCACAACCCTGCAAAGGATTTCGACGCCACGGCACAGCTGTCATCGATCTCGCAATCCGTGAGCCACCCGTTAAGCTGCGTCGCCCAAGAGGCAATACCGCTAAATCCTTGAAGAACGGGCAAGAACGCCAGCTGCGTCGGCACCACCATCAGAGACACGACAATCACAAAGAGCCAATCGCGCCCTGGAAAGGACATCCATGCAAAGGCATAGGCCGCAAAGGCGGCAATCGTAATTGGAATAATCGTTGCTGGAATGGTCACAATAAAGGATGAAATCAACGCGTTGGGTACATTTTTATCCTCGAACAACACTTCGACATACGCCTCGGCGCCAAATGTCGGATCTTGCATGATAAAGGCATCCAAATTCTTTGGACGCGGCTCAATCGCCTCATCAAAGGTCCACGTATAATCGCCATTGGATTGAAACACAAAACGCCCGTCGCGCACGTCCATCTCTTCGCCAGGGGCGACGAGTTTACGCAGCAACATCGTTTTGCCTTCATTCTCGGGATCAGGCACCCGCCCCTTGAACAAGATCGACGTCACTTCGCCGCCGATAGAGAAATTCTCTTCGCCCTCATTGAGCCGCTCGAAAATATTGCCCGTGAACACAGTGCCTTCGGCATATTCACCTGTGCTATGGGTCGCAAAGCGATGGCCCAGTTCGGTGGGCGTAAATGCCGTCCAAAACCCCGACGTTTTAGACGCCGTTTCAGACCGCAACGACGTCGTGACCAGCGCCACAAATGGCACCACCCAAATAAATACAATTAATGCCAACACAACATGGCGTAATGTCCGATTGATCATTGAAGTGCCCCTCTCAGTGACCCATTTCTTTTTGTTCTTTGCGAATGCGCCACGCATTAAAGATCATGTTCGGCACAACCGTCAGCATCAACATGATCGCAATGGCCGCAAAGAGGTTATCGACGTTGTCCCCGCCAATCGACCAGTTGTTGCGCGCATTCTCCATCATCGTCGCCAAGAGCAATTTGTCATCATCATTCGCCGATAGGGCGTAGGGGATGTCAAAGACCTTCAACACAAGGATCACCAACGTTGTCCAAACCACTAAAACAGTGGAATAAATCTGCGGCAATTTGATCCGGAAAAAGATTTGATAAGGGTTCGCCCCATCAATTGTCGCCGCCTCAACTGTGTCCGAGGGCACGCCGCGCAGGGCCGCAGAAAAGATCACCATCGCAAAGCCCGTTTGCACCCAGACCAAAATCCACATGAGGAAAAAGTTACCCCAGAACTTCAAATTATACAGCGGCTCATTATATTCCGCGCCATGACCCAAAAGCGCCTTGAGCAAGCCAATTTGATACGACGGGGTCAGGCCATTGATTGTCTCTTGGGCTTGGATCCCGCCACCGGCAAAGATGTTGCGCCAAATCACGGCGGCGCCGACAAATGAAATCGCTAAGGGCACGAAAATAAACGTCTTTGCGACGATGCCCCATTTCACAGAATCCGCAAGAACCGCCACCAAAAGGCCCAAGCTAATACAGCATGAGGGCACCAAAATGAGCCACATCAACGAATTGCGCATGGCAAGGCGGAATTGCTCATAGCCCAGCGCATCGCGATCCCATAAAAACGCGTAGTTGCGTGTGGAGAGCACCCCATCGGACTCGCGAAACGAGATATTCAGAGTTGAAAACGCCGGAATAAGCAAAAACAAAACAAGCAAGACCAAAGCCGGCCCTACAAAAATCCAAGGTTGAATGGCCTCAACGATGGCAGATTGCCGCCCCATTGATCCACGCGCGCGCACCCGCGCCATCCCCATATTAAGCCAATTGGAAATGCCAAAGTAGAAAAACGAAATACCCACGGCAATCACAACCGAGCGCAGGGCAAAGCCAATTTTTGAAAACCGTTGGCGCGTGTCAAATTCGGACAAAGCCCATCCATTCGTCTCGCGCAACCAAAGGCCAGCGTTGGCGAAAATATCGTCTAATGGGCTTGTGACATAATACGCCGTAATCGCAGTCACTGGCAGAAGTATAACAATCGTTAAAAGAAGAGCGAGGCCATTGCTGGCGACAACTGGAGTGAGCGACCGCATCTAAGCACCCTTAATTGAATGGTTATTTAAAATGGTAAGAAGCGAGCCTTTTGCCCGCTTCTTACGCTAAGATATCGCGATATCTTACTTAATCGCGTCCCACGCGGCTTGGATATTGTCGCCTGTGGTTTTGGCATCTTGGCCATTTGCAAAGGCTGTCATTTCTGACCAGAACGCACCTGCACCAATCGCACCTGGCATCAAGTCTGATGCGTCAAAGCGGAAGGTTGTTGCATTTGCCAAAATGTCGCCTTGCTTGCGCAGTGCGGGTGTGGCGTATGCATCAGGGTTTGCACCTTTGTGCGCCGTGAGGAATGTGCCTTGTGACATCCATGCTTCGTGTGCTGAGGCTTCGGTCATGAAGTCAAAGAACGCGCGTGTTGCAGGGCTGTCTTTCGTCATTGTCCACAATGTGCCCGCACCCAAAACTGGGTTGCCGAGGTCCTCGGACGCGAAAGGTGGGAAGTAGAAGAAGTCTGCTTCGCCATTGGCCACTTCTTCACCCTTTTTCGGGAAGAACGCTGGAATGAATGACGCTTGACGGTGCATCATGCAGCTTGCTGGTGAAGAGAACAATCCTTTTGGTGCATCCCCAAAGAATGTCGTCGCAACAGAAGACGCGCCACCGGCAACATAATCATCATTGCGAGAGAATTTGCCATACAGCTCCATCGCGTTGATCACTTCGTCGCTGTTGAACGCGAGATCGTTAGAGACCCAGCGGTCATAATTCTCGGGCGTAGTTGTGCGCAGCATGATGTCTTCCATCCAGTCTGTCGCTGTCCAACCTGTGGCATTGCCTGATTCCACGCCAATACACCAAGGCGTGTTGCCATCGGCGACCATTTGATCCGACAAGGCGATCAGGTCTTCCATTGTTGATGGAATGTCATAACCGTTGTCTTCGAACTGCTCAGGGGAATACCAGACCAGTGATTTGAGATCCATTTTAAAGGCAAAGCCATAGAAATCTTCTTTGCCATCGGCATCCGCATAGGTGCCCAAATCGACCCATGATTGGCCCGCACCGTAGTTTTCTGCCATCCAAGCGGCCATATCATCGCCTAGCGGCGTCAAATGGCCCTCTTTGGCCATGTCGCCTGCCAAACCTGGCTGTGGGAAGATCGCGATGTTTGGCGCGTTGCCTGACCGTAGGTCGGCCACGATCAACGCGGCGAAATCACGCGAGCCTGAATATTTCACCACGGCACCCGTTGCTTTTTCAAAGCAGCTGATGGTGTTCGTGAGCATTTCTTCGTCTTTGCCTTCCATAGAACCGGCAATGGTGATCACTTCACCGTCGAAGTTTCCAAGATCCCCAAGGGCCGTCGGCGTGTCACACACACCGCCGTGGCCACCGGCAAAACTCGCTCCGGCAGATACAATCGTCGCCACTGCGGCGCCGCTCAAATATCTACCTACTTTTTCCAATTTAAATGACATACGTTCCTCCCAGAACTGCGTTTGTTATTAAAAGTTTCGCGTGCACGCACAGCCTTGAAAACCCCGCGTAGTGCTGTAGTGTTAGCGCTAATATATCAATTGTCAACGGATTCCCAAGGGGCACATGAACAAAAACAACGCAACTTTGCGCGCTCAGTTCGGGCCTGATTTTGAATTTGGCACGGCAACATCGGCCTATCAAATCGAAGGGCACCAATTCGGCGGCGCAGGGCGCACGCATTGGGATGATTTTGCCGCCACCCCTGGCAATGTCGTACGGGCCGAGCATGGGGCGGTGGCCTGCGATCATTACCATCGCTATGCTGAGGATTTCGACTTGATCCAAGCGGCGGGCTTTGACAGCTACCGCTTTTCGACCAGTTGGGCGCGCGTATTGCCCGAAGGGCGCGGCGCGGTAAACCAAGAGGGGCTTGATTTCTACGACCGTCTTGTCGACGCGCTGCTTGAACGCGGGCTAAAGCCGAACTTAACACTATATCATTGGGAATTGCCCTCTGCCTTGGCCGATTTGGGTGGTTGGCGCAACCGCGATATCGCCCATTGGTTTGCAGATTACGCGCAGATCATTGCCGCGCGGCTGGGCGATCGCCTGCATGCCATTGCTCCGATTAACGAGCCTTGGTGCGTCTCGTTCCTAAGCCATTTTGTCGGCGCCCATGCCCCAGGTCTGCGCGATATTCGTGCGGCGGT
>JBDNBY010000173.1:0-4958 GCA_039767595.1 Paracoccaceae bacterium | reverse complement strand
GCTCTTGGCGGGGAAATTGGCCAAGCCGTTTGCGTGGGCGATGCCCGATGCACGGCTGCGCGCGATGATCAACATGGCGCCCAAAACGATTGCGCCCCCCTCGCCCAATGACGATCCGCAATCCTTTGCGCCCCTCGCGCCACCGCGCCACCGCGTGATCCTTATGACGGGCTGTGCGCAAAAGGCGCTCAATACAAAAATCAATGATGCGACGATCAACGTTTTGCGCAAATTGGGCTGTGAAGTCATCATATCAGAGGGCGCTGGATGTTGCGGGGCGCTCACGCATCACATGGGCCTGGAAGCCCAAAGCCACGCCAGCGCCGCCGCCAATGCGCGTGTGTGGTACCGCGAACATCAAAGTAAACCTGTGGATGCGATCATCATCAATACCTCGGGCTGTGGCACAACTCTCAAAGATTATGCCCATATGCTCAAAGGCACCTCAGACGAGGATGCGGCCACATGGGTCGCAGAGGCCGCGATGGATATCTCGGAATGGCTTGCCAAAATCGGCATCGACGGCGCCACCGCGCCCGCGCCACTGACCGTTGGATATCACGCGGCCTGTTCGCTACAACATGGGCAGCACGTCAAATTTGCGCCCAAGGATCTGCTTCGGGCCTGCGGGTTTACGATCGCCGAGCCAAAAGACGCGCATTTATGCTGTGGCTCGGCGGGCACGTATAATCTGTTGCAACCTGAAATATCGGGCGCCCTCAAAGATCGCAAAATCAAGTCCCTTGAGGCCATCAAACCCGATGTCATTGCAGCAGGCAACATCGGCTGCATGATGCAAATCAGCAGTGGCACCCAGATCCCAATGGTGCATACGATTGAATTGATTGACTGGGCATTGGGCGGCGAGAACCCGATCGACCCCTCTTCATCTTGAGGGGGTTTACGCGAAATCATCGCACTCTCGCCATAATTCCACCATCGATCCACGGCAAAGTGATCTGGCACGCATAGGATAACGAGCAACAATGGTATCACGATTTTTCATATGGCTGAGCTTTGTGTTAAGCTTCGCTTTCATGGCGCAAGCGGCTTGGGCCATTGATAGCCGCCTTGAGGCCCTCAATACAGGCGAGGCGGCCAAAGGCTTTGAGGCCGTTGGCCGGTTGAACCGCGGCGACGATCTTTTGTGTACCGCCTCATTGATCCGTCCGAACTTAGTGCTGACGGCGGCCCATTGCTTGGTCGAAGACAGCGGCGCGTTGGTCAAACCCCAAGAGTTGGAATTTCTAGCCGGGTTTCGCCACACCTCGGCCCTTGCCTATCGCAAAATCTCGCGCTTTGTCGTGCATCCAAAGTATATCGCCGCGCGCGGATCCTTGGAGGCGATCAAATATGATGTGGCCTTAATCGAGTTGCATCAGCCTGTAGATACGCGCCAAATCACCCCCTTTGCCGTCAAAGAGCAATTGGCCCGCGGCGAGGATGTGCGCGTTGTCTCTTATGCTGCGGATCGAACGGCGGCCCCCTCTTTGCAAGATCGCTGCACGGTGATCG
Source organism: Paracoccaceae bacterium (assembly GCA_039767595.1). Lineage (GTDB taxonomy): Bacteria > Pseudomonadota > Alphaproteobacteria > Rhodobacterales > Rhodobacteraceae > JBDNBY01. The sequence continues at coordinate 3,443 of JBDNBY010000173.1, read as the reverse complement.
AAGAACGCGACATGATCCTGATCATGACATGCGATGTCAATTTCGGCAGCTCTGGCGCGCCGATCTTTGGCACAATGGACGGGGCGCCCACGGTCGTATCCGTCGTATCGGCCAAAGCGGTATATAATAATAGAAATGTCTCTTTGGGCCCAAATTTAAAAGTCTCTTTGCGCGAGCTTTATGGCTCCTTCAATATTACGGGCCCAGCCGCGCGGATCAAAGGCGGCATGGTGGCCCGCTCGGCCAAAGCGCCGTCCGTGATTGGCGCCAGCGATGGCAGCGCCTTTGGTGGCGGATCAAGTGGTGCTTTGGGCAACTCATCTGGCGGGGCCAAATTCATCGGCGCACGTGGGTCGAACTAAGCAAATTTTCCTGAAATGATTGACCCTCCGGCGCAAACTCTATAGGGGGCAGAGCCTACTCCACAAGGATATGAGGGTGCTATGGGTCGTCGCAAAAGCGGTCGGAAAATTTCAGGTTGGGTGATCGTTGACAAACCGCGCGGCCCCAGCTCGTCAGATATTGTGAACAAGACCCGCTGGGCTCTCAATGCCAACAAAGCCGGCCATGCAGGGACCCTTGATCCCCTTGCAACCGGCCTCTTGGCCGTGGCGTTGGGAGAGGCGACCAAAACCGTCAATATCGTCGCCGATGCGCTCAAGGCCTATCACTTCACAGTGACCTGGGGCACCGCCACCAGTACAGACGACCAAGAAGGCGAGATCATTGCCACAAGCGAGGCGCGCCCGACGCGTGACGCAATCCTTGATGTCATTCCCCAATTCTTGGGCGATATTCAACAAGTGCCCCCGCAATTCTCGGCCGTCAAAGTGGACGGCGCACGCGCCTATGATTTGGCCCGCGCAGGCGAGGTCACTCAATTGGCCGCCCGTGATCTGTTTGTAGAGAGTTTGATCATCTTGAACCATTCGGACACAGAAACGCAATTCGAGCTTGTCTGCGGCAAGGGTGGATATGTCCGATCCATCGCGCGCGATTTGGGACAGATCTTGGGATGCTATGGCCATGTCAAAGAGTTGCGCCGCATCTGGTCATCTGGCTTTACCCTCGACGAGGCCATCGACTGGGACACTCTCAATGCACTGGCCCGCACTGAGGCATTGGACGACTATATCCTGCCACTTGAACGCAGCTTGGATGATCTGCCTAAGATGACCTGCACGCCCGAGTCTGAGGTGCGGTTGCGCAATGGCAATCCTGCGGCAGTCTTTGGCCCCGATGTTGGCTATGACGACGACTGCTGGGTTGCCACAGCCACCGGCGAGGCGATTGCGATTGGCACCTATCGCGGCGGCAACATACATCCCGCGCGGGTGATTGTGCCCAATGACTAAGGTCATCACACGGCATTTCCAAAAAGACGACGCCCATTCGACGGCGCTCTATTCGCCCTGCGAGCGGTATCGCTATGCGCTGAGCCGTGTGTGGGACAGTGATCAAGCCAAGATCAATTTTGTCATGCTCAACCCATCTACCGCGACCGAAGTGCAAAACGACCCCACCGTCGAACGCTGTGAACAGCGCGCGCGCAAGCTGGGATATGGCGCGTTTTGCGTGACCAATATCTTTGCATGGCGCGACACCGATCCGCGCAAAATGCGCGCGGCCGCCGATCCGATTGGCCCGCTCAATGATTCCTACATTGTGCAATCGGCCCAGTGGGCGGATCGCATTGTCGCGGCATGGGGCACCCATGGTGAGCATTTGGGCCGTGGTATGGACGTAGAAAAATTATTAAAATTTGAGGGATTTCCCCTCTATCATCTGGGCCTGAGCAAGGCGGGACACCCCAAACATCCGCTCTACCTGCCCTATGCGCAGCAGCCACAACTTTGGGATACATAGGCCACATCATGTCAAACGACCCATCGCAATCCCCCTTGACCCAAGCCGATTTAGATCGCCTGTTGAGCCACAATTTATTCAAACAAACTCAAAGTGTTAAGGGTATTTTATGGATGTCCTTTCTGCGCGGTGTGACCTTTGGGTTTGGCTCTGTGCTGGGGGCGACTGTGGTGGTCTATTTAGTCGCGCAGACTTTGGCCCAAATTGAATTTATCCCCATTGTAGGTGATTGGATCAACGCCCTCTTGCGCGAACTCGACGGCCGTTAACCATACCTTAACCTTTCACTTGCCCGCCCGCATCCGCATTTGGCAATCTGTCGCGGGGGCCTCTTTGAGGATAGGCAAATGTTAGGATTGATTGGAATTGCGGCGGCCTTTGCGCTCTCGGCGGTGCTGTTGCCAGACGCTCTGTCCGGCTCGGATGACGATGCTCAGGATGCGGACGCGCACGAGCTTGACACGGATCAAGGTGTCTGGGGCACGGAGGCGGGCGACATCCTCACTGGCGGGGCGGGCCATGATACACTCATGGGCGATGATGGCGATGACCGTCTGATCGGCGGCGCGGGCAACGACACCCTCAACGGTGCCTTTGGCAGCGATCATATTGAGGGCAGCACGGGCAACGATTCCGTCACTGGCTGCTGGGGGGATGACACTCTTTTGGGCAATGCGGGCGATGATGCGCTGTTGGGCTGGGATGGCAATGATCACCTCATGGATGGCACGGGCGAGGACACTCTTTTTGGCGGACGCGGCGATGATGTTTTGACGGGATCCAATGACGGCAGTTTGGATTTTCTCAATGGCGGCGCGGGCAATGATACGATCTATGGCTATGGCAGCGATTGGATCGATGGCGGCAGCGGCGCAGATCACCTCACGGTGGGCCATAGCGATCAAGACACGACCATCACGCAAATCATTAATTTCCAAAGCCAAGAAGACCGCCTCTTGATCGAGACCCAAGACACCGCCCCGCCCCCGCTGCGGATCGAGCTGGATCCTCAAGAGCAGCGCAGCGATATATTCTCGGGCACACAGTTGGTTGCCCAAGTGCAAGGCGGCACAATCACCTTGGACGACATCAGCTATATCCTCATCTAGAGGGATCACTGCGATAACGGGTTTTGACATTGGGCGAATCTTTGCTATACGGCGCTTCTATCTTCATAGGCCTTGTCTGGACGACATCCCGGCTTGAGCCCACAACCTAAGGAGACCCCGATGTCGATTACAGCTGCAGAAAAAGAACGCGTCATGAAAGAATTCGCCACAAAAGAAGGCGATACAGGCTCACCTGAAGTACAGGTTGCCATTTTGACATCACGCATCAGCACCCTGACAGAGCACTTCAAAACACATAAAAAAGACAACCACTCACGTCGTGGTCTTTTGAAATTGGTTGCTCAGCGTCGTAAACTTTTGGATTTCCTTAAACGAAAAGAAGTTGCGCGCTACCAAGATTTGATCAAACGCCTCGGCATTCGCCGCTAAGCGCACCGATCATATCACACGATCAAGGCTGCCCTCGGGTGGCCTTTTTTGTTGGGGGATTGGCGAATGCTCGTCATC
>JBDNBY010000172.1:0-4714 GCA_039767595.1 Paracoccaceae bacterium | reverse complement strand
AGCGCCTTTGCCCGCGCATTTTCAGGCACAGATCCATCCTCATGGTCCGATATTGACGTGACAGAGATTTATACAAGCACACGAAAACAGGTCTTTGAGACGTGCAAACGGGTTATTGTCGAGGCGCGCGTGGGCGAGGCATATGCCATTGATCCGTTGTGTCTCCATGGTGTGGCCCCATGGACGGCCACGGATCATCATGATCCAGATGGCAGAATGGTTGCCTATTTCCGGCCTGAACTGTCCAATATCGCAGATTGGCTCGAAGAGAGGGCGGCTTAGGACGCCTGCGACAACCGCGCCATGCGCCCGCCGCGGCGCTTTGTCAGACGAGAGGCGCGATTTGGAAGAGTGGCCATCACATCGGCGCGCTCTTGGGACGACATACGAGACCATCCACCAATTTCTTCAATCGTGCGATAACATCCTGTGCAAATGCGTTCTTTTGGGTGGACCACACAGATTTTTATGCAAGGCGATTGAATTTCGTCTCTTTTCCAGATGTCATCTGCCACAGTGTTTTTTCCCGAATTGCTGCTCATATATGTCTCAGCCGATCTAGGGCTCCTTGAAGGATATACGACGCGGCAACGTGATCGATAACCTCAGAACGACGTTTTCTTGTCGTATCCGCCTCTAAAAGTGCTTTTTCTGCCGCAACTGTTGACAATCTTTCGTCCCAAAAGGTGATCGGGCAGGGGTTTAGGCGTTCAAAATTGCGCGCAAAGGCGCGGGTGGCTTGGCACCGCGGTCCTTCGCTGCCGTCCATATTGCGCGGCAAGCCTAATACAATACCCGCGATATTGCGGTCTTTGATCAGCGAGATAAGCGCCTCTGCATCGGCTGTGAATTTGGTGCGCTTTATGGTTTTGATGGGCGTCGCCGACGACAACAAAAGATCGGAAATCGCAACCCCAATGGTTTTCGTGCCCAAGTCTAATCCCATAAGTGCACAAGGGCGCGAAAGCGTGGCCGCGAATTCTTGAATATCATTTGTTATCATTGCGCCAATCCGATGGCGTCCGCCGCGGCGTTAATCAAGTCTAGGTCCTGTGGATTTGCTGCGAAAACGGTCCGCGCCTCGGCAACGATAGCACGCGCTTGGTCGATCTCGCTCAAGACACCATAGGCATTGATCAAACGCGCCCATTCTTGGGCCGTGCCACCTTGGGTCGCCAATCGGTCTGAGAGCTGTGCCACCATGCCTTGGATCATTGCGTTTCGGTCTTCGGCATCCATGCCAGATGCCGCTTCAATGTCCTCAGATGTTGGGCCACGCAGTGTTGTTTCCGGTGGAAGCTGATATTTGTGTTGCCCCGCAAGATAGGCCATATCCATCATTTGCGACCGGATCGGCGCAATCCAAGGCGCGTCATTGGGCCCGTCATTCAATAGTTTTCGCCAGATGCGAAACGTAAGATCAGGGCGATCATTCTGCGCCATCATGAGGCCAGTGTAATAGAGGGCGCCCCCATTTTCACGATCTAGGTTCAACGCCTCTTTTAGGGCCGCCTCAGCCGAAGGGGACACATAGCCATTGGCCGCAATGATCAGGCTTTCTGCATAATCAAGATAATCATTCGCTGTCGCTTCAGATCCCTTGATCGCAATCACACGACCTTTTGCGCGGCTTGCCTCATTAAAGTTCTCAAGTTGGGTTTCAATCCGAGCAAGCAATTCAAACCCTTCAAGATCATTGGGACGGGTTGCTGTTGTTTCGCGTAGTTTGACGACCAACTGACCATAGTCGCCCTCAGGTGTATTGGGCCCAAGACTAGCGGGAAGTTGATCCAGAATATCTTGTTGGCTCGGACGCTCTTCCAAACGTTTTTGCGCAAACTCTTTGCGCAGCTGCAACGGCACATCATTATATCCCGGTTGGCCAAGTTGGTTGTAAACGCCAAAGCTTCCTCCGAGGAGGACAACCGCAAGAAGCGCCATAACCCAAAGTGGGGCACGGCTTGCGTCGCTGGTGCCGATAGTTGGGTTTTGCGCATCAAGTTTCAAAATTTTGCGCGAAATGTCGGTCCGCGCACGCTCTGCGTCTTCTTGGCTTAGAACGCCACGCTCAAGGTCACGATCAATTTCGGTGAGCTGATCTTTGTAAAAACTGATATCCAATGCGACATCATCGTCTGTATCGGTGCTACGCCGCATACGAATAAGCAAAAGCCCCACGACGATTGCCGCAATCCACGCTGAAACAAGCCAAAACATGATAATGCCTCCATTGATCCTATGTTTACCTAGAGGGCATCGCGCAAATAAAAAAGAGGGAAATGTCTCAAAATGTCGAGATGTCGCAAGTGTTGACCTAGATGACGTTTCAAGTCATGGAGAAAATGCCCAAGTGCGTATGCACAAATAACATCGACAGATATTGGATTCGAGGCCTATGAAACGTTATTCAGCATTTGCAGTCGCCCGCGAAGGGGCCCGCTTTCACACCGGTTGGGAACGCGCGTGGCGTTCGCCCGAGCCAAAAAAGAAATATGACGTGATCATAGTTGGCGCAGGGGGCCATGGTCTGGCAACCGCCTATTACCTTGGGAAAAACTTTGGCATTACAAATGTGGCGATCATCGAAAAAGGATGGTTGGGCGGCGGAAACACAGGTCGTAATACCACGATTATCCGCTCAAACTATCTCCAAGATCCGTCGGCGGCGCTCTATGAAAAATCGCGCAGCCTGTATGAGACGATGTCACAGGATCTGAACTATAACGTGATGTTCTCGCCTCGCGGTGTTATCATGTTGGCGCAAACCGAACATGAGGTGCGCGGCTATCAACGTACGGCCCACGCAAATGCGCTGCAGGGCGTAAAAACCGAATTCATCGGACCACAGCGTGTCAAAGAGCTGTGCCCAATCATCAATCTAGACGGACCTCGCTATCCTGTTTTGGGTGGGTTGTGGCAGGCGCGCGGCGGCACAGCGCGCCATGACGCGGTCGCTTGGGGCTATGCGCGGGCCTGCTCGGATATGGGCATGGATGTGATCCAACAATGCGAAGTGACCGGCATTCGCCGAGATGGTGGCAAGGTCGTCGGTGTCGACACCACCAAAGGCGCAATCGATTGTGATAAGCTGGGCATCGTGGTTGCGGGCAACACCTCGCGCCTGACCGAGATGGCCGGCTTCCGTTTGTCAATCGAATCCGTTGCACTTCAGGCGCTTGTGTCCGAGCCGATCAAACCCTGTATGGATGTGGTCGTTATGGCCAACACCGTGCACGGTTATATGTCACAATCTGACAAGGGCGAAATGGTCATCGGCGGCGGAACAGACGGGTTCAACAACTATACTCAGCGCGGCTCTTTCCACCACATCGAAGAGACCGTACGCGCATTGGTCGAGACTTTCCCAATGGTCTCGCGCCTGAAAATGCTACGCCAATGGGGCGGCATCGTGGATATGACAGGCGATAGATCTCCGATCCTCTCCAAAACACCAGTCGAAGGCGTCTTTGTGAACTGTGGCTGGGGAACAGGCGGCTTTAAGGCGACACCAGGCTCTGGCTGGGCTATGGCGGAATTGATGGCCAAGGGTCACTCGCCGTTGACCGAAGAATTCAGCATGCACCGCTTCCGCGAAGGCAAGTTCATCGACGAAAGCGTTGCGGCAGGGGTGGCGCACTGATGCTACATCAACGATCCACCACCAATGTTGCGCATTATCGCCTCGCGAATCACTTGCGCTGCGCGGTCAGTGTCGCGTTCGACTTCGGTCTGAGGTGTGCAGTCCGAGCTAAAATCATGTTTCAAGAGCGTGACCGTCTTGCGCCATTCATAAATCGCAATCGCGCCGCCAATCACCAAAGGCCCGCCGACCAAAATAATCAACAATATCTCCATGCCTTCGATATGGGGATTCCGTCACAAAATTTCAACAAAGAGGTGCAGCCATGCTAATCCTTGAATGCCCGTATTGCGGCGTCCATGCCGAAGAATCCGATCTCCACGGCGGCGGTGAGGCCCACCTAAAACGCTTTGGTCCCGGCTCATCTGATGATGACTTTGAAAACTACCTGTTCATGCGCGAAAACCCAAAGGGCGTGCATTTTGAGCGCTGGCGCCATGTCAACGGCTGCGGAAAATGGTTCCACGCGGCGCGCTGCACCATGACGCTTGAGGTATTCGGCACCTATGCCGCGCAAACTTTTGAGCCGCCTCAAGAGCTTAAGGACAAAATCTCCGCCAAGCGCCCAGGCTGGACTTGGAGAGAGTTCTCATGATCTTTCTTTTTGCCAAAAATACTCAAATCCAAGATATCAACCCAAGCAAAGGGTCGAAAAAATGAGCACAAGATTACAATCCGGCGGACGCCTGATCGATACATCGACACAGGTGGAATTCACTTTTAACGGTCAACGCATGACAGGTCATGCAGGTGACACACTCGCCTCGGCTCTTTTGGCCAATGACCAAATGCTTGTGGGGCGCTCGTTCAAATATCACCGTCCGCGCGGGATCGTTGCCTCAGGCGCCGAAGAACCCAACGGCCTTGTGAATATGGCCGAAGGTGGTGAATTCGAGCCCAACCAACGCGTCACAACAACCGAGCTGTTCGATGGTCTTAAGGCCACATCGCAAAACCATTGGCCGTCTTTGGAATTCGATATTGGTGCGGTGAATGGTCTTGCCTCTCGGTTCCTCACGGCTGGCTTTTACTACAAAATGTTCATCCACCCGCGCCCCTTGTGGAAACATGTGT
>JBDNBY010000171.1:0-13453 GCA_039767595.1 Paracoccaceae bacterium | reverse complement strand
TATAGTAGTAAGTGCCTGAGCGACAAATTGTGTACGGAATGTGTGACACGATGAACCTCCTCGATGGATTAACCCGAGGAATTTCAATAAGTTTTTCAGGAAAGTGGTGCCCCCGGCCAGACTCGAACTGGCACGGCCATTCAGCCGAGAGATTTTAAGTCTCTTGTGTCTACCATTCCACCACGGGGGCATGCGCCGTGACTGTGCGCCATCTCTTCGTATCAAGACACTCCCCCAAGGACAAGTCAAAATCAGCGCGCCGTGCAATTACAGATCGCGGCGATACCGCACGATGGCGGCGTATAAAATGGCCGAGGACATGATGAAATACACACTCACCCACAGGTATTGCTGATCCATCGTCATCCCGTGGTCCAGACCCGCCCCCGTCACAACCGGCCCAACGGCTGAGCCAAAGACCATGATCGCTGTCGCCAGCGCCTTGATCGCGCCCAAATGCTGGGTGCCGTAAAATTCGGCCCAAAAGCCGCGGAACCATGTCGGCATTGTCCCCGATGTCAGGGCCACGAAAAACAGCCCCAAGATCAGCCAACCGGCCGTCGGCGCCGCGGCAAAGGCGACAAAGGCAAAGACCATCGGCACCTGCGCAAAGCCCAGCACATGGATCAGGCCAAAGCGATCTTGGATCCATCCGGCGATCTGTGTGAACGTCACTGTCATCACAGTGTAGAGTGGGAAGGCTGAGACGAGGACAAGATGGCTCCAGCCCTTCCCCTCGGCATAGGGCACCTGTTGAAAGAAAAACGCCGTGATAAACGCGGGCGGGCCAATCATCACGGGGATCATCCACCAAAAGAGCGGGTGGCGCAACGCCTCGGCGCGGCGCCATTGGTGGGCCTGCATCCCTGTGGATTGTGCCTCAGTGGCCATGTCCTGCGGGGTCCGCTCATATTGCAGCATCCAATACAAGAGCGGGGCAGAGAGGGCCGCAACAAGCGCGCTCACCGCCCAGAGGCTTTGCCAAGAATAGAGCGTCAAGAGAAACACACATGTCACTGGCAAGACCGCCTCGCCCAGAGAAAACCCCAAGCTGGATAAGGCCAAAGCCCGCCCGCGCTGTGCACTAAACCACCGTGCCATCGCTGTAGACGCCAAATGAGAGGCCATCCCCTGCCCCATAAAGCGCAGTAAGAACAACGCGATCCCAAGACCTAAAACCGATGTATTGCGCGCCATAAAGAGCGCCGCCCCCGCCAAGCCCAGCAAGACCAACGCCCCCAAAATGCGCGTCCGCAAAATGTCCGTCAGCCCGCCGGCCCAAATCAAAACGATCGCCGAGCCAAAGGTCGCGATGGCATAAGTCGTCCCCCATGCCGCATGGCTGAGGTCAAAGGCCGCGCGTATATGGCCCGAGAAAATCGATATGAAAAAGGTTTGGCCCACGCTCGACAAAAATGTGAGCAAAAACCCCGCCCCGACAAAGCGCGCAGTCTGGGCGATGAATTGGATCAGCGGCACCTGCCGCGCCGTGTCACCGCGCGCCATGAGCGTCTTGTATCTCGCGCCATGCATCATTGACCGCAGATAGGCGGGCCTCGGCCAATTTGATCGCCTCTTGGGGTACGCCGCGCGCCATCATCGTATCTGGATGCATCTCGCGCACCATTTGGCGCCAGACGGCTTTGATCTGTGCCAATGATTGATCGGGTGACACTCCCAAAACGATGTAGGGATCACTATGCCCTTCGACCCCTTGGCGCGCATAGATTTGGCGATGCTCGGCGGCGGGCAATTCAAATTCAGTCGCCACCGCCTGTAAAAACGCATCCTCAGACGGATGAAACTCGCCATCGGCCATCGCGATAAAGACGAGCCCCTCGAACAAGTCCGTCAAAATCTTGCGATTAGCATCAAACATAGCGCGCAGTTTGCGTGCATAGGCGTCAAAGCCTGCCACATCTTGGCGCGCCAAGTTAAAGACACGGGCCGCTTGGGCTTCGGCCTCGGGGGCGATGTGAAAGATGCTCCGAAAGGCACGCACTTCATCACGGGTCACAATACCATCGGCCTTTGCCATCTTGGCCGACAAGGCGATCACGGCAATGGTAAAGGCAATCGTATGCTCGGGCGGGCGGCGTAATGTGTCAAACACATCCGCAAGGCTTTGCCCCGCCTTCAGCGCGGCAATCGCCGCTGTGATCCGTTCCCATAAAGTCATGTTTATCCCAATAACGTCTTTGTCCCCGAAGGGGTATCAAAATCCGCACGAAAGGCCAGCGGCCGGCCAGAAATGACATCGATGCGCGGATCATCGGCCAATTGCGGGCAGTGCTGCATCACCGCCGCCGCATGTGCATGCGTCACACTCAGGCGCGTTAATTCAACCTCTGCACTGGGCAAATGATCACACGGATGCTGGCCCCCTCCCATTCGAGCAATTGAGGAAAGGCCCCATCGTGCATCATGCGGCCCGATGGGGCGACGTTGATCTTCCAACGAAAGGCTGCGCGCGTCATCTCGACGGCAGTGCCCGCTTGCGCAGGCAGTTGGACCATTGCGGAGTGCAGGTCCCCTACTCGGCACGCCCATGTGATGATGCGCGGCGCGCCCTCAAACCGATCCAAGTCAAACCAACGCGCGACTTGGGGCTGGGGTCCGTCGTAACCTCGGGCGATCGCCTCGATATAGCAATGCGCCCCAATCGCCGCGACGGCGTTATGAGTGCCATAGCGCGCGTGTTTGCCGCCTTGGATCAGCGTTATGCCAAGCTCGGTCTCGATATAGTCCACAGCTTGGTCAAGATGCTCGGCCGCAACGACAAGATGATCAAACTCCAAATCACTCTCCTTTGGTTAAATATGTTGACTGTTCTGGTCTGTTATTTGCATAACAAGCGCATATATCGTACGTGGGTGTTCTACACCTCTCCACCTGACAATGAAAATTAAAAGAGGCGCATATGCTGTTAAACTCAATCGAGAAACTTTTTAAACACGAGGCCACTGGCGGTGTCCTATTGATGCTATCCGCAGTCTTGGCCATGCTTGTTGCAAACTCGAGCCTACAAGGCAGCTATGACTATGTCTTACACCAGAGCAAACTGGCCGTTATGATCAATGGTGAGGGTCTTCAAAAGCCTCTGATCTTGTGGATCAACGACGGGCTTATGGCGATCTTCTTCTTTTTGATCGGCCTCGAGCTGAAGAACGAAATACTTGATGGCAAGCTGAAAAACCCACGCGACATTATGCTGCCTGGCATGGCGGCCGTGGGCGGGATGGCTGTGCCAGCTCTGATCTACGCGGCCATCAACTGGGGCAATGATGCGACCATCAGCGGCTGGGCGATCCCAGCGGCGACCGATATCGCCTTTGCCCTTGGTATTTTGGCGCTTGTCGGATCGCGCGCGCCCTCTGGCCTTAAAGTATTCTTGCTGACATTGGCCATTTTGGACGATCTAGGCGCGATCATCATTATCGCACTGTTCTACACAGCCAACCTTAAAATCGATTACCTTTTCATGGCATTGATCCCCATGGCGGCAATGCTTTTGTTGAACTTACGCGGGTCACACCGTGCGACGCCGATCCTCTTTTTAGGTGTTGTGATGTGGTACTTTGTTTTGAAATCAGGCGTGCACGCAACGCTTGCCGGTGTGATCAGCGCCCTTTTCATTCCGCTCAAGGATAGACATGGGAAATCGCCATTGCACGCGTTGGAACATGCCCTGAACCCGTATGTTTTATTTGTGATCATTCCAATCTTTGCGTTTGCCAACGCCGGCGTCGTTCTTGACGGCCTCTCGTTTAGCGATCTCGCGGCGCCAGTGCCATTGGGCATCGGTGCGGGATTGTTGATTGGCAAGCTGATCGGCGTGTTTGGCATGACCTTTATCGCCGTCAAATTGGGTCTGGCGGTCCTGCCTTTTGGGGCCAACTGGATCCATATGGCAGGGGTCGCCTTGCTCGCAGGGGTTGGCTTTACGATGTCGCTCTTTATTGGCGGGCTGAGCTTTGACGATCCCGAGCTGATGAACCAAGTGCGCCTAGGCGTTCTATCGGGTTCAATGATTGCGGGGATCTCTGGCTATATCCTCCTGATGATACAGCCGGCCTCGCCTGACTAAAGCATTTTTTGCATGTAAATCGCGTCGAGCCACCGGTCAAACTTTCGTCCGACCTGCGGCAGGCGCGCCACTTGCGTAAATTCGAGGGCCTTGTGAAATGCAAGGCCCTCTTCGTTTTCGGCGCTCACCACGCCCCATATCGAATGCTTGCCTTGCGCCCGCGCCTCTTGCATCAGCGCCTCGACCACGGCGCGGCCCGCGCCGCTGCCACGCGCATCAGGGGCCGAGATGACCGAATATTCGACAGTGTAGTCATAGCCATTGCCCGCCCGAAACGGAAAATATGTTGCCAACGACAACACAGTCTCGCCCCGTACGGCCACTAAAAACCCACGCCCACGTTGGTCGATAAACCCTTGCACATCCTGCGCTGTGCGCGGCGTTGAATGAAAAATCGCTGTGCTATTGTAAATGACGTCATTCCACAAAGATACCAATTGTGGAATGTCACGCGTTTGAGCCGGCCGTATATCCATGGGTCACCTGATGTCTCGGTAATATAAAATCACCAAAGCCATTAAGAGCTTTTGACGACAATCACAATAACCAAGGCGTTTGGCGCAGGGCGGCACCCACGGCACAGAGGCCCCTCATGACACCCCAAGACGCCATGAGGGCAGTCGTTATGACTGGCGGGCCGAACTGATCAGACGAAGGATATCTTGTGCCGCGGTTGGAATATGTGTGCCGGGTCCGAAAATCGCCTTCACCCCTGCAGATTTAAGAAAATCGTAATCCTGCTGCGGGATCACACCGCCACAAATCACGATGATATCGCCGGCGTCATTGTCGTTCAGCGCCTTAATCAATTGCGGGGCAAGGGTTTTGTGACCGGCCGCTTGCGAGCTGATGCCAATGACATGCACGTCGTTGTCGATCGCATCTTGCGCGGCCTCATCTGGCGTTTGGAACAATGGGCCAACATCAACGTCAAAGCCAATGTCGGCAAAGGCTGTCGCGATCACTTTTGCCCCGCGATCATGTCCATCTTGGCCCATTTTCACGACAAGCATCCGCGGGCGGCGGCCTTCGGCCTCGGCAAAATCCTCGACTGATTTTTGAATGGCGGCAAAGTCTTCGTCGCCCTCATAGGCCGCGCCATATACACCCGCGAGGGTTTTCACTTCGGCACGGTGCCGACCGAATTCTTTTTCCATGGCCATTGAGATTTCTCCTACTGTGGCACGGGCGCGGGCCGCCTCGACAGCCGCCTCGAGCAAATTGCCCCCCTGCTGGGCGCGGCGGCTCACTTCCTCAAGGGCCGCGGCGCATGCGGTGGCATCCCGCTCAGCTTTGATCCGCTCGAGGCGTGTGATTTGCGAGGCGCGCACGGCTTCATTGTCGATATCCAGAATATCGATCGGCTCTTCTTCATCTTTGCGATATTTATTAACGCCAACGATCACTTGCGCGCCGCGATCGATCATCGCTTGGCGAGTTGCGGCTGTTTCCTCAATACGCAATTTAGGCATGCCACTCTCAACCGCTTTGGTCATGCCGCCCATGTCATCGACCTCTTTGATCAAGGCCCATGCTGCATCGGCCAAATCTGCAGTCAGTTTCTCAACATAATAGGATCCCGCCAGCGGATCGACCACATTGGTCACGCCTGTTTCCTCTTGTAAAATCAGTTGCGTGTTGCGTGCGATGCGCGCAGAGAATTCCGTCGGCAAGGCAATCGCCTCATCCAGCGCATTGGTATGGAGAGATTGCGTTCCCCCCAAAACCGCCGACATCGCCTCATAGGCCGTGCGGATCACGTTGTTATAGGGGTCTTGCTCTTGCAAGCTCACCCCAGAGGTTTGACAATGAGTGCGCAACATTTTGGATTTGGGGTTTTGCGCCCCAAGATCCGTCATGATCCGATGCCATAGCAAACGGGCCGCCCGCAGCTTGGCCGCCTCCATAAAGAAATTGGTGCCGATAGCAAAAAAGAACGACAAGCGCCCCGCAAATTTATCGATGTCCATGCCACGATCCATCGCCGCTTGGACATACTCTTTGCCGTCCGCCAGCGTATAGGCCAGCTCTTGCACCAAGTTCGCGCCAGCCTCTTGCATGTGATAGCCCGAGATCGAAATAGAATTGAATTTTGGCATCTCATTGGACGTATATTCAATGATATCCGCGATAATGCGCATCGAGGGCGCCGGCGGATAGATATAGGTGTTGCGTACCATGAACTCTTTGAGAATGTCATTTTGAATGGTGCCTGAGAGTACAGCACGATCATGACCTTGTTCCTCGCCCGTGACGATGAAATTGGCCAAAATCGGGATCACGGCACCGTTCATTGTCATCGAAACTGAGACTTTGTCTAAGGGGATGTCATCAAAGAGGATTTTCATATCCTCGACACTGTCGATGGCAACGCCCGCTTTGCCGACATCGCCCTGAACGCGGGGGTGGTCACTGTCATAGCCGCGGTGCGTGGCCAAATCAAAGGCCACTGACACGCCTTGTTGGCCCGCAGCCAGTGCTTTGCGATAAAAGGCGTTTGACTCTTCGGCCGTAGAAAATCCCGCATATTGGCGGATGGTCCATGGGCGCCCTGCATACATCGTGGCCTTGACGCCGCGCGTGAACGGCTCTTGCCCAGGGACGCCGCCCATATGCGGCAAATCTGCGGTATCGTCCGCGGTATACAGGGGTTTGACCGTGATCCCCTCAAGGGTTTGCCAATCCAAATCGTCCACGCTGCGCCCGCGCAGCTCTTTTTCGGCGATCTCTTTCCAGATATTTTTATCACTCATGGGTGACTCCCTTTCTCGATTGGCAAGAAATTTTTCAAAGACACCTTCGCCATTGAGCAAACCGTGCCTATATACATAGTTATGAAAACAGCATTGATCATAACGGCTCTTTTATCTGTATTGGCCACTGGCGCCCGCGCGAGTGACGCACCCGAGGGCGCGATGCCAATATATAACGCAACGGACATCCAAATTGAGGATTTCATCTGGATCAAACGCCCCGTGGTCGTGTTTGCCGATAGTGAAAATGACCCACGGTTTCGCGACCAATTGGACCTGCTGACCAAGGATGCCGCCAGCTTGGAGGCGCGCGATGTTGTGGTGATTGTTGACACGGCCCCTGCAGATCGATCCGCGCTACGCCAAAAGCTGCGCCCGCGTGGATTTAGCTTTGTCCTTATGGGCAAAGACGGCACTGTCAAACAGCGCAAAGCCAGCCCATGGAGCGCGCGCGACATTTCCCGCAGCATCGACAAAATGCCCATGCGCCGCGAAGAAATCCGCCGCGCCAAAGATTTGGGATCATTGCTGCAAGAGTAATGCGCCCAAAGAGGGATATGACCGATGACGCCTGTCATATGGGGTTTATTCAAACTCCATAATGACATCATCAACGGCCAAATTCGCACCAGCTTCGGCGTTGATTTTGGAGACAACCCCTGATTTTTCAGCGCGCAAGATATTTTCCATCTTCATCGCCTCGACGGTGCATAGGGCTTGACCTTCGAACACCTCTTGGCCGACCTCGACATCAATTTTCACAACCAAACCTGGCATTGGACACAAGAGCAATTTTGACGTGTCCGGCGGCAGCTTTTCAATCATATGCGCCGACAGCTCCGCTTGGCGCGGGCTCATCACTTTGACGGCGATATCCGCACCGCGCGTTCGTACGCGGAACCCATGCGTGATTTTGGCCACCTTGAGGACCAAAGGCGCACCATCGACCATCATATCCGCCAAAGGCTGACCCGGTGTCCAATCGCCTTCGACGCGCATCACGTGACCATCGGCAAAGCGCACTTGGGATCCGTCTTTGTCTGCATTGATATCCACTGCAAACTCAACGCCTTGCACCTTCACCACCCAATCGTCACCAACGCGGCGCTCGTGATTGTCCATCCGGCCCGAAACTTTGGTTCGGCGAATTTCGGCCACACGGTTCATCGCGGCCGTAGCCGCAGCAATGCGGCGCAGATCACCTTCTGGCAAGTCTACTCCGACGAACCCATCTGGATATTCCTCGGCGATAAAGGCGGTCGTCATATCCCCAGAGACGAATTTTGGATGATCCATCACGGCGGCCAAGAATGGCAAATTGTGACCAATGCCTTCAACTTCGAACCGGTCGAGTGCAACGCGCATATGCTCAATCGCCGCGCCGCGTGTGGGCGCCCATGTGCACAGCTTGGCGATCATCGGATCGTAATACATAGAAATTTCGCCGCCTTCAAAAACGCCTGTGTCATTGCGCACGGCATAGTCTGGCGTGGCTATTTCCAGTGGCGGGCGGTAGCGTGTGAGACGCCCAATAGATGGCAGGAAATTGCGATAGGGATCCTCGGCATAAAGGCGGTTTTCAATTGACCATCCATTTATGCCAATATCCGATTGCGCAAGCGACAGCTTTTCGCCCGCGGCCACGCGGATCATTTGTTCGACCAAATCCACACCTGTGATCAATTCGGTGACGGGATGTTCCACTTGCAACCGCGTGTTCATTTCAAGGAAGTAGAAATTGCGATCCCCATCAACGATGAACTCGACCGTGCCGGCACTGGCATAGCCCACGGCCTGCGACAGCGCGACCGATTGTGCACCCATGGCTTGGCGCGTCGCCTCATCCAAAAAGGGCGATGGCGCCTCTTCGACGACCTTTTGATTGCGGCGCTGGATCGAGCATTCGCGCTCATTAAGGTAAATGCAATTGCCATGTGTGTCGGCCAAAACTTGAATTTCGATGTGGCGAGGCTGTGTGACGAATTTTTCAATGAAAATCCGATCATCGCCAAAACTATTGGCCGCCTCATTTTTCGAGGATTGAAACCCTTCGCGTGCCTCTTCATCTGACCATGCAATGCGCATGCCTTTGCCGCCGCCGCCGGCCGAGGCTTTGATCATCACAGGATAGCCAATTTCATTTGAGATTTTGACGGCCTCATCGGCATCCTCAATCAATCCCATATATCCAGGCACAGTGCTGACGCCGGCCTCTTGAGCGATTTTCTTTGAGGTGATTTTATCGCCCATTTTCTCAATCGCACCCTTGGGCGGCCCGATAAAGGCAACGCCGGCCGCCTCGAGCGCCTCGGCAAATTTAGGGTTTTCTGACAAAAAGCCATAGCCCGGATGAACCGCCTCAGCGCCAGATGCTTTGATCGCCTCCATCACTTTGTCGATCACAATGTAGGACTGATTGGCAGGGGCCGGCCCGACATGAATGGCCTCATCCGCCATTTTGACATGTAGCGCGTTTTTATCGGCGTCCGAGTAAATCGCTACGGTCGAAATGCCCATCTTTTTGGCAGTCTTGATCACACGGCACGCGATTTCACCGCGGTTCGCAATCAGGATCTTTTTAAACATATCAGTCGTCCTTTTACTAAAGCTCTTCCCATCCGTCGTCATCAAAGGCGTCGGGAAAGGATATTTCGATCGCGCGCAAATCTAAGATCAGCTGCGCATCATATGAGGCGGGATCAAACGGGTCATCAAAGGGCAGAACTTCGCGCCCAAAGACCCACGACAGGCGGCCTGCGTCCAAATTGCCCCGCTCAAACGGCGCATCGCCAAAATATTGAACAAGCGCCCGCACAAAGCCTGCATCCGCACGCCGATCGGCGGGCTTGCGATCGTTAAACCGTTCAAGCCGCTTGATGGGGGTGATGCCTTTGGGGTTGGCGCGCCGAATTGTGAATTGAGAATCTGTTCCAGGCAGACGCCCTGGAAAACCGCGATGCTTTAACATAGCACCTCCTTACGATTGAAGATGCCTATGCAAGAATGCGGCGCGCCAAATGCGGCGCGCGCGCTCAATACGACTGTATTGGGATTACTTGTATTTGCCTGTGTAGGCCGGCTCTGTTGTGATGGGCTCAGGCACCACGACAACGAACTCTTCGTCAGCGCTGTTTGAGCCATTTGCACATGCGCCAAGGGCGACGAGTGCTGCGACAAGCGCAGTGATTGTGAATTTTGACATTGTATTCTCCGATTTATGTTAACCTGCCAGTTTGGTCCCTTGCACCTTATTTTGGATGTATGAAATCCCCAAATTTTCAGGCACAAGTTGCACAGCATCATAGCAAACAACGTCATAAATTGAAGAGGTGATTGCCTCTTTAGGCAAAAGTTTTTCACGCACGTGGCAATTCCAACGCAGATCATCAGTGCACCGCCTTCTTCTTGCGGCCATAAGTGACCCAACGCAGGCGGTTTTGCGGATCATCTAAAACATGCTGAATGCGCGCGCGCAGTTGATCCACGGGCGCGGAACAGGCCAATTGCCCGCCGGCTGTGACATGCAAGCCCGTGTCATGACGCTCAATCTGAACGGCGGGGGCAAATCCGCGCACATTTTGCAAGGCCCGCCAGAGATCTTGGCGCACTTGATGGGCAATGCGCACGCGGCACGCATCAGGAAGCACAGTTTCCCCCGCCACATCAAATACGGGGCGCGCGCGGCGTGACACAGTCACCGCCTGCCCCTCATATGTCACATGCCAAGACGTGCGCGACATCACAAAGCTCCGTTACAGCGGGATGTTGTCATGTTTTTTCCATGGGTTTTGCAGCTTTTTATTGCGCAAGCTGGCAAAGGCCCGTGCCACACGCCGCCGTGTGGAGCGCGGCATGATCACTTCGTCGATGAACCCACGCTCTGCGGCAACAAACGGCGTGGCAAAGCGCTCTTCGTAGTTTTGGGTATGGGCGGCAATCTTGTCCGCATCATTGATATCGGCACGGTGAATAATTTCCGTCGCCCCTTTGGCGCCCATAACGGCGATCTCGGCTGTGGGCCACGCATAGTTAAAATCACCGCGCAAATGCTTGGATGACATAACGTCATAGGCCCCACCATAGGCTTTGCGCGTGATCACAGTGACCTTGGGCACGGTCGCCTCGCCATAGGCAAAGAGCAGCTTTGCCCCATGTTTGATTACGCCGTTATATTCCTGTGATGTGCCCGGCAAGAAGCCCGGGACATCGACCAATGTCAAAAGCGGAATTTCAAAGGCATCGCAAAACCGGACAAAGCGCGCGGCCTTGCGGCTGGCATCAATATCCAAACAGCCCGCCAGCACCATCGGCTGATTGGCAACGAGCCCAACCGTTTGACCTTCGATACGAGCAAAGCCTGTGATGATATTCTTGGCGAAATTCTCTTGGATTTCGTAAAAATCACCTTCATCGACCGTTTTCGTGATCAGCTCTTTCATGTCATAGGGCGTATTGGGATTGTCGGGGATCAAGGTATCGAGCGAGTCCTCAATGCGCGCAGGATCATCAAAGAACGGGCGCACAGGCGCTTTATCCCGATTGTTTTGCGGCAAAAAGTCAACCAAACGGCGCACTTCGGCCAGCGCCTCAATGTCATTTTCAAAGGCACCATCGGCGACCGATGATTTCTTTGTGTGCGTGGACGCGCCACCCAGCTCTTCGGCTGTGACAACTTCGTTAGTGACGGTTTTAACAACATCCGGCCCCGTGACAAACATATAAGAACTGTCTTTGACCATAAAGATAAAGTCGGTGATCGCGGGGCTATACACCGCGCCGCCCGCGCAAGGGCCCATGATCACGGAAATCTGCGGCACAACGCCAGAGGCCATGATATTGCGCTGAAACACATCCGCATAACCGGCAAGCGAGTCGACCCCCTCTTGGATACGGGCACCGCCAGAGTCGTTCAAACCAATCACAGGCGCGCCATTTTGGATGGCCATGTCCTGAATTTTGGTGATTTTCTGCGCATGAGTTTCGGAGAGCGATCCGCCAAACACCGTGAAATCTTGACTAAAGACATAGACAACGCGGCCATTGATCGTGCCCCATCCTGTGATGACACCGTCGCCGGCTGGTTTGCTTTGCTCCATGCCAAATTCGACGCAGCGGTGCGTTTTGAACATGTCGAATTCTTCGAAAGAGTCCTCGTCCAACAGCAAATCGATCCGCTCGCGCGCGGTCAGCTTGCCTTTGGCGTGCTGCGCATCAATACGGCGCTGACCGCCACCCATGCGGGCGTCTTCGCGGCGGTCTTCGAGTTCTTGAAGAATATCTTTCATGATCGCATCCTCTTTGAATTTCGCACACCATAGCCGCATTGCAGCATTTCCAAAAGAAAAGATTGGCAAATTTGCAAATTTATGCAAAAATATTTTCTGCAAACTGCAAATTACTGCAAACTTAGTGAGCCCCCATGGCATTTTTAAATAGGCGCACCCCGCCGCATTTCATGACTTTGATCCTTTTGGCGGCGCTGTCGCCCTTGACGATGAACACGTTTCTACCGGCTTTACCGACCATTGCCGCAGATTTAAATTCGTCGCCAGAAGTGGCCGGCTTGGCCGTTGGTGTTTTTCTAGCGACCTCTGCCGTTTTGCAAATATTTGGCGGCTTTCTCTCTGACCGATATGGCAGACGGCCCATCGCGTTATGGGCGATCTTGGCCTTTATCCTCAGTACGCTGGCCGTTCACTTTGTCAGTACCATGGGTCAATTCCTCGCCCTGCGTGTGGTTCAGGGTCTATCTGCCGTCGCGCTGCTTGTGTCGCGGGCCATTGTCCATGATACCGAAGCCCCTGAAAACGCCGCCTCCAAAATTGGCTATGTCACTATGGGCATGGCCATTATCCCGATGTTTAGCCCTGCGGTTGGCGGCCTTGTCAGCGCGGCCTATGGGTGGCGCGCGATCTTTACATGCCTTGCGGGGATCGGCGTGGGCGTTGGTATCCTGTGTTACTTTGATCAAGGTGAGACAAAGCAAAGAGGCGATGTCTCCCTCTCGCGTCAATTCTCGGCCTATGGTCAATTAACCCGATCCTATCGGTTTTGGGGATATGCCCTAGCCGCAGGTCTTGGGTCGGGGGCATTTTTTGCCTATCTTGGCGGCGCTCCAATTGTTGGCGCACGGGAATACGGGCTTGATGAACATATGCTCGGCCTGTTTTTTGGTGCCCCTGCCGTGGGGTACGTTTTGGGGAATTTCTTGTCCGGCATCAACAAAGGGCGACTGAGTGTGAACACGATGATCCTCAGCGGTCTCTCCTTAACCGTGGCCTCCTGCTTGATCTCAGCGGCGCTCAGCATGATGGGGTTGAGTTCACAATATACGTTTTTCGGCCTCATGACATGTGTCGGCTTGGGCAATGGCATCACCTTGCCGTCGACCACCGTGGGCGCCATGCAAGTCAAGCCAGAGCTTTCTGGCTCGGCCGGTGGGCTGGCTTCGGCGATCATCATTGGCTGCGGTGCGATTTTATCCGCCCTCGCCGGTATCGTTCTGAGCAACCCTGCCTATGGCGATCGCCCTTTGCTGATTTTAATGGCCACCACATCAGTGATGGGAATTGGCGCAGCCCTATGGGCCCATATCATCGAAAAGCGCCGCGCC